>JAFTRQ010000054.1 GCA_017462125.1 Clostridia bacterium | reverse complement strand
GCAGGTGTTCCGATCAAGGCTCCCGTTGCAGGTATCTCCTGCGGTCTGATCACCGCTGAGGACGGCTCTTGGGACACTATGATCGACATTCAGGGTCTCGAGGACTTCTATGGCGACATGGACTTCAAGGTAGCAGGTACCAAGAAGGGTATCACCTCCATCCAGATGGACCTTAAGGTTGACGGTCTTACACCCGAGATCATCGCTCGCGCATTCGAGCAGACCAAGGCAGGCCGTGAGTACATCATCGACGAGGTTATTCTCAAGGCGATCGACGCTCCCAGAGCAGAGGTTTCCAAGTACGCTCCCAAGATGACCTCCTTCAAGATCGATCCCGACAAGATCCGTGAGGTTATCGGTAAGGGCGGCGCAGTTATTCAGAAGATCTGTGCTGATTCCGGCGCTAAGGTTGACATCAACGACGACGGCGTGATCTGCATCGCAGCTATCAACGGCGAAAGCGCAGCAATCGCAAAGTCTATGATCGACGCGATCGTATTCGAGCCCGAGGTAGGCTGCTGCTACAACGGTACCGTTGTAAAGATCCTTGCAAGCAAGGACAAGCCCAATGAGGACGTAGGATGCTTCGTTGAGTACGCTCCCGGCAAGGAGGGCATGGTCCACATCTCCAAGATCTGCGACAAGAGAATCAACAAGGTTACAGACGCAGGCATCGACGTTGGAAGCTCTGTTAAGGTCAAGTACATGGGTCTTGACAAGAAGGGCAGAATGGACTTCTCTATCAGAGACGCAAACAACTGATAAACGATTCAAAAAAATACACTTCGGAAGCCGTAACAAGCTTCCGAAGTGGCAACGATAAACATAACAGTATTGCAATTTTAATGGCAACCCAAATGATTTGAAAGGAAGCGGAATATGGATTTTCTTGATAAAATCGACAGACAGAAGCTGCAAAGGATCACCCTTGTAGTGATAGCCGCACTTACTCTGCTTGCCACCGTGCTTCTTGTCATTATTATTATAGCAAGCGTTGAGGGTGGCACACAACCAAACGACAACAGCCCGAACGTCGAAAACATCGACGACATTCAATTCGAAAGCAAAACGGTCAGCGGAAGCGAGCTTCTCAAGGGCTCTCTTGTGCTTGCCAATTCCAATCATACATATACGATGCCTTCTGACGTGAATCTGGTGAATATCGCAACCTACCGTAGCGAGCACGACACCTCGATTCCCTACAGCGTTGGTGACATCTATAATTTCTACCTTGCGTCCGACGCGATCGAATATGCACATAATATGCTTATCGCGCTGAAGAGCGACACAGGCAACGACAGCATTATGATCTCCTCCGCTTGCGGAAAGAATGATGCCTCCAGCGACGTCCACGCTGGATATACCATTGCGCTCACCGTTGTAGGCGGCGTAAGCCCTTACCTCAGCGATGAAAGCAATGCAGATCTCGCCAATTGGCTGAGAGACAACGCGCACAAATACGGTTTTGTGGTCAGATATCCCGCCGATAAGGCTGAGAGCACAGGAGTTTCCGATTATACCTACGCTTTCCGCTTTGTTGGAGTAGCACACGCGCAGTATATGAAGGACAATAACCTTTGTCTTGAAGAGTATATCGAATATCTGAAAAAAGAGACCTCTTATAAGGATATGCTGACGGTTAAGGCTTCCGACGGCGCATCCTACGCGGTCTACTACACCTCGGTATCGGGTGACAGCGGCGAGATCAAGGTTCCCGTTCAGACCCCCAATCCCGATGGAAGCACAAGCTTCCCCTATACGATCTCCGGCACCAACGAGGGCGGCGTGATCGTTACCATCAAATTGAATTAACCTTCCTCCAACAGCGGAGACCCGTGGGGAGGGCTGCCTATATTGTGACATCGACGAGAACCGACGCAGACAGCAGCTCTTCCCCACTATTTATTTGAATTACAAGGAGAATCACTATGTCCGGAAACGATATTTTGAAGTTTTTGTTAAACACGCTTGACAAGGTGAAAAGCGGGATTCTTTCCCTGCTCGGCAAATCCGACGACGCTTATAACGAGTACGACCTTTCGCTTACCGTGACCGATCATCACTACGGAGAGGGCTTCGATCCCACCGACAAAAAGGTTTACAACGGAAAGATCAAGGTCTATCTCGGAAATGTGATCACCGCGTGCGTCGCCCTTTTCTCGGTTTTCTCCTTCGTTCGCATTATTAAAAATATATTCAAGCATTAAGAGGTGCGTATGAAATATTTCACCAAGGAATGGTATCGCGACACGCTCGTTGCGCAGATGTGCTTTCAGATCCGAAAGGATGCCAAGGCGGCAAAGCACTCGGACAAATATTTTAATTCTCTTTACTCCGCGCAAAAAAGCTGGTTTGTCAAGCACTTGAAGCGCGCCGCCAAGCATACCCACACTCCCTTTGACGTCTCGGCCGCCGAAAAAGAGTTTGAAGCGAATTATCAAGAAAACCTTGATTTCGTCACGGGGTCTCTTCCCTCCGAGATCCTTGAAAGGGTTGCAGACGTCCGTATTCTTGCACTTGGCTGTGCCGAGCAAAATTTGCTTTTGGAAATCACGCGCTATTGCGGTCAGGTCAACAGAAAATGCGAAAAGATCTGCGAGGATTACGATGCGGAGGTCGAAAAGCTTGCCGACAAAACCGGATGGCTCAAGATCAACTCTCTGAATATGCTCTCAAATGCGCCGATCCGTTCTATCGATGTTTCTGCCGTTAACAGATGGGTGATCGAAACCTCTCCCGAGGTCACCGAGATCGCCTGCAGGCTCACATTGATCGAGCCCGTGCTCGATGAAGGCTCGTTTCACGCGCTCAACGGTGCAACAATCCTCTATTTTGAGCTCCTCCCCGCAGAGAGCGATGACAAAATGACGTTTTCCCTGCTTTGCGAGAGCAAAAGCAGCGAGCTTATCGAGCTTTCTTTCACGGTCGCAGACCTTGAGGCCGAAGAAATCAAATAATCGAAACCGTACCGCTCGCGCTTGGCGAGCGGTATTTTGAATACTCAACCTTTATTCGACATCATTCCTCTTGACAAGAAGTAAAAATTGTAGTATAATATAATCCGTGCAATATGGAAGGAGGTGTCCGTTTTGGCTGAACAAAAGGGCGGTAACAAGATCATCGCACAAAACAAAAAGGCTTATCACGATTATTTCGTGGATGAAAAATACGAGGCGGGCATCGAGCTGTTCGGCACCGAGGTCAAAAGCATTCGTGCCGGAACGGTCAACCTGAAGGATTCCTATATTGACGTCAAGGACGGCGAGCTGTTCGTCATCGGTATGCACGTCTCACCCTATGAGCACGGCAATATTTTCAACCGTGATCCCCTTCGTAAGCGTCGGCTTCTGATGCACAAGCGTGAGATTATGAAGCTCCACGGTCTGATCGCGCAAAAGGGTGTGTCTCTGATTCCCCTCTCGCTCTATTTTTCAGGCTCCCGTGTGAAGGTTGAGGTCGGTCTCTGTCGCGGTAAAAAGCTCTACGACAAGCGCGACACCATCGCCAAGCACGACGCTGACCGTGAGATCGAGCGCAGAATGAAGGACAAGGGATAGGATGCGGAACGCGTGCCTCCGGCGGCTTAAAACCTTTTTGAAGAAAAACCTACGTAAACCGCCAGCGGTTTACTCTGTGAGTTTGCACAGCAAACTCAGGCTTTAAGAATTCCAAAAGCTTTCGAAAAAGGCTTATGCGAGCTATTTAAGCCACAAAAACGGGCTTGATTTTGGTCAACGCCCCTCTGCTATCGTGTTGCAAGTTTGATTCAGATTAAGAGGATGTAAAAAATGGACACTTCAAAGACTTGCTATTTGTTTTTTGACCTTGACGGCACCGTGCTCGGCCACGATGGAAGCTTAGCTCCTGAAACGCTTGACGCGATGCTGCGTGTGCAGGCTCTCGGTCATAAGCTGATCCTGAACACAGGTCGCTCACAAGGCGGATATATGCGAAAAAATGCCTCCGCGGGTCATATGATCCCTTGGGACGGCAAGTGCTTCAGCGCCTCGGATATCATCTTTGAGGGGCAGCTCTTGTACGAAAACGGTGTGTCGTGGCAGGATTTTTCAACTTGGCTGGAATACTGTATGGAGAAACGTATGGATCTCTGGTATTGCGGACGAAAAGAACAGATCTTGCTTGATTTCGCTCAATACAAGGCTCCTATGACCGAATCTGAAAAGACCGAATGGCGAAAAAAAGCAGCGCTTATATTTCACGAAAACGTTCTGACCAACGTTTCTATTATGGGAACCTTGGAGCAGGAAGGCTTGCCCGAATCGGGCTTGAGCATCTGCCAATTGCCGACCTATGCCGATCTCTTCCCTGCAGGCTGCAACAAGGGCAACGTGGTGCGCATCTTTTGCGAGAAAACCGGTGTTTCTCTTGATCAATGCGTTGGTTTTGGAGACAGCAGCAACGACGTGGATATGCTCAGCGTGTGCCCCACGGGCGTGTGTATGAAGAATTCACCGCAATCCTTGATCGACGTGGCAACCTACCACGCAAAGACAGAAAACGGCGTTGCCGAAGCGCTTCACCTTTTGTTCGGAGTCTGATCTGATCTTAAACGCTTTGCGAAGCAAAGCATTTCACTCGTGCTACGCACGAATTTCACATTTTGCGAAAGCAAAATATTTCACCTTCCGCCTAAGCGGAAGATTTCACTGCAATTTCGCCTGCGAAATTGCCCTTTAGCAAGAAGCTTGTTCGCAGACAAGGCGGAACGGAGAAAGCAAGGCGAAGGCATAGTTACCTATGTCGAGCCGCTTTCGCGTACAAACGCAGTATGCGGGCAAAATTCGCAGATAAATGGGGCTGCAATGGTTTCGACGGGGATTTTGAGGTATGATAAGCGGGTAGAGCCGAGTAAT
The DNA here is from genome assembly GCA_017462125.1 of Clostridia bacterium. The sequence continues at coordinate 6,872 of JAFTRQ010000054.1, read as the reverse complement.
CTCTTAAACTGCTCAAACTTTAAAAAATAAACGACAACAATACTGTTGCTATGGCTGCCTAATCATTGACCCTTCGGGGCTCAATGATGGCAGTGCCGTGACCTGCGGGTCACCCGTTCCTCCCGAGAGGACCACGACTCGGGACTGAGCGTCACTTTAGTGGTGAACATGCATCGGCGGTTTACCGTTGAACCGATCATGCACAAAACGGTTGCTTCTCATCCGAGCCTGAGTGCCGGCGCGGCTGTGAAAAAGATCTAATAGACACCCTGCACCCGGAGAAAGTTGTATCAAGAGGTTTTCGGACAGGGGTTCGATTCCCCTCAGCTCCACCATAACAAAAAGGAGGCTTTATGCCTCCTTTTTGTTATGCTGTCGCTGAGGGTCGCGAGAACTCTAACGCCAAAAGCGCTTTGCGCTTTTGTGCATGGGTTCTGATTCCCATTCCCAATCAGTGCTCGATGCGCTGATTGGGAATCTTTCCACCAAACTTTTTTGCGTTTATCGGATCAGAGGGGGCTTATGAGAACTCCCTCGCCACAAATCGCCCCGCGATTTGTGTGCTAAGGTTCAGATTCCCCTCAGCGCGGGTCGCGAGAACTCTAACGCCAAAAGCGCTTTGCGCTTTTGTGCATGGGTTCAGATTCTTCCGTTCCCCGCTACGCGGCTCACTTCCCGAGTTTTGCTTCGCAAAATGCCGCCTCAATAAACGAGGCTCGATGCCCTTCTCCCCACTCTGCTTACGCTGTACTGCCAAGGGAACAATAAATAGCGCGAAAATAGACGGTGAAAGACCTTGTACCAAACAAAATTATTTTCATTTACACTTCAAAATCAGCCTTTACGCACTTGCACATTTTTTCAATTTATGATACAATAAATAAACACAAACCAACAATCGGAGGTAGCGTGAAAGTTACTTCCTTCTTGCAGGCAATTAAACTGTTTCACGCGCGAATTTTGCTTGATGGCAAAATTCATCGATTATTATTTGTGCCGCCACAGAGGTTTCCCGAAGAGAACGAAGTGAGCTTTGAGGGTTCCCTTGGGCGGCGGAATGGAGATTACTATGAAAAGGATCGACCGTCTCAACGCATCCATATTCGGCGATATGCCCGACGCCGCACGCTCCCTCGGGCACCCCGCGTATCATCTGACCGCGCCGTCGCATTTCACCATTGACTTTTGGGGGTCGGTCAAGCACGAGGGCTACTACCACATTTTCTACCACGTCTGCCCCGAGCGCGGAGATTTTCAGGAGAATACCGTTTTCGGTCACGCTCGCTCAAAGGATCTCATCCATTGGGAGCAGCTTCCCTTTCCTATTCTGCCAAGCGAGGACGAGCTTCGTATGAACGACGGTTGTATTTGCTTTGACGATAAGGGCCGCCCCGTGATGCTCTACACCTCCGTGCCCAAAAAGGCTGTCCCGCGCACGCACTGCGCCGCTTACGGCACGCCCGACCTGATGCATTTTGAACGTGTCGATGAAAATCCCTTTATGACGCTCGACAACCATGGCGGTCCCGATTTTCACTGGGGCTGGAGTGATCCTTACGTATTTCGTGCCGACGGTCGCACCTTTATGGTGATGAGCAAATGTGTCACGCGGGACGGCAACAAGAATCTGCTGCCCATATACGAAGCCTGCGACGGTTCGATGCTGCATTGGGAATACAAGGGCATTCTGTTCGACAACAACGGCGAGGTAGTCAATTTTTTCCCGCTTGGCGACAAATGGGTGCTCATCTACAGCCCCTACGACACCATCGAATATTTTGTCGGTGATTTTGATCTTGAAGAGATGCGCTTCATACCCGAGAATCACGGCTATCTCAGCTACGGCTACCATTCGCAAAGCAATCCCATTGACCGCGGCTTTTATGCCACCTGCCTTTACGAGGAAAAGGAGCGCACTGTGCTGTGCGGTTGGGTCAGCGGCTTTTCCGATCATGAGCTTTGGAACGGCTGTATGGGCATTCCCCGTGTGCTCGGTTTGGATGCACACGGCAGGCTGACGCAGCAGCCCATTCCCGAAGTCAATATGCTGCGAGGCGAGGAGCTGACTCCAAAAGCGTCAGAAAATGAGGTCTGTACCCACACAGATAGCACTCTTTTGGATATCTGCTTCGACTATACGGTTGCAGATTCGCCCGTCACGCTAACCGTCGAAAGTGACGGAAGAACGGCGCTTACATTGACAATCAGCGCTGATCGCTTCGCCGTCAATGGTGAGGTCTACGATTGCCCCTGTATGATGAGTGGAGCGCCGGCATCCGCGCGCATTCTGATCGACAGCTCGTTTGCCGAGATCTTTCTCGATTGCGGCGCGGTTTCGGCAACGCGATGCTTTGCATCCCTTGGCAAGGATGTGACCGTTCGCATCACGGCAAAGGGCGGCGCGCGAATTGCCGAGCCGCATATTTACCGTATGAATCCAAGCACGATCACACGCGCATAGCCATTTTGACCTTTCACAGGTCTCATCAAGGCTATCCATACCCCTTTTCCGTGATAATCAGATTTTTCAGATATTGATTCATAAGTCATCATCGGCACTTTCAATGCTTGCAACTCATAATAATAACATATTTTTCGCAAATATTTTAATAACTCCTTGCATTCATACAGAAAGTTTGATATAATAAAACATTACATTATGATGGAGGTATTTCTATATGTTTAAAAAAATATTGTCCTCGCTTATCTGCTCTCTTACGATATTCCCGATGCTTACCTGCGCGATGCCTGTCAGCGCGGCAGACACACCCACCGATAACATGATAATCGGCGAATGGATGTGGGGCAGTACAATTGCATCTTTGGGGGATGACGGCGCAGAGATAGTTATGACTCGTTGCGCTGAAATGGGCATTACCGACGTATACCTGTTGGTCAAAGGCACCGGAGGCAAGCTGGGCTATCTTAATACGCAGTACAAAGACGCGCTCTCGCGAACCAATCGCGACGTTCTGCAGGAGGCAATCGATGCCGCTCATCCACTCGGAATACGCGTACATGCCTGGATATGCAACGTTCAGGATTCTTATTATAAAGCTCAGCACAACGAAGCCGGACTGTACCATTACATCCGTGGATACGATAACGACTATATCTGCCTCTATGACGAAGGCTATCAAGAATATATGATGAACATAGCCGCCGAACTTGCGGCATACGATATTGACGGCTTGCACTTCGACTATGTACGCTACAACCATCTTGCAAACGGTTGGAGTGATGAGGATTTTTCTGCGCTCGCACAAATGGGTGCAAATATTGACCGAGTCCAAGAGCTGGTGGAGACCACCTTCGGATATTATGGCCGTACCGCCAACTCAAATTATATTTTCAATGCCTATAAAAATGGAGATCCTGATGCGCTGATCATCGCCGAATACCGCAAAAACAATGTGCGAGATTACGCAAAAGCTGTGATTGATGCCGCAAAAGCCGTCAATCCAAACCTGATAATCAGCGCTGCCACCATGCCCGAGGGCGCTTACGATGAAGCCTTTGCGCTTCTGCATTACGGTCAGAGCTATAAGGACGCCGCCGCCCTTTACGACTACATCTGCCCTATGGCATATTCCACAACCTATGGAAAGAACGACAGTTGGGTGGCAACCCTCGCAAAACAATCCATCGATATGGGCAACAAGGTCGTAATGGGTCTTCAGGCGTATGACAAAGCCACCTCCGCCCGTATGATGACCGAGATACAAAGCCTGCGCACACTTATGAGCGATAAAAAGTACGGCAACTCGGTTCTCGGCGCTGTTATTTTCCGCACCGGCACAGTGGACTACGCAAAGCTCACCTACGATACGCAGCAGAAAACGATCGCCGTCAAGGTGTTCGACACAGGTAACAATCTGCAGAAAATTCAGATAGAATGTAAAAACGGCATAAAAATATTGGAAGCCGAGACAGGCAGCGGCATTGACGAAAGTGTGGGTGTCAGCATAGCCTCTGACGGAAGTACGGCAACAATATCGGGCTCAGATATCCTATGTGACGAGCACGGATACGTTTATCTCAAATACGAGGGCGATATTGCCGATGGAGTTGATCCTGCCATGGTGCGCGTGTACCGATCCTCCGAGATATGCACGTACACCGTCTGCTACGACGTGTCGCACCTTAACGCTGATATAGGCACTCCTCCGGGCTACGAGCCCATTGAAACAAAACCTACGGAGACCGAAGCTACGGAAACCGAACCTGCGGAAACCGAAAATACGGAGACCGAGCCTATGGAAACCGAGTCGCCTACAACCGATACAACCGACGCGGAAACCATAGATATAATGGATACAGGTGTCGAAGCGACCACCGCAACCACCACCGCCGAGCCTGTCCAAAGCGCAGGCTGCAGAGCGACAGCAAAGCCTTTTGCCATCTTGAGCTTGCTTTTCGCTGCACTTGTGTTGCGCAAGAAAAAGGAATTTTAATAATACCGCAGCTGTCGCATATTAGGTAGACACCGCAACGTTCATCGCTTTGGCTATGCCAAAGCAGGTCGCATCAGAAAATCGGAGGTTCAACCGAACCTCCGATTTTCTTTTATTTTCTCGCAAATCCTCGCGAAATCTCGCGTTTTCGTGATAAACATAATGGGCTTGTTCTTCCCTGCTTTCGGGGTTGAACAAGCCCATTTTTCGCCTTTGACCACTTGCGGAGAGATAATTTACATTCTTCTGTAATTATGATATAATACCTTTGCTAAATTCAAAGGTGCTAAATGTGTTGGGGTGGTAGAGGCCGCAAGTTCAAGTCTTGTCACTCAGACCATATCGAGTGTTCATAACGAAAGTGATGAACACTCGATATTTTTTTGCCTATATTGGATTGTTTCGAGCAGGATTTCTGCTCTTTTTTATTTTGTTATGCCGTGGTGGGCAGATAATTTACCGCTACGCCTTGTCTGCTCTCAAGTGTGACCTTACGTTTTCTGTGCCATTCGGGAATCTGCAGACAACCAACGAAGCGGTAATGAATAACAACTCGCTGCGTGCGGTTCTTACCGGTTCCCTCAATCTGATAAACCTCGATCTTTTCGACAAGTTCACGAAGGATCACGGGGTTAAGCGTTTTCATTTCCATAAAGCTCCGTACCGCTTTGAGGAAGTTATCCTTGGATTGTCGTTTTTCTGCAAGACTATCAAGCTTCTCTCGCAAGGCAAGGATGTTTTTCTTGGTCTCGTCCATCTCAACCTCGTACTTGTGGGATAGCTTCATAAACCATTCGTCCGAAACCTTGCCGTTTACGTTATCCTCATAGACCTTTTCATATAAGCGTTCGATCTCTTTTACTCTCGCTCTTGCAGTAGCAAGTGAGGACTCGGCAAGCTTTTGCTCGACGGCAATATCCTTGTTGGTCTTGGTTTCAAGCAAGGTTGCAAATGCCTCCTCTTCCTCGTCAAGAAAGCGTGCGATAGTTTGTAGCTCCGCGATCACCACCTGCTCAATAGAGTCGGCACGGATATAATGGGTTGAGGGGCAAGTGCCACGATTAGCTCGGTAATTGGAGCAGTTGAAGTATTGAATAGCTTTATTCGGATGATTGACGTTGAACCACAAGGGACTTCCGCAATCGGCACAATAGAGCAAGCCGCAAAACATATTCTTCTCGCCGTTCTCCTTCTTGGGAGCGCGGCGTTTTGTTTTTGCCACAAGCTCCTGTACCATTTCAAAGGTCTCACGGTCAATAATAGGTTCGTGAACATCCTTGAAGATCGCCCAATTCTCTTCGGGATTGTCAAGACGTTTTTTGTTGCGGAAGGACTTTGAATAGGTCTTGAAATTGATAATATCCCCACAATACTCCTGCTGCGCGAGAATTTTGGCGATCGTGGTCTTGCACCATTTGCACGGATTAGGTTGCGTTTTCTTGCCGCCTCGTCCAAGCCCCTTGCTTTGCCAATAAGCCATCGGTATTAAAACTTCACTCTCCTGCAACAGACGGGCGATGGTTTCATTACCTTTGCCCTCAATGCACCATTGAAATATCTGCCGTACCACCTTTGCCGCTTCCTCGTCTATGATCCACTTCTTTTTATTGTCGGGGGATTTCATATATCCGTATGGCGGTTGGGAAAGCGGTTCACCTGCATTACCTCTGAGGCGGTGAGAGCTTCTTACCTTGCGGCTGATATCCTTGGCATACATCTCGTTCATCACGTTACGAAATGCGCTGAAATCATCCTCACCGTTCTCACTGTCGATACAATCGTTGATAGCGATGAATCGGATATTGTGCTCGGGAAAATAGTAGTCCGTGTACTGACCGACTTCAAGGTAGTTTCTGCCGAAACGGGATGAGTCTTTGACGATCACGGTTGAGATATATCCCATTTCCATATCCTCAAGCATCTGCTGAAAGCCGGGACGGTTGAAGTTTGTTCCCGTATAGCCGTCGTCCACATAGAACTTGGTGTTGGTAAAGCCGTGTTCCTTGGCATACTTGGAAAGCAGCTTTTTCTGATTGGCAATCGAGTTGCTTTCGCCCTCTGCACCGTCATCACGAGAGAGACGGCAATAAAGTGCGGTGATTCCCATTGGGTCTTTATTCTGTTTGGTTTTGGTCTGCATATTCCTCCTCTCCGGCAGACTTCAAAACATATTCTGCCTGTATTTTATCACTATCGGGAGCAACTTGCAAATGTGCCGCAGACTTTTCGATAATCCTTGCAAATTTTTCTTGAGGCATCTTGGCATCATTGGAATCAATTGATTGAAAGCGCGGCTCAACGATATAGGTGACGTTGTTGAAGTTATACTCCCTTGTTCCTCCAAGTACATTTGACATAAGTCCGCTGAGCCAACCGTATTTCTTCTTACCTCGCATCACGGTTCTCCTTTCTGCGCAT
>JAFTRQ010000053.1 GCA_017462125.1 Clostridia bacterium | reverse complement strand
TTGTAAGTGATACCTGCCCTTTTTTGCGCTTTCAATGTCGAAATTTATCGAAGGAAAGGAGAAAGAAAATGAAATTTACTTCAAAATGATACGGACTTGTAGTCCGTCTACTTTTCTTGACAAGCACTGCATTTGTGGACACAAAATGCGAAGGTGGGGAAAACCCCAGACCCCCGTACTGAAAAATTTACAATAAAAATTTATAGAAAAGGAGTAAAAGCAAAATGAAACAGACAGAGGAAAAAGAAAAAGGCGGGCGCAAGCGCACCAACCTCGTCAAGGTCTATTTGAATGATGCCGAGTATGAAAAGCTTTGTAAAGATGCAGCGACATTCAAACGTGACAAGAGCAAATATCTGCGCTTGCTCATCGAATGGATCGAGCCTGTTGCACCGCCCTCGGTGGAAGTCAAGGAGTTCACCCGCGAGCTTCGTCGCTTGGGCGTGAGTTTGAATCAGATCGCCGTGAGGGCGAACACGCTTGGCTTTGTGGATGATCTCGAATACCGCCGCTATGCCGACGAGGTGATGAAGGTGCTTGGTGCGATCCAACAAGAGTACGCGAAGAAAGGAGTAAAGCTAATTGGCAACCACTAAAATTTGGGATGTGAAGGCGCACGTCAGCAAGCTGCTCGCCTACGTTGCTAATAAAAACAAAACCACAATGGAAATTGAAAATGGGTTCGACGATGAAGAAATGCGGCTCGCCGCCGAAATGCTTGGACTGCCGTCCGATCATTTTGCTACGGAAGAAAAGAAGTTCGTGACGGGCATCAACTGCACGCCCGAGAATGCCCACGAGGTTATGCTGACGCTCTTGGAGGGTGTCTCGCCCTCAGACATCCAAGCCTACCACGGATACCAATCCTTTAAGCCCGGCGAGGTAACACCCGACGTTGCTCACATCATCGGCATTCAGCTTGCTAACGAACTGTGGGGTGAGGACTTTCCCGTAATTGTCTCCACCCATATTGACAAAGGACACGTACACAATCATTTCTGCCTTTCGGCTTCGGGATTCTCGGGCAAGCGCTATCACGATTGCAATGCCACCTATCAACTTATGCGCAAGACCTCTGACCGACTTTGCAGGGAGTATGGATTATCTGTGATCGAGAACCCGAGCAAGGATAGGCACAAACACATTGCAGAGGTTCACGCAGAAAAGAAAGGCATCCCTACGATGCGGGATCAGATACGTGCCGACATCGACGTGGTAGCAAGACGGGAATTTACTATCAGAAACTTTTACAACCGTATGAGAAGTCTCGGATATACGATTGAGCAGCGCGGCAAATTCCTACGCATCAAGCCATACGGCTATGACAAATTCTTTCGCTTGGACAAGCTCGGCAAAGGATATACCGAGGAGGATATTGAAGCGAGGATACGGAATAACGCTCACAATCGCCAATGGACACCTATCCCATATTACCAACCAATCTTGCGAGAGAAACCAACGGGACTTTACGCGCTCTATCTTCACTACTGTTATCTGCTTGGAGCGATACCCAAGGAGATCCCAAATAACCCCGAAGCCTATGCCGCCATCAAAGAGGACGTGCGCCGCGCCCGTATGTACTCGGAGCAGGCAAAATTCCTCGGCAAGTATTTCCTTGATACGAAGGATGATCTCATACGACACGCGCTCAAGGTTCGTGCGCAAATGGAAGCGCTCTGCAAGGAACGGCAGAAGCTCCGCAACAAAATGCGATGGATGAAGGATCCCGCCGAGATGCAGCCGATACGTGATCAGATCTTTGC
>JAFTRQ010000052.1 GCA_017462125.1 Clostridia bacterium | reverse complement strand
GCTTGTGATTTTTGATTGCGGTTGCGAAGAACACGCAATGCGCGTTGTAGATTATATGGAAGCCAATTCCTACGAAAAAGCGAAATTGGTTCTCTCGCACAACGACGCAGACCATTTTGACGGTATTCCGTACCTCATCGAACAAGGCGTTCTCTCTGAGGTCTACACACTCCTGCTGTTGAAGTACAAGGACGAGCTGTTGGACAGAATCAATGATAAACGCCGTACCCGCGACTCTATTGCCAAAAGCATCGAAGAGATTTACAGCAATATTTACTCCCTTTCGGGAGAGGTTACGCTGAAGGATATCTTCACCGATACGAAAGTTGCAACAGGCATTACCATTCCGGGCCCTGATAAAGAGTATTCGTTGGAAGCCGTGGCAAAACGCATTGGCGGCAGAGAAAGCGATGATATCGACAAAGAAACAATCGTTAATGCTGTAAGCACTCAGCTTTCTGTTGATTTTGGTTCGGGCAAAAAACTTCTTCTCACTGGAGACAGTAGTTTCAAAGCTATTGAAAGCACTGTGAAATCCCACTCTGCTATTCAGTTGCCACACCACGGAAAACTTGCACAGGCGGAAGAGATATTTGCCGTAAAGGACAACACCACCATTTATTACGTTTCTGACAACACCGGAGACAGTAACGGTGGCTCGGAGAAGCTCCGCGAAAAATATCCGAGAGGGCGAGTCATTCACAACACTATAAATGGTGACCAAATGTGCACCACGGACTCGTTCAAAACTACCGCACGTGTAGGCACTTATTTCATCGGAGAGTAAGCATGCGTTATTTGATACACGAGAGCCAACTCCATGAGGCTCACGCACGATGTGAGTATTTGTATGACATCTTTAAGCTGTACTTCCTTCCGGGCAAACCGGAAGGAAGCTACACGCCTTTTGTGCCTGTCGGTGGTGGCGGAGACGACATATTGTTTATCACAGGACACACGGGCTCTGTTCACGCATACCTTAGAGCCTATTTTAACACCATCCCCGAAAAGAAGATTGTGATTACAAGTTGTATGGGGCCGTCTTTCAAACAATACGCGAGTAAAAAAGCAATATATGTTCCTGATGCGAGCAAAAAATATTGTGATATTCGTGACGGACAGGCTTATGGATTTGGATTTAAGATTTCGGATGCAGAGCTTGATTTCTACAACGCCGACGGAGATATTAATACCCGAATTGAGAAAGCATACACTCGATTGTAAGGAGGACTTATGAAATTAGAATTGCTTGATGCTTACAATATTCGCGCAAGGCTTAGCGCCAGCATTATTTTGCTGGCACCCATAGCCGTTACCACTTTTCTATGCTTTGATAAAATAAACACCTTTGCTTCTTCTGCCGTTTTTATTGGTCTGCTTCTTGCTTTTACCAACTACATTCCAATTCTTTTGCGCAGAGTCTACGGATTTAAGCAGTACTCCGTTAACTATGCAGTAGAGTTTCTTATGCCGAACGACAGCACCATAGATTCAATTCCTAAAAAGCGTTACTACGACACCTTGGCAAAAATCGATCCTTCCTTTGAGGCATTTCTCGCCCCTCATGATAGTGAAGAATTCAAAAAATGTTGTGAAAGTGCGGTTATTTACTTGAAAAGCCATACGCGAGAGGATCATCTCGTTCAGGAGGAAAATATAAACTACGGCTTTTGTAGAAACCTTCTGCGTAGTAAATACATCGGCATTTTTCTATGCTTTGTTTTATGCACACTTATCGCGACATTCTCTTTTGCAAAATATGAGACATTTTCTGAAATCCCCACATCTCATTATTTTGCATTTGCAATTAATGCTTTAATGATACTTTTTTGGTGTATTGGCGTAACCAAAGTAACACTTGATAATACTGCCAAAACTTATGCCAAAACATTACTTGCAACCATTGATTCATTAAAAACATACTAAAGCAAAAAGGTCGCGTTATCAATCGCGACCTTTTTGTATTATATATTTTTGTTTATAGTTCAATAAATATTATATTGACGCATTGGGACTCTTCCCGTTATATCATCCAAATCGGCACTATCAAATTATCCCTGTCAAACGCGCCGAACTGCTCTGCCATGCAGAGGACGGCGCCTGTGCCGACCTGCAAGGGGGCTTTGTCAATCACGCCGAAGGTGCGGATGATGCGCTTATCGGGCGTTGCGGTCTTCTTGATCTCCAGAGGACACAGCTTGCCGTCACCCTCCATAATGACGTCAATCTCCTTGGCATCCTTGTCACGATAGAAATAGAGATACGGCTCAAGTCCTGCGTTCTGATAGCCCTTCATAATCTCGGACACGGTAAAATTCTCAAGCAGCGCGCCACTCATGGCTCCACTCTCGGCAACCTCGGGGCTTGACCATTTCGTGAGATAGCACACAAGTCCCGTGTCGTAGAAATAGACCTTGGGTGTCTTGATCGTGCGCTTCAACACGTTGTTGGAATAGGGGTGAAGCAGGAAGATAATTCCGAGGGTTTGTAGAATATCCACCCACGCCTTGGCGGTGGGCATATCGATCTCGGCATCGTCTGCAATCGCCTTATAGTTGAGTAGCTGCGAGGTTCTCGCCGCGACCGCCGTAATAAAGCGGTTGAACTTCAGCGCGTCCACCGTTCCTGAAAGTTCGCGCACGTCGCGCTCCACGTAGGTGGAAATATAGGACGAATAGTACATATTGCGGTCGGGATAGAGCCCCGAAACAATACCCGGCATCGAGCCGCGCCAAATACGTTCAAAAAGCATCGGCGTATTGACGGGCACTATCTTCTTGCTCTCTGCGAGAAGCGTTTCCATCTTCGTTGTGAACGGAACACAGTCCGCACCGATGATCTCACGCTGTGACATCGGCGACATATGCAGAAGCGCCACGCGACCTGCCATAGACTCTTGCACGCCCTTCATCAAGCGGAAAATCTGCGAGCCCGTCATCCAAAAATCTCCGGGATTGTGATGCTCGTCAATATGAATTTTGATATAGGTAAAAAGCTCCGGCGCGTACTGAACCTCGTCAATCAGCACGGGGGGCTTGTGTATTTGCAAAAAGAGAGCGGGATCATTCTTCGCCATATCGCGCGTAGAAAGGTCGTCCAGCGACACGTACTCGCGCCCCTTGTTCTCTTTTTCCGCAAGGGAGCGAAGCATCGTCGTCTTTCCAGCCTGACGCGGACCTGTCAAAAGAATCGCTGCGTACGACTGCGACAGCTCCATGATTCGATTTTCCATATGACGGTAGATGTAATTCATAAATTCCTCCACTATGGCATTTTAATACTATCAATATTATACTCCTATTTTGTCTGTTTGTCAATCATTTTTTCGGCTGTTTTTAATAATTTATATAAATTAGCCGAAATCATTGAAAGATAAAAGGCTGACACACGGTCAGCCCTCAATTTTATTCTTATCTCCGCACAAATTCTCCCGTGCTGCGATGGTGGCAAGCGTGTCACCAAGCTGAACGAATATGCTTGCCAACAGTGCCATTTCATCAACTGTCAGTTTACAGGCAATGGCATTGGCAAGTGCTGTCACCGCACTCGTCAATTCGAGGGAGTTCATATTTTATCAATACTCCTCGTGCTCCGCATCCTCTTTTGTACGATGAACTGTACCAAAGGGATGCTGAGGCGGTGCGTAGAGCGAATAGAGCTTCAAGGGTCGATTGCCCACGTTGACGATATTGTGCCACGTGCCTGCGGGAATGAGGATGGCATAATTACCGTCCACACATGCCTGCTCTTGCAGATTGTTTCTGCAACTGCCCATATAGACTTTTGCTCTACCATTCTCTACGCGAATGAACTGATCAACATCGGGGTGCATCTCCACGCCGATGTCGCCGCAAATGGGAATGCTCATTAAGGTCAGCTGCATATCCCGCCCCGTCCAAAGCGTCGTGCGAAAATTTTCATTCATACCCGTTGCGTGATTAATATTGAATATAAACGGCTCGCATCCGTAATCGCGAAATTCGGGATGCTCGCCGCAGTTGTGTTTTCGCATAATCGTACCTCCTTTTTAGGTTCGGTACAGTATATGCCGAAATTACTCGTTTGGATAGAGCGTCAGCTTGTCCTCTTCGGGATGGTAGATGCCGAGAAAAATATCCTTTACACTTTTGCAACCTTGCACTTTCAGTTGCTTTTCAAGCCAATTCGCATCTCTGCCCATGCGCGAAAGATTTTCTCCCATCACGCGGCCGTCCATGATGACCTCCACGCCGATGTGCGTCGCTTTTGCCGTAATCTTCAAGTCCTCGGGCGTTGCGGGGCGGTTCGCAGCCTTGGGCAAAATCGAGACCTTTCCGTTATGCTCAAAGATCGCCGTCTGGATCTCGTTCAGATCAAAATACCCCTGCTCGCGGCAAAGCAACATAAACTCGGAAAGATCGAGCTTTGCCTTCTTCAAATTCTTGCGGTAAAGTTTTCCGTCATTCATCAGGATTGTTGGCGTGCCGTTGATATATTTTCTCGTTTTCGGCAGCTTGTGTGCGAGTAGATTGAGCAGGAGCGACACGCCGCCCCAAACGCAAAGCGCGATCAGCGGCTTGTAGGGCTCCTCAAGCTCGGTTGCCAGCTCCGCACCAATTGAACCAATGGTGATGCCCGAAACGTAGTCGAAAAAGTCAAGCTGTGCCACCTGCTTATGCCCCATAATTTTCGTGATGATAAACAGCGCCGCCACCGACAAAAGCGCCGTTAGTATGACCTTGATAATCTCCATAATGCCCTCAATTGTTTCTATTTATCAGCCTCCGACAAGTTTTTTCGTCGGAGGCTGTTTGCTTATTTTAAAACTCAATTTCCGCCGGGACCATCTCTGCGTTCACGGGTGTCGGGAACCTCGATCTTACCCTTGATATCGCCGGGATCGGTCAAAGGCTTTTTATCTTTAGGCTCTCGCTCTTTTTTCGTATTTTTCTTTTCAGACATATTCATCACTCCTTTCCGTGATTAAGTGTGCGCATTTTCAAACAATTCATTCAAGTCATTGGTTGGCGGCAGGCAGCTATGACCTCGGCACACGTAATAGGTGGTCTTGCCGTTTTTAAGCGGGTATTCTTTTGTGGGGGCCTCTAAAAGGATGACAATCGCGTTTGATGGGAATGCAAGGGGTAAGGTGCATCTGTCCGTCGTTTCATCTGTTGCGACCGTTATTTTCATTGGCGGCTTCTCGTACTCCAAAAGTGCTCTCAAAAACATAGCGTGGTTTGTGGGATACTGCGAGGCACTTTGCGCGAGGAAATCAAGCTGCCGCTCTGTCGCTGATTTGTATCTTTCTTCATCGGTAAGGAAAGACAGGCGCACAAGGTTATACGCCATCAGTGAATTTCCGCTTGGAATTGCGCCGTCATAGGTTTCTTTCGGACGCAGGATCAGCTCCTCGTGATCTTTGCCGTATAAATAAAATCCGCCCGTATTATCTCCAAAATCCGATATGGCTTTATCACATAAACGTTTTGCTCGTTTCAAATATTCGTCTTCCAATGTGGCGCGATATAACGACAGTTGGGCAAAAATATATGCAGAATAATCATCGAGAAATCCCTTCATACCCCGTTTTCCCATATGAAAGCTGACGTAGAGCGTATCACCGTCACACAGATATTTCTGTATAAAGCGGTCTGCGTTTTGCGCGGCGGAAAGATATATTTCCTTCCCACTGACAAGATACAGCTCGCACATAGCGCTGATCATCAGACTGTTCCACGACGTTAAGATCTTTTCGTCGCGGTGGAGGGCGGTTCGCTTTTTGCGGTAATCGTCGAGCACAGGCAGAAATGGCTCAAACGATTTGTCCAAAGGATCGCTTTTCAAGAGATTCGGAATATTTTTACCCTCAAAATTACCCGTGTC
>JAFTRQ010000051.1 GCA_017462125.1 Clostridia bacterium | reverse complement strand
TTACAATATATCCTTTATCGAGCATTTGCTTGAGAGCTTCGGTTATGGGCTCTTGTAGAACGTGATTCTTCCTAACGACTGCATCTACCGTACCCCAAAAGGTAGGTATAATGTTCTGCTTCTTTTCCACGTACTGCATATTTCTTGCAATCATACCCGCATATTTTTTGAACATCACTTTTTCCGAAGGATACAGCATTACCTTGCTTGCCACCGCATGAAGCTGACGGCTCATCGAATCCGCGATGCCACAGATACCAACGTTCTTTTTCTTCTTTTGAGCGAGATACTTAACGACCGATTGAAAATGACCGTCTCCTGTAAAGAGAATGTAGGTCTTTGCCTTCTTGTTTTCATCGACTGCCTGATAGACATAATCAAGCATAATGAAGTCGGTCATATCCTTTTTATTTTTGTGATAGGTATTCCCTGTTTCAATTATGGAGTTGGTGATATTTCTCACCTTCCCCAGCTCCTCGCAGAGAGCCTGATTGGAAAAATCCCCGAACACCATAACCTCGGTCACGTCATACTCATTCTGCATCTCAATCAGCCACTCGGAAGGATCCGGCGCGGTATTAAACTGAGTTTTGCAGGAATAATACCAATATTCGTAGTCAATAAAGGCAATCGCCTTCTGCTTCTTTTTCTTAAACATTTGATTACCTCGTTAATTCGCTACGCCTGCGAGCTTCTTTTCTTCGTCGGTTGCTTCCTCGCAATCGGCTCTTTCTTCTTCCTCGTAATACTCATCCTCAACGGGCTTCCACGCCTCACCGAACTTGATGTCCTTGAAGAGCGCCATAAGACCTGTGAGCTGCTTGAGTCTGAGGATCTCATCCTTATCCATACCGAGATGCTTGGAGATCCACGCATCGCTTCTGCCAAGCTCGTGAAGCTCCTTGATGATGTTGCTCATCAGATCGACGTCGTGTGAGCCGCGTGCTCTGTTATGACGAATGGTGGATGCCATACGGTTATCGAGTGATTTATTGATAACCGATACGGGAAGCTTTCCGCCCTCGCGTTCGTAGATATCGGGATAGTCGAGCATTACGCGGTAACGGTGGAAACCGTCAACGATAATGTAAATATCCTTTTCCTTAACGTAGTAGCACACGATCGGCATCGTGTATCCGTCCTGCTTGATGCTCTCATAAAGCAGCTTCATTTCGGGCGGTGCTACCGAGTTCGGATTATATGTATTTGGTATTATCTTTTCGATCGGTACTGCGATCACGTTATATACTGGACTGACAAACGCCATTACTCTTCACCCACCTTGCTGTATTTTCTCTTGAGGACGTCCACGCGCTTCTGCTGCTCTCTCGTAAGACCAAAGCCCATAAAGCGGCAGGTATGGTCGTTTTTGAGGATGCAGTAGCACATTCTCTTCCAGCTTGGAATGTCCTTTGAGGATTTGATATCATCCGTATGATCGGGTATCTTATCGAGAAAGATCACACGGGAGTTTTTCATAACGGTGTAATTGGATACACCATTTCTTCTTATATTGTAGCCCTTATCGATCAACTCTTGAATGACGTTCTCTTCAAGACCGCCACCGGTTTCGTGCCAAAATTTGATCGAGGTCTTGAATTTCTCCACGTAGTTCTTGCGAAGTCTCGGAGGAAGCGTATCAAGCAAGAACTTCGTATAGCTCTCCCAAGTATGTCCTTCGGGCAAGGTCAGGTTGCGGTAGCCCATTGCCTTGGATCGTCCGTATATGGCTCCGAAGTTAGCCCCGCGTACTCTGCCTACGAGCTTCGACCACATTTCCGGGTCCAAAACGCGGTACAAATGCAAACTATCCTTTGCATAATCGTTGAAAGGAGAGGCTACGCGCATCTGGTCGGGCTTGAGTCCCGCCATATAGTACATATCGTAAAGCTTGTTATAATCGTACTCAAACGCGGCGTATGCGTGCCACACGTCGCTATGAGACCAGTCGTAAAGAGGTGAGGCCGCCCATACGTCCTTAAACTGCTTGGATATCCAACACTCGCCGTTATAGCCGTATTTCTTGTTCAGGAAACCGCTGTAACGTTGCAAGGATTCGTCCGCTCGGATACCGAGCAAGCAAACAGTTTTCCCTCCGCCGTGCTCCTGACGGTACCAACGCCCGAACTGCTTTGCAAGATCCTCTTGGTGCATTCGGTAGTGATAGGTCGTCATCGGGTTGTTCTTCAGATTGATCACGTAATCGTGCTCGGGCATCGGTCTGCACCAAGACTCCTCTTTCGTATCATCCCACGGATACCAGAACATTTGATAGCTGCTCATAGCCGTTCTCGTTGCCATCGGCAAACATACCCAATAGGGATACACTTCGTCCTTGATGTGCTCAAAGGTTCTCTCTACGTACTCTGTCGTAAAGTGATACTGCGCCTCGAAGTCCTGATGAAAGACGCCGATCTTCTTTTCGGGATAATACTTTCTTTGAAAGTCCAGCGTCAGATTGAGAAGCAGTCCGCTATCCTTGCCTCCGGAAAAGGAAACGAAGATATTGTCAAACTCCTCAAAGATGAGTCTGAGCCTTTCCTGTAGGGCATCATACACGTTCTGCCCTATATATTGCCTCGTCATATACATTCTTTTCTTTGTCCTCGTTTTGCCCCTTCAATCCTTGGGGAGTGTTTCAACCTTTTCCATAATGTCCTGCACGTCACAATCCAGCGCAACGCAAATTTTGAGAAGTGATTCTGTCGTGATGCTCTCCCCCTTTGCCATCTTCGCAAGGGTTGCAGAGCTGATGCCTGCCTTTGCGCAAAGCTCTCTCTTTTTCATTTCCTTGTCGATCAGCATCTTCCAAAGCTTCTTGTAACTAAATACCATACTTCACCTCAAAAATATTAACTACTGGTTAGTGTACCTCAATTATATCATAAAAATTCAAAAGTCGCAAGATGTCGAGTTTAATTTTATGGAAATATTTTTGCAAATCTAAACGTGAGGTTTAGCAAAAAGAAAAACGCAGCGGTATATTTCAACCGCTGCGCCGAGATCCATTATCTGATACCGTACTTTTCGATGATATAATCCATATCCTTATCGCCTCTGCCGGAAAGATTGATAAGAATTGAGCCCTTGCCCATAGTCTTTGCAAGCTTCATTCCGTATGCAACGGCGTGGGAGCTTTCGATTGCAGGAATTATACCCTCCATTCTGGAAAGCTCGAAGAATGCGTCAATGGTTTCATCATCGTTTACCACATCATATTTTACTCTGCCAAGATCGTGCAAGAAGGCGTGCTCCGGTCCACAGGACGGATAATCCAGACCGCTTGCCACCGAGTAAACGGGAGCAGGCTCACCATTCTCATCCTTTAGCATAATGCTGTTGAAGCCGTGCATAACACCTTCCTCTCCGTAGGTCAGGCTTGCAGCGTGGTCGCCCATTTTGATACCTCTGCCGAGAGGTTCTACACCGTAAATGTCAACAGGATCGTTTAAGAAGCCGGAGAACAAGCCCATCGCGTTTGAGCCACCGCCTACACAGGCAACCACCGCATCGGGAAGCTCACCCGTCATATCAAGGAACTGTTCTCTTGCTTCAATGCCGACAACGCTCTGGAAGTCACGTACCATCATCGGGAACGGGTGCGGACCAACGACAGATCCGATGCAGTAAATGGCATCCTTGTATTCCTTGCAATATGCGGCAAAAGCGGCGTCAACTGCTTCCTTCAAGGTCTGTAATCCGTCCGTTACCTCAATCACTCTCGCTCCGAGGATCTTCATTCTTGCCACGTTAGGTGCCTGCTTCTTTATATCCACAGCGCCCATATAGATGTCGCATTCCATACCGAAGTATGCAGCGGCGGTAGCAAGTGCTACACCGTGCTGACCGGCTCCGGTTTCTGCAATGACTTTCCTTTTGCCCATATATTTGGCAAGCAACACCTCTCCCATACAGTGATTGAGCTTGTGTGCGCCTGTGTGGTTTAAGTCCTCACGCTTGGCATAGAGTTGAACGCCCGTGCCGATCTTGTCGGATAGTCTTGCAAGATGCGAAATCGGTGTCGGTCTGCCCTGGAACTCTTTGCGGATGCGTCGAAGCTCATCGATAAACTTGCGAGACTTGCAGATGGTCTGATAGGCTTCACTGATCTCATTCATAGCGACTTGCAGTTCGGGCGGGATATACGATCCGCCGTACCTTCCAAAATATCCGTCTGCATTGGGATAGTTCTTAAAATAGGTGTCGAATTCAATATTGTTAAATTTCATTATAGTTTCCTCCATAAATAAGTTTGGTTTTAGGTTGGTTTGGGTTTTACGTTCACTTTCTGCTTGATATCATATATTCGGCGCACGGAGCGCCACCAGCGTTTCATCATCGTTTTATTTACCTCCTCAAAACAGGAAAAAGCTCCCTTGACTTATATCTCACGTCAAAGGAGCTTTTATCATAAACAAAAACGCCCCTGACAGAAATATACTCTCTGCCAAGGACGAATAATACAACACTATCCGCGGTGCCACCTTGTTTCACATCCCAATACGGGTGTGCGCTTAGCGAGATACCAACATATCTCCGGCAAATAACGTCTGCCTACAACGTCGCAGAATACTCAAAACAGGATCGTTTCTTTGACTGCGCCCTCAGCGGTCCATTTGCCAAACAGTTTCTAACCCGACTCTCAGCATCACGGGCTCTCTGTGTAGTCTTGAATGACGTTATCTCCGCTTCAACGGTTTATGATGCCTTATTATACTCTCATCGTTCGGTTTTGTCAATGCCTTTATAAAAAATTTTTCGAGAATTTTTCAAAAAAAACGCAGCGGTATATTTCAACCACTGCGTCAAAAATTAGCTTTGAATAATGCCAAACTTGTCGTCGGCATAGTATGCGCCGGTGAAGACGTTAAAGATCGCGGTGCAGCG
>JAFTRQ010000050.1 GCA_017462125.1 Clostridia bacterium | reverse complement strand
GACTTCCATAACGACGTCGGAGTACATCTGGATAAATCTACGGTAGCAGTCGTAAGCCCAACGGGGGGTGCCGGACTTCTTAGCCATAACTTCAACAACCTCTTCGTTAAGACCGAGGTTAAGAATAGTGTCCATCATACCGGGCATGGATGCACGAGCACCGGAACGAACGGAAACGAGAAGAGGATTCTCGAGGTCACCGAACTTCTTGCCGGTAACTTCTTCCATCTTAACGATGTATTCCATGATCTCAGCCATGATCTCATCGTTGATCTGTCTGCCGTCCTCGTAGTACTGAGTACAAGCCTCTGTGGAAATTGTGAAGCCCTGGGGAACGGGAAGACCGATATTGGTCATTTCAGCGAGGTTCGCACCCTTACCGCCGAGGATCTCACGCATGTTTGCATTACCTTCTGTAAAGAGGTAACAATACTTCTTTGCCATTGGATTTGTCCTCCATATAAAAAATATTTTTAACAACGTTACGTGCCGCATCAAACCGCAAGAAAGAAGGACGCGGAGGCTTGTCCGTGCCGTGATTTTCTGCGCTGTTCGATTTAGCATCGTATATTATACCATATAATTGCCATTATTGGAAGGGCTTAAGGAAAAAAAGAAGGGCTTTGATTTGTAAACTTTTTGTGAACAATTATTGTTTTGCACAAAAAGCGTTTGACAAATGCCATTCACCGTAGTATAATTTATTGAAAGTGAATAAAAGAGCCGGTTTTGCGCGTTTCGGGAAGGTTTGACACCCCCGGTCGCGTAAAAGTGGCGTTTTCCGTGTTTTGAAGCTTTTGGCTTCACGAAGGTGTTGAAGGCACCGAGCATTATTAGGTTTAAGGAGAATTTCATGTCCAACATTTTTGACATATTCAAGAAGATCGAAAAAGAGAAGGAGGATCGCGCACAGGCGCCGATCACGCATCTTGTGGTGGGGCTCGGAAACCCCGGAGACAAGTATTTTTACACCCGTCACAACGCGGGATTCCTTGCGATGGACTATATTTCGCAGAAGTGCGGCGCTGTTGTCAACCGATCCAAATTCAAGGCGCTTGTTGGCGAGGCGACGATTGCGGGCAAGCGAGTTCTTTTGATGAAGCCGCAGACGCTTATGAATGCCTCGGGTGACGCGGTTATCGAGGCGGCGAATTTTTATAAGATCCCGATTGAGAATATCATTGTGCTGTCCGACGACGTAAATCTTGACGTTGGACGAATGAGAGTACGCAAATCGGGCTCCGACGGAGGACAGAAGGGTCTGCGCTCGATCATCACGAGAATGGGAAGCGATAATTTCCCGCGCATCCGCTTCGGCGTGGGCAAAAAGCCCCATCCCGACTACGATATGGCGGATTGGGTGCTTGGGAACCTGTCGGAGGAGGACAAAAAGGTCATTTTTGATTGCTTCGTTACCGCTTACGAGGGCTTGGAAAAGCTGCTTTGCGGCGACGTTGACGGAGCGATGCAGATCTGTAATTCGAAGAAGTAATTCGGAGTTTGAATTTTGATTTGTCGGGGAGTTGAAATGCCACGGCATTGTCTTTTTGAAAGTTTTTACGTCGCTTTTTGAGAAAAAACTACGTAAACCGCTTGCGGTTTACTCTGTGAGTTTTCTTCGAAAACATCATCAAGCGACGAGCTTTTGAAAAAGCTCGAGCAAAACTTTCAAAAAACATCGCCGTGCCACACCCATAAATCGCAATTTATCATTAATTCGGAGGCAAAATGCCAAATATTTTAACAACCCCAATACGCGCGGACAGAGAATACAGGCAGCTTCTTGAAACCGCAGAAAAAAATTTCCGCGACAAGCCGCTGCCGATCCTTGCAAGCGGTCTTTCGGGAGGTGCCTCCGACGCGCTCTCGATCTGCCTTTGCGAGGACACAAAGGAAAAGAGAAGCACTCCCGTTCTTGTCATCTGCTCCGAGGAGAAGGAATGCAGGCGGCTTTGCCGCGACTTTGAGCAGTTCGGACACCGCTCGGCGTTCTTTGTTTCCCGCGATCTTACATTCTATAATATAACCGCCTCCCATGAGTTTGAGCATGAGAGGCTACAGGTGCTGTCGGGGATTCTTGACGGTGCGTACGATTTCGTGGTCACCACTCCCGACGTGGCGCTGGGATACACGATCCCTCTCGAGGTGCTGCGTGATAACGTGATCTCCATTGACTTTGACACGCGCATCGAGCCCTCCGATCTTGCGGGGCGGCTTGTGGCGGCAGGATATGCGCGCGTGGATATGGTAGAGGGCGCGGGACAGTTTGCCCTTCGCGGCGGCATCGTGGACGTATACCCGCCAAACGGCAGCTTTACCGATGCAGACGGTGAGGTGAGGCACGGCAGCTTTGCTCTGCGTATCGAATTCTTTGACGATGAGATCGACCGTATGGGCATCTTTGACGTGGAAACACAGCGCTTGAGTGTGAACGTGCAGACGGCATCGTTTATCCCCGCGAGAGAGATGCTGATCGACGGCGAGACTTGTCAGCGCGTTGAAAAGGCGATCAAGGCCAGATACTGCGAGGTGACCGATGAAAAGGTCTGCTATGAGCTGACGAGAGAGCTGACCGCGCTTTCGGGCGACGTAGCGGACGTGAACTTTATTGACAAATATATCTCTCTTGTATATCCCCAAAAATGTTGTCTTCTGGACTACTTTTCGGAGCGCAGTCTTGTGCTGATCCGCTCCACGGGTGCCGTCAACGACCGCTTGAAGGCGGAGAAGTGGCACGAGGAGGAGAATATCAAGGAGCTGATGGAGGGAGGCACGATTTCTCCCAAATACGCGGAATACTCCAAGAGCGCGGCGGCGTTTGAGCTTTTCTGCGACAGCCACGTGACCGTGCACCTCAATTCGCTTTCGGGCGGTATTGCGGGCAAGCGATTGTCGGGTATGTTCGGATTCCGAACACGTCAGCCTGTGACCTATACTGACAATCTGAACCTGCTGTGCGAGGATCTGATCACCTATCAGCACGGCGGATACAGGGTCGTGATCATGACCGACAACGAGACCTCTGCGGGTAATCTTGCAGGGCTTCTTCGCGATGCGGATTTTTCCGTCTCGGTAACGGCGGGAGAGGTGACGGATGCGGAGGCCTTAGAAAAAAAGATCGTTTATATCACTTGGAAAAAGTCGATTCCCGGATATGAGCTGATCACACCGAGGATCGCCGTGATCTCCACCGAGGGAGAGCGCGGAGCGGGAGGCTTACGCGCCTCGGGAAAGAGCAAAAGAAGATCGCAAAAGCGGGATGACGCCAAAAAGATCCTGTCGTATGCTGAGCTTGAGGTGGGAGATATCGTGGTACACGAAACCTACGGTATCGGTCGTTACCTTGGCATCGAAAAGCTGAAGATCGACGGTGTCAGCCGCGATTATATCAGTATTCAGTACGCGGGCAGCGACAAGCTCTGTCTGCCGGTTGAAAAGATGGATCTTGTGTCCAAGTATATCGGTGCGCATGCCGATGACGGTATGGTCAAGCTGTCGAAAATGGGCGGCGAGCAATGGAAGAAGTCTACCAGCCGCGCTAAAGGCGCGGTGCGTGAGATGGCGAAGGATCTCATCAAGCTGTATGCGGAGCGTATGCGCCGTCCGGGATATGCGTTTGACTCGGATGACGAAATGCAGAGAAGCTTTGAGGAGGCCTTTGATTACGACGAGACCGACTGTCAGCTCGACGCGATCTCGGATATCAAGCAGGATATGATGAGGAGCACGCCGATGGACCGTCTCCTCTGCGGCGACGTTGGCTACGGTAAGACCGAGGTTGCCTTCCGTGCGGCGTACAAGGCGGTGCTGTCGGGCAAGCAGGTGGCGATCCTTGTGCCTACCACGATTCTTGCGCTTCAGCATTATCAGACCGCTATGAGCCGTATGAGAAACTTTGCGGTCAACGTGGATATGATCTCCCGTTTCCGCACGCCAAAGCAGGTTGAGCAATCACTGCGCCGACTTGAAAGAGGAGATACCGACATTATTATCGGAACGCATAAATTGCTTGGCAAGGAAGTGAAATTCCACGATCTCGGTCTTCTGATCGTAGACGAGGAGCAGCGATTTGGCGTGGCGCAGAAGGAAAAGCTAAAGCAGCTGGGCGGCAACATCGACGTGCTGACTCTGTCGGCGACACCGATCCCGAGAACTTTGAATATGGCGATGGGCGGCATTCGCGACATTTCGATTTTGGATGAAGCGCCCGGAGACAGACTTCCCGTGCAGACCTACGTTCTGGAATATGACGATCTGATCATATTTGAAGCGATCCGCAGAGAGCTGCGAAGAGGAGGTCAGGTCTTCTATATCCATAATTTTGTGGAATCCATCGACCGCGTTGCGGCGCATATTTCCGAGGCGATACCCGAGGCAAGAGTGACGGTAGCCCACGGCAAGATGGACAAGGAGGAGCTTGAGGATATCTGGAGCAGGATGCTTTCGGGCGAGATCGACATCCTTGTGTGCACCACCATTATTGAGACGGGCATCGATATTCCCAACGCGAACACGCTGATTGCGGACAGGGCAGACCGCTTAGGCCTTTCACAGCTCCATCAGCTCCGCGGAAGAGTGGGGCGCTCCTCGCGCCGCGCGTATGCGTACTTTACCTTCCCCAAGGACAAGGGCATTTCGGAGATCGCGCAAAAAAGACTTGAGGCGATCAAGGAATACGCCGAATTCGGCGCGGGCTTCAGGATCGCCTTGCGAGATATGGAGATCCGAGGCGCGGGTAACATTCTCGGAGCCGAGCAGCACGGACACCTTGAGGCGATCGGATACGATCTTTACATCAAGCTTTTGAATGACGCTGTGCTTGAGGAAAAGGGTGAAAAGCCCAAGGAGCGGGAGGATTGCACCGTCAGCTTTGCGCACGACGCGTTCATTCCCGAAAGATACGTGCGTTATCCCGGTCAGCGAATGACTTTGTATAAGCGAATCGCGCTGATCCGAAACAAATACGACGCTGACGACATCGCAGACGAGCTGCTTGACCGCTTCGGAGAGATGCCGAACACCGTTGACAATCTGCTTCGCATTGCGCTGATCCGCGCGCAGGCGATCGATCTCGATATTAAGCAGATCATCGAAATGAACGGTGAGATCAGGCTGTATCAGCAGAAGCTTGACGTGTCGATGTGGCAGGAGATGTCCTTTATCACAGGAGGCAGACTTCGCGTTATGATGGGGGCAAACGGTGACAATTACGTTGTTTTGCGGCTGAAGGCGGGAGAGAATTCTCTTGTGATAATTAACAGAATGTTTGAAAAATATCTTGAAACTGTACAAAATGGGGATAAAAATTCCGTATAATTGTATGGTAAAATAAAATTTAACCTTTGAAATTACGATACCGAATACCTTTACGGAAGGGCGAAAAAATGAAAAGAACGATCAAATTACTGTCCCTGCTTCTGGCGCTTTGTCTCGTGGCGGGCGCGGCGGTCTCCTGCTCCTCGCAGGGAAAAACGCTGATGAGCCTTGAGGACAAGACGCTGTCGGTCAACTTCTACGAGCTTTTGCTTTCAAGAATGAAGGGAACGCTTTATTCCTACGGCTACGAAGTAGATAAGGACAGCTTTTGGAAGACCATCATCACGGCGGACGGAATGACCTACGACGACTATTTTTGCATCACCATTATGGAGGAGGCAAGCCGATATCTGATAGCCGACTATCTTTTTGACGCGAACGGCTTGACGGTAACCGAGGAGCTGGAGGCCGACGTGGACAAGGTGATGGATTCTCTTGTCAAGGCGGCAGGCTCCAAGACGGCTCTCAATTCCGAGCTGAAGACCTACGGGGTCAACTACGATATGCTTCGCGACGTATATATGCTTGAGCTGAAGATCAGCCTTCTGAAGGATCATCTGTACGGCAAGGAGGGAGAAAAGATCTCATCCGAAGCGAAGGAAAGCTATTTGCAGGAGAACTACGTGGCGTTCAGCCAGATATTCCTCGCATCCTATTATTATCTTACCGACCTTGACGAGTTTGGCGACGCGGTTTATTATACCGATGATAAGCATACCGCGATCGCATACGATAAGGTGAACGGCAAGACAGCCCTTGACGAGTTTGGCAGGGAGATCACCGATATTCTCGGCGACCCCGTGTACTATAACGAGGAGGGAAGGATCGCATACGACAAGGTGAACGGTGTGATCGGCTACGTCAAGGATGACGAAGGAAATATCCTTGTGGAATATTACGACGACGAAACGTTGGGTGAGATGTTTGAAAGGGCGCAAGGCTATGCCAACGCCTGCAACGGCGATTTCGACAAGTTTATGGAGTACGTAAGCTTGTACGATGAGAGCGAGAGCGAGGGAGAGGTCACCTATCTCTTTGCAAGCACGGGATATTACGGCGCGCAGAGTGAAGCGGTTGCGTATCTTGACGAGATCGCGGCGGGACTTCTCGAAATGGAGACGGGAGAGTGCCGTGCGGCGCAATCCGACTTCGGATTCCACGTATTTATCAGACACGAAACCGAGCAGGGCGCGTATGCCAACGAAGCCTACAAGGATACGTTTTCCGATTTCTCGGACAATCTGATCGAAAAGCTGTTTTCCGAGGAGTGCGCAAAGCATGAAACGGCCGTGGTGATCGATCAGGAGACTGCCGAGGATGCGCCGACTATGGCATCGGTGGCGATCAACATTTTGTATTGATATTGAAGGGTCAAAAGGACTATGATGAATAAAAGATTGAATCCTGCGCTTCGCGCGCTCGGCTTGCTTTTGGCATTGCTGCTATGCGTGCTTGCTTTTGCAGGCTGTAAAAACGAAAAGGCTGACGTTAAGGACCCTGTTCTTGAATGTGAGGACGGTGCCATACCGCTGTCCTTTTATGAATTTTTGCTCTCGAGGATGAAGGGAACCTTGGCAAGAAACAAGTATCCTGTAAATGAGCTTGAATTCTGGGAGACCCCCATTGAGGGAACCGACGACACCTATGAAAGCTATTATAACGGGTCGATCCTTGAAAGCTGTAAGAATTATCTCGCGGCGGCGGTGCTGTTTGAGCGAGAGGGGCTGGAGCTTTCCGAGGCTACGCTGGCCGCTATCGACGAGGAGGTCGCTTTTTACATTGACTACGACGGCGGTGACGACGTTGAAAAATTCAATGCTCTGATCGAAAAGTACGGCGTGGATGCCGACTCGCTGAGAGATGCTTATATTCTGGAGGCAAAATACCAATATCTGCTTTCCTATCTTTACGGAGGCGGCGCGCTGATCTCCGATTCGGTGAAGGAGGAGTATTATCAAGCGAATTATTATCGCTTTAAGCAGATCCTTTTCCCCACCTTTTATTACGAATATGAGCGCGACGAGCTGGGAGATATCATCTATTTTGATACCGAGAGCGGAGAGCCGCTTTACGACAGCGAAAACGGAGTTTACGTTTACGATGCCGACGGCAACCGTATCAAGGATGATTACGGAAACACGATCTTCTTTGACACCGACGGAAATATCCTTTACGATACGGTAAACGGTCAGCCGTCCGTGGTCGTGGATGATAGCGGCGAGGGTATCAAGCATTACTACAGCGACGAGGAGCTTGCGCAAAGCATGCAGAAGGCAGAGGAGCTTGTCCGTTCTGTCGGCAGGGGTAATTATTCGGCCTTTGAAGCCCAAATGTCTCAGGTCACTCTGATCGAGGGTGCTGAGGCGGCTTATCCGGACGGCTATTATCTGAGCAGATTGGAAAGCGCGGGATATGAGGATTATATGTTTGAGATCCTTGAGCTTCTTGAGGGCATGGAGTACGGTGAGGTCAGAATGCTTGAGACCGATTACGGCTATCACGTGATCATGAAATACGAGCTCGATCAGGGAAAATATTCCGACGGTGAATATGCCGAATGGTTTGGAAGCTTTACCGACGCTCTGATTGATAAGCTGTTTCTGGATAAGTGCGGGGATATCCTGCCCGAGATCACGGTGAACGAGGAGAATCTTGCCAAGGCAAGATCAATCCGTAAGATCGGAATCAACTTTGATTATTAATAGAAGATGGGCGATGATTTAACAGTCATCGCCCATCTTATTTATAAACTTGTTTATGAGTAATTATTGGCCTTTTTTCTGTAATTTTTCGTATTTCTTCATCCAGGAAGCAATCGCCTTATTTCCTACAGTTTCATACGACTGAACGTAGGAGGCAACGTTTTCCGTGGTGTTGGCATGGGTAAGCGTGGGGAGCATATACAGATTTTTGCCCAAGGATGCATCGATCTGAGACAGCGCGCTGCCGAAGTCGGTGCAGATTCCGTCCCAAACGATCTGCAGCATTTGACTGTCGTCGGGAGCGTCCGCGGCCTGCTTGCCAAGCTGCTTTTCGTAGTACGCAGTTTGTACGGGAGCGCTGAAGAAGGAGAGGATCTCGATGGATTCAACCGACATATCGGGGTTCCTCATATAAGAGGGGAAGGTGATAAATCCGTCGTAATTGTAGGAGCGATAGCCAACGTCCTTTTGGTTTTCGTCATACATCGGATAGGGAAGAATACCAAAGTTGACGTCGTAATTGAGATAGTCGACGATTGCGGGGGTTGCAACGATGGACATCAAGGATCTGCCTGCTGTCAGGGGGATATCGGTGGTTTCCTCGATTCTGTAACGGAACCAAGCGCAATCGGATTTTGAAAGCTCATAAAGCTTGGTAACGAGAGTTGCGGTCTTTACCTTGTTCAGCTCGTTGTAAACCGATACCTTATACGCGCCGGATTCGTCTTGTGCGACAAGGGGAATGTCGCAGGCGTGGAGAAAGCCGATAAAGGGGATCCATTGGCGACCGGTGATTCCGAAGATGTCGTCCTCGGTCTTGCCGTCGGAGGTTTGGTCGATGTAAACAAGATTTGCCAAGGATATCATTTTGTCGATGGTCCAGCGATAGTTTCTGACGGTATCGTAGATCGATTCGTCAAGAGTATCGGAGTATTTATCAAGCATATCCTTGTTGTATGAGATAACGTGGGTATTGAATATGTTGAAATTGCTGTATCCGAGGTAGATGTCGCCGTTGATCGTTACCTCCTCCATATAATCGGTTTTCCAATAGTCGGCGGAGAGGTCGATCTGGTCGAATTTATCATATTTGCTGAGATATCCCTCGGCGATGAAGCTTGCGATGCTGACGTAAGCGCTGCAAACGAGAACGTCAACCGAGCCGTCCTTGTTCTTTACCGCATTTTTGAAATCGTTTCCGTAGGTGGTCAGATTGCCGGTCTGAATGGCGGTCATCTCCACACCGAGATAATCGTAGAGCTTTTGCTGACGGGTGTAGAGGGCCTCGGTGAATACGTCGTTTTCGCTTTCCTCTACCCAAAGAAGCTGAGGACGCTCAAAAACGTGGAGAAAGAAATCGTCGTCGTAATTCTTTTTTTCAATGGTGGGGTGGATGGTAGGTGCCTCGGTCTCGGTTTCCGTGGGCGCGACGTCGGAGACGGGCTCTGTGGAGGAGAGGGTCTGCTCATCCTTTTCGGTATCCGAGCCGCTGTCACAAGAAGCAAGGGCTCCAACCAGGCAGAGGATTGCGAGAAGCAGTGCGATAAGCCTTGTTTTCATAGATAGATTCCTTTCGTTATTACATTTTATACTCGGAGTATATCATATTTTTCAAAACAAATGGTGAATTTTTTGTTAACACGCCTCTCGATAAAAAATAATCTCGTAAATAACTGTTGACGAATGAAAGCTCATATGATATAATTATAATGAGATATTTTGTACCGCTATGAACGGAGGCAGCTATGACTTACGATGAATTGATAAATAAATTGTCCGATAGCGCTCTCGGTCGCGCGTGGGCGGCTGTGAAGGACGAGATCAAAAGCGACGTGGAGGCGATCAAGCAGAGAGACCCTGCGGCAAAGAGCGATCTTGAGATCGTATTGCTTTATTCGGGTCTTCATGCGATCCTCGCATACCGCGTTTCCCATAAGCTTTACGTCAGCGGATTCACCTTTTCCGCACGTGCCGTGAGCCAGCTTGCCCGCTTTTTCACGGGCATTGAGATCCACCCCGGCGCCACTATCGGCAAGGGTCTTGTGATCGACCACGGTATGGGTATCGTGATCGGCGAGACCACCGAGATCGGCGACAACTGCACGCTTTATCAGGGTGTCACCTTGGGCGGTACGGGCAAGGACATTGGCAAGCGACATCCTACCATTGGAAATAACGTTCTCGTCGGCGCGGGCGCCAAGGTTTTGGGCCCTATCGTGATCGAGGATAACAGTAAGGTTGCCGCAAACGCGGTGGTTCTGAAGGATATTTCCGAGAACAGCACCGCGGTGGGTATTCCCGCAAGAGTGGTCAGACAGGGCGGCAGAAGAGTCGACGATCTTGACCAGGTTCACATTCCCGACCCTGTTGCGCAGGAATTTGCCAGACTTGAGCAGAGGATCGGTGAGCTGTCGGAGGAGATCGACAAGCTCAGAGAAGCAAAGGCACAGAATAACAAAAAGAATAAATAAAGCGGTGTGCCGCAATCAATTACGGAGAGTGGAAAAAGTATGAATTACATTCTTTATAATCCCAAAGCCAATAACGAAAACAACGATCTGACCGTCATCCCCGGAGTGGAGGACCTTGAAAAGCTCGGTGCCAAGAAGATCAATCTGATCGGCTTGGATATTCCCGCCTTTTGCGACAGCCTGACGAAGGATGACCGCGTGCTGATCTGTGGCGGTGACGGAACGTTGCACCATTTTGCGAACAACGCGTACGGCTTGGAGTTTCCGTGTCCCGTTTGCGCGGTGCGCTCCGGTACGGGCAACGATTTTCTCAACGACATCGGTCAGGTCAACAACACCGATCAGATCGATATTCGTCCTCACTTGAAGAACCTTCCCGAGGTGCGGGTGAACGGACAGGTGCGCCGCTGTATCAACGGCGCGGGCTTGGGCGTTGACGGTGCGGTGTGCCGCGGCGTTGAGGAATTCAAGGCGAAGAATGACAAAAAGAAGGCCAACTATACCTTGATCGCCTTGAAGGAATTGGCATATAAATACAAGAGACCCGATGCCAAGGTGACTATTGACGGAGAGGTCCACGAATACACAAAGACTTGGGCGGTCTCCGCGATGAAGGGAAAATACTTTGGCGGCGGAATGATGATCGCTCCCAATCAGGACAGAGAAAGCGGCAAGATCAGCGTGATGGCGATGCACGGTGGCTCGAGAGCGAAAACACTGGGAGTGTTTTTGAAGGTGTTCAAGGGTACGCACATCAAGCACACGGAAATGGTAGAGATCTATGAGGGCTACGACGTGCTGGTTGAATTTGCAGAGCCCTGCTCTCTGCAGATCGACGGAGAGGTGGTCAACGACGTACTGACCTATTCCGTGCACTGTGACAGACCCGCCGAGGTGGCAGAGCCTTCTGCTGAAGCGACGGAAGCGACGGTTTAAGATCGGATCATGATGGAAAATAAAGCTGTAAACGAGGGGGAGGAGCTGCCTTCCTCCCGAGAGGACAAGCCCGCGGTACCGTATGAGGATGCGGTTTTTATCGCGATGGAGCTTGGAGAACATATTCTGAGAAGCGGCGGTGAGGTCAGCAGAGCGGAGGAAACGGTGAGCCGTATCTGCACGGCTTACGGCGCGGTGACCGTAGACGTGACCGCGATCCTGTCCGTGATCGTTCTGACGGTGGATTTCGGAAGCGTCAGCATCAATTCCTCACGCAGACTGACCGAGATCAGCGGTAACAATCTGGGCAGACTTTCAAGGCTTAACGACTTGTCGCGTCGTATTTGTCGCACAAGGCCCTCGAAGGAGAGCTTCTTGAGCGAGCTGGATCGGATCCATAAGGAGACCGACGTGGGCGTGATCAAGCATATCATTGGCGGTGTGCTTTCCGCAGCGGGCTTTGCCGTATTCTTTGGCGGCAGCCCCATCGACGGAATGTTTGCCGGTCTCATTGCCTTGCCCATGTGCCTTTTGGTCAGATATCTTTCAAAAACAAAGCTGAATGCTATCATTGCCAAATTCATCGTATGCTTTTTCGGCGGTGTAGCCGCTATGCTGGTTGGCAAAACAGGGGTTGCCTGCAACGTGAATATGATCATGATCGGTGATATTATGAACGTGGTTTCGGGAGTCCTTCTGACCAACTCCTTCCGCGACCTTTTCGGAGGCGACATTATGTCGGGATTCTTCCGAATGTGCACGGCGCTGCTTGACGCTGTGGCGATCGCTTGCGGATACGCTGTGGCGATTCTGGTGCTTGGAGGTGCGGTATGAGCGAAGAATTGATCAGACTTGCTGTCGTCCTTGCTTCCTCTACGGTGGCAACGATGGGTATTGTTATGATGTTTGGAATTGAGCGCCGCGTTTTGCTGTGGGCGCTGCTATCCTCTCTGATCTGTTGCGGAAGCTATGAGATCACGATCATGCTTGGAGGAAGCCTTCTGGTGGCATCTATGATCGCGTCGGCGCTGACTGCGGCGTATTCCGACGTGATGGCGCATTGGCTGAAGGTTCCCGCTACGGTAATGATCATTCCGGGAATCGTACCCTTGGTGCCGGGCGGAAAGCTCTACTATACGATGCTTGGCGCTGTCAGCTCTGATATGGAAATGTTTTCCGTATACGGCAAGGAGGCGTTGCTGGGAGCGGCAGGTATTGCCATCGGTATCGTTGCGGTTACGGCGGTATCAAGACCGTTGAACGCGAAGATCGCCGAGCTGCGCGAAAGAAAAGCGAAAAATTGACGAACCTGTTCGGGAGCTTCCCGAATGAATACAAAAATACTGAGACGGAGATAAAAAATGGAAATCTTACACGGAAATGCGATCGTAGGACAATCGGGCGGCCCCACCACGGCCATCAACGCCACCTTGGCGGGTGTTATCAGCGGCGCGCTGAGATCCGAGCATATTGACAAGATCTATGGAATGAAAAACGGAATCGACGGCTTGCTTGCCGATGATCTGATCCTCTTGAACGAGTATTTCACAGAGCGCGCAGATTTTGAAAAGCTGAAGCGTACTCCCGCGGCGGCGCTGGGCTCCTGCAGAAAAAAGCTCCCCAAGGAGAGCGACGCGGCATACAAGGAGACCTTTGAGCGCATCATCGGGATCTTCAAAAAATACGACATCAGATACTTCTTCTATATCGGTGGAAACGATTCGATGGATACGGTTGCAAAGCTGTCAAAGTATACCTCGGATTGCGGATATGAGGTGAGAGTGATCGGTGTGCCCAAAACGATCGATAACGACCTGCTTGGAACCGACCATACACCCGGATTCGGTTCTGCGGCGAAGTATATCTCCGTAACGATGCAGGAGATCTTGAGAGACACGGCGGTCTATACGGTCAAGGCTGTGACCGTTGTTGAGATCATGGGACGTGACGCGGGATGGCTGACTGCCTCCGCAGAGCTTGGCAGACTTCTCGGCTTGCCCGCTCCCGATCTTGTTTATCTGCCCGAAAGAGCCTTTGATATGGAGGAATTCTTCGAGGATCTGCAGGCGGAGCTCGCGAAAAAGCCCAACGTTGTGGTTGCGGTTTCGGAGGGCTTGCAGTTTGCGGACGGCACTTACGTGGGTGAATCCACGCAGGGCGGCGCAACCGATGCCTTCGGTCACAAGTATCTTGCGGGAACAGGTAAGGCTCTTGAGCTTGCCATCAAGGACAGACTTGGCTGTAAGGTGCGCTCCGTGGAGCTGAATCTGCCCCAGAGATGCGCGGCGCATATTGCCTCCAAGTGCGATATTGAGGAATCCTTCGGCGTCGGTCAGGCGGCTGTAAGCGCGGCGGTGCAGGGAGTTACCCGTGAGATGATGGTCATTCTCCGCGACAATGAAGCGGGAGAGGAGTATTCGTCTATTTTCGGTCATATGGATATCGATCTGATCGCGAACAAGACCAAATACGTACCCAAGCACTATATCAACGAGCGTGGCAACCACGTGACGGACGAGTGCTTGAAATACATTCTTCCTCTCGTAAAGGGCGAATGCTATCCTGAGTATAAGGACGGTCTGCCCGTATTCTTCTCGTTCTGATTGAGATTTCGGCAAACGGTATTGCCGAAAATATTAGAACCTTGACTGAAATGTAAACATTTTGTAACGGGAGCCGACAGATCGGAGCTGTTATGATATAATGAATCCGTCGGATGTGTCCGACAAAATAATACCGCGTGCTATTTTTTAGCAAAACTGTTGACACGGCAACGCTTTCTTGCTTGGGGGGAAGAAGGCTTGCCGTGTTTTTTTCGGTGTGAAAGGAAAGGAGGAGATTTGATGAAGGTGAGAGAACTGTTTGAGCTTGCCGACGCGGCAAAGCCAAACGATATATGCGACAGTGTCAAGATGCGTTGGGTAAACGATATTGAGGGCAAGGTTGCGTGTGAAATTATGAAAAAAGCGCCCGAGGAGCATATGCCCTTGTCGGGAGAGGACAGCGAGCTGTCTGTTCCCGATGCGTACGTCAGAGTGTATCTGCTTTATCTTTGGGCAATGATCGAGCTTTCGGCAGGGAATTACTCGGCTTTTACAGAGCTTAACCGAGCCTTTGAGTCGGAGCTTGCGGCGTTTGCAAGATACGTGATCAGAAGCAGATAAGTGCGGTGACCTTATATAAAAAAAGGAAGATCTTTGGAAAAAATGGAGGATTTATCCTTGACAAAAGCAGATGATTGGTGTATAATGGAAAATGGATGTATATCGGTATATACAAATTTTCAATTTGAAAGGTTGGTTAAACGTTACTATGAGTACCATCATTCAGTACGTTCCCGTAGCATTGCTTGCGATCGTCGCTTTGATATTGGTCATCAATATTGTCAAGGCGCTGATCAGAGGCTTGAAAAAAACCGTCGGTACGCTGATCGCAATCGTATTTTCCGCGATCGTTGCCGCAATTATTACATTTATCGTTTGTAAGCCTACGTCATCACTTATGGTGACCTTGATGGAATGGCTTCAGAACGTCCTTCCCGAGGGACAGATCAAGGACCTTTTTGACGTCAACGAGCTTGGCGTGGCAGCGTCTTATTACAGCGCAATGCTGATCGCGCCCATATTCTTTACATTGGTATATGCGGTATTGTCGATCGTGGTTGCGATCATTGTTGCCATTGTTATAAAGTTCGTTCCCCCCTTCAAAAAGCCCGGCGCGGTTCTGAACCGTCTTGGCGGTATGGGTGTTGGTGTTGTTTGCGGAGTCCTTGTTGCGGTGATCTTGCTGACTCCCGTTGTGGGTATGATCGGCGCGATCTCCAATCTCGATGAAGAGCAGCTTGCTTCTCTCACGGGTGATGAAGCGGTTGCAGAGACGATAACCGATACCGTAAACGGCCCTGTTGTCAATACCTTGACGGTAATGGGCTGCGGTATGCTCTACGATCTTTTCGCAAGCGCAGAGTTTGAGGGAGATAAGGTTTACCTCAGAGAGGATCTTGCCGTGATCATCGGAATGACCGATGATCTTCAGACGCTTCAGGGCGACGTGGCAGATTATGACGACACGCAGATCAATGCGCTGAAGAGCATTATCTCCGAAATGGATAAATCGCCTCTTTTGAAGAATACCGTTGCGGGTATGCTTGCTACGGCATCGCAGAAGTGGCTTGCGGGAGAAGATTTCATCGGTATCGCGAAATTCACCGCGGGAGATCTTGTCGACCCTGTTATCGACGGGCTTCTTGAGGTTATGTCCACTACCGATAAGAATACCGTTGCCGCAGATCTCGGAACGATGATCGACGTATTTGCGATCATTATTGACAGCGGAATTTTGAAGGAGGGCGGAGATTATCAGTCCGTCCTGACTAAGCTTGGCGGCGGCGTGATCTCGGATCTGCTGGTTGCGATCAATCAGAATGAGCGTATGCATCCCTTGTCGGATGAGATCATGACCTTGAGCGTCCGCGCTCTCGCGTCGACGATCGGTATTCCCGAGAGTGCAGACGAGCAGTACGATATGCTGATGAATGACATCGCAGGCATTCTGGACTCTACCGCAGGTATGTCTGAGGAAGAGAGAGCGAGCGCTGTACAGAGCGAATTGAGCGTAGCGCTGGATGAATACGGCGTTGACATCAGCGACGAATCGGTTCAGAACGTAACCGAAAGCGTTCTTGCCGACCTTGGCGACTTGGATAGCGTAACCGCATCCGACGTGGAGGAGTTCTTTATCGTTTACGCCATCGCTACGACTGAGGAAACGGTGCAGGCAAACGGAAACGGCTATAGCTTTGATTTCCTTTCCGACAGCACGACTCCCTCCGTTGAGATCGGTGAGGATGGAACCGTTACCGTAGATGGCAGAGTATTGGAAAACTACAGCGCAGAGGATTATCTCGATTCTGCCGCATACACAAGCGGATCTGACGGTGTGGATTTTGGCGGCGCGGGAACACTTTCCTCCGCAGACAATATGGAATCCTCGATCGTTACGCTTGATGCCCTGATCGATACACTGGGAAGCTTTTCGGAGGTTGAGGATATTGTAGCCGAGGCGGAAAAGATCGGCAATATGATCTCGGAGGCTTCCGACGTGCTTGTTGACGTCGACTTTGACAATGCCGCTCCCGAAGAGATCCTTGAAAAAATGGGCGGTCTTCTCGATAAGATGAAGGAGACTCAGATCTTCGGTGAGAATTCCACGGAAAGTGTGCTGACCGCGGTTCTTCAGAACGATGCGGTTACGTCCTCCTTGGGCATTACGGGCGGTCAGGCGGCTAATATTGCTTCCAAGCTCAGCGAGGTTGCAAATAAGAGCGAAACGGGCTATACCGACGTTACCGTTGCGGTATCTACCACCATTACTGCAATCAACGTAAGCAAGGATCCCAATAAGAGCGCGGAAGAGAAGAAGCAGGCATCCGAGAATCTGATCAACGTGATGAATGCAGATAACGCGGATGTTCTCGGTACGCTGCTGAATTCCGGTGTGGTAAGTAAGCAGGGCGCTTCCGAGGAAAAGGCTGATAACGTATCCCTTGCTATGGATCTGTTGCTCAGAAATCTTGCAGAGTATAAGGCAGGCAACCCCGACGCAGAGGACGTTGCCCGTGAGGCAGAGGCAGTCAATAGCGTGCTGACACTTGCGATGAACGGTGCCAATGCCAACGGCAAGTCTATGTTCTCTACAGAGGAAAGTGTCGGTGTTGTGGAAATGACTCCCGATGCGTTTATCCATACTCTGGTTAGCTCCACAAGCATTATGAAGACTGTTGAGGACCTCGTTTACGACAAGGCGCTGGGCGACAATCCTCTCGGCATATCCAATCTCGACCCCGCTGAGGAAGAGGTCGTTGCAGAGGCGCTTCAGAATTATTATTCGAATAACGGCGGCGGTGCGGAGCTTGAAAGAAAGCTTGAGGCTATCGCGGCGGTTATCAACGTTAAGGTTGACGTAAAGTAATCAGTTAAAATAAAAATGCAAAAAGCACGGATTTCCGTGCTTTTTGCATTTTTCGCTTGTCAATTCAGTACGGCAAGAAAGCTTTCGTGTGGCAGGAGCGTGACGGTCAGCTTGTTGTCTTTGTGGATAAAGGTTTTGTCGCTTGTGAGCGTCATACTCAGATTTTCTGCCGTTATCGTTGCGGGAACGTCCTCCCAATTGACCAAAAGCAATCTGCTTTCCGCAAGCCATAGAGAAGGGAGACGCGTATCCGTGTGGAGATATACGGGACGGCATTCCTCCTGCGTGGCATTCATTGCGCTGTCGATGATCGATATGCCGCGCCTGTTGAGCACGGACATTCTGTCGGAAAGGAATAGGTTACCGCCGCTGATGGCAACCAGATTTGCCCACGTTTCGGCTTCAACGGCATTGAATTGGTCTCCCTGTCTCCAACGGGAGCGGAAGAGATCGGTGTCGTTCATATCGCACATACGCTTGGGCGCGGTATAGTTGGGTGAGCCCTCCCATTTCAAGGGCTCGTCTGCGGTGTCGAGACCGCGAACGATGAGAAAATCGGGATCGATCCTTGTGACCTTGTTGTTGTACATCCAAGTCCAGGAAAGCATTTCCGCGATCCACTTTACGTGGCCGAAATGATTGTGGATATCCACTCCGATGCGCATAGAGGGCGCGATGTCGGCACCGCATTGGACGGGCAGGGAGCACCCTAAAATGACCGCATCCTCACCCGTACAGCCCTTGACGTCACGTATCAGCTCACGCAGTACCGAGTACGGCGTTGCGCTTTTGTCTTGAAAGCTCTTGACCTTCAGAAGGGGAGAGACGTAATCGATCTTGAAGAGTCGATAGCCGTATCTGTAAAGACGGCGGTATATTTCAAGGATGAATTCTCTTGCATCGGGTACGGTGGGATCGATCACGCACGTGCGCCCCTCGCTGCGGATAAATTCGCCTTTTTCGTCGCGGCAAAACCAATGCTTGCGCTTGTCAAAGCTCTCACAGCATTCCTTCATCAAAAGAGGAGAAGCCCAGATGCCGGGCAAAAAGCCATGCTCCTTAATGCGGTCTGCCACCTTGCTCAATCCGCAGGAGAATTTTTCGTTTTCCACCCATTCGCCCCATTCCTTCTGCCATCCGTCGTCGATCACGACGTATTCAAGCCGATCTGCGAATGGCATCCTGGATAATGCCTCCACGTTTTCGAAAATATCCTCGGGCGTTACGCGGTCAAGATAGTAATCCCACGTGTTCCAGCCCGTAAGCTTGGGCATAGAGAATCGGCTCTGCGGGAGCATAGCGCGGTAGCGGTCGTAAAGGCTGTCGATGGTGATGCTGTTTGCGAAAAAGAATCTTTCTGCTGTCAGGCGGTGCTCGCTCTGCATTCCCACGGTGTATTCGGTCTTGGCGAAATATTCAAGCTGACCGTTCGCTTTTCTGACACCTGCTCCGACTACGTTGGTGAAGGGGGCAACCGCCGCCAAGGCGATTCCTTCGGCGGCGAGGTCCTCATATAAGCCGGTGCAGTCGGCGGAGTATTCGGTGTTATCCGCAAGCTCACAGGGATAGCGATGGGTGCAGCTGCAAAGCTGATTGCCGAAAAAGAGTATGCGGTCGGTGGCTTTGTGGGAGTTGACAGAGAAGACGATGCTGTCTGCGCGAAGAAGATTCAAGGGTTGGTCGCTTTCGGCGGACAGCGTGATCAGGACGCCGCTGTCAAGCTTTTCGAAGCACCAATCGATGCGCGCGCCGTGTACCTCGGTTATATAATGCGTTTTGTTGCCCTCGGCTTTGCCGATCAGAGCGTTAATGGGGACGCAGACCGTCTCGTCTGAAAAATACAATCTGAAGCTGATGTCCATTTGATCCTCCGTCGGTTGTTCGTTTTTGTACATTATATACTATTTGTTTTTGAATTACAAGAGCTTTTTAAAAATATTTATCAAAAGAAACGTCAAGGGATTTCGAGGAAAAATTTTTGATGAAAAAATTTCAAAAAAATTCAAAAAAACACTTGACAAAACCCTCGTGTTGTGGTATGATATATAGGCGGTTGACGCAAGGGTATAAATTCAAGCGAAAATGCCGCGAATTGAATACTTGCGAGTGTAGTTCAATGGTAGAATCCCAGCCTTCCAAGCTGGTCGCGTGGGTTCGATTCCCATCACTCGCTCCATTTCTTTTATGTCTGTCAAGCGGTTGCTTGCGGGCATATGTGCCTTTAGCTCAGTTGGATAGAGCAACTGCCTTCTAAGCAGTAGGTCGGGGGTTCGAATCCCTCAAGGCACGCCATATGGTGGGTATGGCTCAGTTGGTTAGAGCGTCAGGTTGTGGCCCTGAAGGCCGTGGGTTCGAATCCCATTACTCACCCCATAAAAAAAGAAGAGAGGAAAAATCCTCTCTTCTTTTTTT
>JAFTRQ010000049.1 GCA_017462125.1 Clostridia bacterium | reverse complement strand
CCGAACGCGCTTGACGGCAGAAAGTGGATGTACATTCCATCTACCGCCGCCGATTGCTGTGAGGACACCGCCGCTGTCGAAGCCTTTGATGCGACATTCCCGCCCAAGGAAAAGAAGTGGATGCCAAGCCAAGAGGAGTTCTATATCTATAGTCATTCTTCGGTAGTTCGGTAAACGTAAAAGCCGCTGAGGTGGAGAGATCCATCTCAGCGGCAATTTTTATCTTTTCTTATAAATGACAAGCTCGGGATTTTCGCCGCCCTCCTCATAAGTGCAAATGAGGATGAAGTCCATATTGGCAACGATGCCGAAGCATCGGCTACCGCCGAATTCGCTTTCCAGCTGATACCCCAGATAGGTGGCGTTATCGTCAAGGAATTTGACGGTCTTGCCATTGGGGAGAGTGTATTCCAGATTCACGTAGCCGCCCACGAGCGCGCTGAGCTTTTCAAGCTTTGGCATTCCTTCTACGCCAAGGGTGTTGATCTCGTTGATCAGTTTACGCTTGAATTCCTCAAATTTTCCGCCGTCGGCAAGGTTTTTATATGTCTTCCAATAGTCGAGCTTCGGGAGCGTTTCCTTCAGATAGGCGCGCGCCTGCTCGGAGGGGAAGGCTTCGCTTGACATATGCGCTACGCACACCTCGATCAGATCGTCCATATCGTGATACATATACTCTCCCTCGGCATAGCACCACTTGCAGTAGTCCTCGTTGAAGATCCCGTCCTTCTCACGGCTGACGCTGTCATCCTCCAGCGGCATACCGCAGCATTGGCAGATCAGTTTTCTCGGTGAGCCGAGGAGCGTGTTGATCGACACGTCAAACAACTGTGACAGCAATTTGAGCGTTTCGGTGCTTGGTACCGTCTCGCCGTTTTCCCAGCGTGAGACCGCCTGACGGGTGACGAAGACCCTTTGGGCAAGCTCCTCCTGGGAGAGCCCCTTTTTCGTTCTGAGATCGAGAATAATATCCTTCGTTTCCATACAAATACCGCCTCTCTTTACTGTGCTTTCATTATAGCATATCCCGCCGCAAAGCGCAAGCAACCCGCTGTTGCTCTCACCTGCTTTTTTGTCTGACGAGAGATTTATCCCACTTTGAAGAAGGCATTGCCCGAACACAGTATGCACGAGAAGGCAGGGAAGGGGCGTTTTGACAAAAAAGGCAATGCGGAACCGAGCTTTGTCCGATTCCGCATTTTAAACGCTCAAGTCCGCTTCAGACCTTCAAGGTCTTGTTAAACTGCCTGTCCCAAAAAATGAAGCGTGCCTCGCCGCCTTTTTGGTGAAGCATGGTTTCATACTTTTCATCTTCATACACGATGTGAAAGATCTCCTTTACGGGAAGCGGGGTCTTGTCCTTTCCGATCATCGTGCTGCAGAGCCACTTTTGCTCATCGCCGCAGAAGAGCGATGCACAGCAGAGGTCGTTATTGAGGATTCCCTCCAGCTGCTCGTACATACGGTCGTGGTCTTCGGGCTCGTTTATGCCGTAGTGGGCGTGGAAATGAGAAAAGCAAAGGACGGTTTCTCCCGCACCGTTATATTCGATCACCAAGCCGTGATCTCCTTGGGGATTTGGAAGCTCGATGCAAAAGGAGTCCGCGTCAAGCCAATCGTAGCCCTCGTCTGCCTTTGACCGAAGGATCGGAGCGTAGGCGCGGTATCGTTCAAGAAGCTCTTTTGCGTTTTTCGTGACGTTGAATGCCATAGGGTCCTCCTTT
>JAFTRQ010000048.1 GCA_017462125.1 Clostridia bacterium | reverse complement strand
TGATCTTGATGATCGGGCGTGAATTAGTCGGCAGCGACACACGCGGCAAGGTGATTCAGCACGCTCACTACCACGAACCCCTTGCACCCGCTATGCGACCCGAGCAGATCTATTTAGAGCGCTATATGGAAACGGTTAATCTCATCAATCGTAACGATCTCGGTACTGTCGATAAGGTTCAAACCTTTATTGATGAGAAGGAAGCGGAAATGGTAGCACTTCTTTCAGTGCGCAACAAGATCGATAACCGCCGACGTAGGGCTACCACGGATGCCGAAAAGGACGAATGCTCACGGAAGTGTAAAGCGATCTCAAAGGAACTCAAGGCACTGCGTCACGATATCAACTTGGCTAAGGGCATATTCCCAATGATCGACAATCTAAAAGAAAAGCTCCGTATTGAAATGGAGCAAGAACAAGAAATGTTTCCGAGAAAAACGGGAGCGAAAATCCAATCTAAAACTAAAAGAAATGAGGAAAAACAAAGATGATAAACCCTTGTGAAACAAAAGATATGAACGCCCGCAGAACAG
Organism: Clostridia bacterium; assembly: GCA_017462125.1. Next base: position 1,105 of record JAFTRQ010000048.1, on the reverse strand, counting down.
AAAACACCTGCGTATATGCACTCACCAACATTCACCCTATGGAAAATCACCCCTTTAAGGTCAAGGACGATGAGGACATGGCAGCTCTTGTAGAGAGTATCCGTCAGTATGGTGTGCTGAATCCTATCATTGTTCGTAAAAGACCCACGGGAGGCGGTTATGAGATTGTATCCGGGCACAGACGATATGAGGCTTGTAAGAGGCTCAATAAGTTTGATATTCCCGTTATTGTCCGCGACCTTACTGACGAAGAAGCCATTCTCACAATGGTCGATGCAAACCTTCAGCGCGAGAGAATCCTCCCCTCGGAGAAGGCGTTCGCTTACAAAATGAAAATGGACGTTCTGCGACATCAAGGAAGTTCGTGCCAAAATGGCACGAAGCGCTCCGACGAGGCGCTTGCCGAAAGTACTGACGATAGTGCTCGTCAGATTCAAAGATATATCCGATTGACCTATCTTATCCCCGAACTTTTGAAAATGGTGGATGAGGGCATCGTTTCGCTGACCGCAGGTGTGAACTATTCCTATCTGCGCCAATTTGAGCAGTTGACGGTATGGATGATGCTTATGGATAGAGCAATGTCTATTACCACTGAAAAGACCGAGGAACTGAAAAACGCGAGTAAGGCGGGTGAGCTTAACGAGGAACAGATTCGCAGCTACTTCAAATGCAACTCCACCGAGCCGAAAGAAAAAGCGCCCAAGAAGCAGAGTGTGAAGTTTGCCTTTGATGAGATCTCGGATTTCTTTCCCGATATGCAGCCGACGGAGGTCAAGGACAAGATCATTGAGATTCTGTTCGCTTGGTACGATGCACAACAGAACGCGGTAATGGCAGAGCCTACCGAGCTTGACAATGTGATTATGAACGGAGGTGAAACCTATTGATCAAAGGAACCGACAGAAATATACCGCTTTCCGAGTTGCACCCGTTCAAAGACCATCCTTACAAGGTAGAGGACAATATGGATATGGACGCGCTGTGCGAGAGCATAGGTAAAAGCGGTTTGCTTTCACCTATTATCGTCCGTCCAAGAGTCGAGGGAGGTTATGAGATCATATCGGGACACCGTCGATTCAGAGCATATCAAAGACTTGGTATG
>JAFTRQ010000047.1 GCA_017462125.1 Clostridia bacterium | reverse complement strand
TTGGCGTGATACTCTTAACGGAGTATCACGCCAACCCCGTGGTTTTTGTTTTATGTGTACGCTCAAATGTTACCCACATTGGCAGGGTAGCGCGAAAAAGCTCCTTTAATGCTTTTCTTCGTCGGAGACAACGTCCTCCATCATAAGCACCTCGCGCCAAAGCTTCTCTCCATCAGGCAAATAATACGTATTGGCGGAGTAAGGCGTCAGCACGGTATCAAGCTGTGCGGGAAGAAGCGCTCCGTCTACCGTAACGGCAGTCTCCCTGCCCTCGGTCTCATAAATACGGATAACGGTTCCCCTTCCGTCCTCGCTACGCTTCAGCGCCGACACGATCACGTTTTCTGCAGAGACCTGCAGACCCGAGAAACCAAGCTCCTTCAGGCATCCCTCGTGTCTGTTCTCGATAACGTGCGAGGTGTGCTTGTTGAGTAATCCGGCTGCCTTGATCACGGGAGACCACTCCTCACCCACAGCCATCAGCTCATAGGCAAATTCGATCCGTCCCTGATCGGTGAAATCGCTCTCGCTGTCGCGGGGCGCATTATGATCACCGAAGATCGGGCTGCGCAGAACCGTGTGATAAAGCACGTTATCCTTAACGCTGGAGCTGTAGGTTCCGTTATTGAGAATGGCAAAGCCGCCCTGCTCACCTTTTATCGCCGTCCAGGTAAGACCGGGCTCCTCCTCGCCGTCGGCAGGACGCTCGATCACACCGTAAGGGATCTCGTAATATGCCCGAGGCATCTCCACACTCATAGGCCAAGCAAGCTTCAGCATCTTATGCTTTTCGTGCCAATCCACGTGTGCACGCACCTTCAAACGATCACATCCCTCCTCAAGAGAGAAATACTGCGTGAGAATGGAATCGTTATATCTGTTGACCACCTTTACAGTTCCGCGAACGGGACCCGACTCAAGAACGGTCACCTCTGCGTCGCCAAAGCGCGCCATCACGTCGGTAAAGAAATTCTTTCCGTGGCTCCACGTATCGTGACTGTACTCATCGATCACAGTGGGAACGCAGGCGCGCCCGCTGATCATTTCCTTGCCGGCTCTCTTGTCGATCATCGAAACGATATATCCCGTATGAAGCTCAAACGCAATACGCAAAAATTCATTTTCAAGCACTGTATGCTCGGGAGCATATGCCATTCTGTAGCCCGAATAAGCACTTGCCTTGACAGAGGACTCGAAAGAGGGCTCACCGTCAGCGCTCTCCTTGAGATAATAGACCGTGTAACCAAGCGCGGGTACCTTCACCTTGAAGAGCGTATCGTCCCTGTTGTAGCACTCCTTGGTGGAGGAGCGCACAAGCTGATGCGGGATCACGGTTCCATCGGCATCCGTAACACCGTAAACCTGCTTGTTGACCTGAATGCATTCCTCAACGTCGAAGGAATGAGGGTTGAACACCACCACGGGCAGTCCGTCCGCACCGCTCTTTGTATCGATCGCCCACGAGAGCGTCTGCAGAGCGTTGTTCTCCTCAACCGCGGCAATATTTTGCGCCATTCCGTACATATACGCAGTATCGTCGTATGCCTCCTTGATGCAACAGCCATCCATTATATCGTGGAAATGCAGGAAGCAAACGTTCTGCCATGCCTCGGCAAAGCGGTCGTTTCTGACCTTCTTGCCGCAAAGATGCCTTGCAAGCATGGAATAACTCTCAGCCGCGATCAACTCACACTCACTCCGTCTGATCCCGCTTTTAATGGCGTGAACCGCCGCATAACAGCCTGCCGCATGGTGCTGCAGGTCACCGCGATACTCGGGGATCGGCTGACCGCTCTCCCTGACCGTATCGAAAAAGTCTGAAAGGTCGGAGTAGGTCAGCTCCATTTCGGGATGCGCCTTGGCATATTCACCAAGCAGCTCAAGATTGCGGATAGTGGGACCGCCGCCGTGATTGCCCACTCCGTAGAAAAAGGGGAGCTCATCAAGGTCGGTGCGGCTGTGCTCGTTCAAAAATTGCACTCTGCCTTCAAGCTTGTCCATATCCGAGAAGTTGAAGCAATAGGGGTCAAGAATGCGATAAGCAAGCACCTCCGAGCCATCGGGCGCGATCCAATTGAAGACGTCCGACTCTCTGTCCTGCTCGTGAGGCGCGGGACGCATATAAATATAGGCATTCATACCGCTCTTTCGCAGGATCTGCGGCATCATAGCATTGTGACCGAAGGAATCCACGTTATAGCCAACCTTGGCATATACACCTAATTTTTCCTTGAAATATCTCTGCGAATATAGGGTCTGCCTCGCAAAAGCCTCTCCCGACGGCAGATTGCAATCGGGCTGAACGTGCCAACCGCCGACTACGATAAACCTGCCCTCGCGAACTCTCTCGCGAACCTCCTCAAACATCTCGGGCGCGAATTCCTCCACCCATTTGTAAACGCTTGCCGACGAGCAGACGAAGCGAAAATCGGGGAACTCCTTCATTCTGTCAAGGGCCGAGCGTACAGTTGCCTTTGCCTCTGCGCTTCCCTCCTGCCACCGCCATTGCCAAACAGGGTCAAGGTGGGCATTGCCTACGAGAAATAAGTGTTTTTTGTTTTTCATATCGGTCACCGTGTCCTTTCCGTGGGTCACAATTTGCATTATAGCTCATTATAGCATACGTTACGAAAAAAGTCAACCGGAGCAAGGCGGTCTTTTGTAAAAATCGGATTGACAATTAAAGAAATTTATGGTATAAATAAATTACCGAATTATCGAAAGGAACGGTGTTGATATGTTAAAAATTTACGACTTGACCGTCGATCTTGTAAAGAATCCTCTTGCCGCCTCTCTTTGCGGCACACGCTTCTCCTGGAAGCTTGATTCCGAACGGAGCGGTACCTATCAAAAAAGCTACAGATTGGTGATCGCATCCGAAGGAAACCCCTTCTTTGACTCGGGTGTCATCGAAGGCAACGAGAGTGTGGAGATTTCCTTCCCTGCCCTCAGCCTCTCCCCCGCCACGGTCTACTCTCTGACAGTAGAGATCACCGACAATTATGGCGAGCAGGCTTCGGAAACCGCAAGCTTTGCCACCGAGCTCCCCGCAGAGCTTTGGGCTGCGAAGTGGATCAAGCCCACAAAGCACTACGAAAGCTGGGCACCCTATGTCCGTAAAAAATTCAAGGCCGAAAAGTCTGTCAAGCGCGCAATGCTGTACGCATCGGGCCTTGGCTGTGCAGAATACTATATCAACGGACAGAGGATCAGCGACGACTATATCGACCCGCCTATGACCAATTATACTGCAGAGGTACTCTACAGAGTTTTTGACGTGACCGGATTTCTCTTGGACAAAAACTGCTTCGCCGCGCTCCTTGGCGACGGTTGGTATTCCCAGAGCCGTGTCTGGACTCACGGCGGCTTCAAGTATGGCGACGTATGCCTCTGTGCAGAGCTGCATATCGAGTACGAGGACGGCACAAGCGAGATCATCGCCACCGATGATACTTGGACATACAAGTACAGCCCCATCGTCCTCAACAACCTCTATGGCGGCGAGACCTACGATACCCGCTTCGAGACCCCTGATTTCGCAGATTACGAGGGTGACGAGGAGGATTGGAAGCCCTGTAAATACGACGATGTTGCCAAGGGCGAGCTGAGACGCTGCAATATGCCCCCCGTAAAGATCATCCGCACCATTCCCGCTGTCAGCGTTACAAATTGCTCGGGTAAGGACGACGGCGCATGGATCATCGATATGGGCGAGAATTTTGCAGGCATTGCGGAATTTCATCTGCCCCGATGTGCAAAAGGCTCACAGTACGTTTTCCGCTTCGCAGAGACCTTGAACGATGGCGGTCATCTCGACCACAGAAGCGTAGGCAGCTTTGCAACACAGTGCATCCAGCAGGATGTTTACATCGCACGCGGAGACAAGGAGGGCGAGGTCTACCGTCCCCGCTTCACCTACCACGGCTTCCGCTACATCGAAATCACCGGATATTTTGACCTGCGCAAGTACGGGATGAACCCCGACGTGAGCATCGCTACGGGTTATGCCCTCTCCACCGATCTGTCCGAGATAGGAAGCTTCAGCTGTGATCACGACGATCTCAACCGCTTCCACAAGATCATGAAAAACACCTTCCTGTCCAACTACCACGGTCTGCCCGAGGACTGCCCCGCAAGAGAAAAATGCGGTTGGCTCGGAGACGCGCAGGTGGTCTGCAACACGGGTATGATGAACTATGATATGGGTTCGTCCTACGAAAAGTATATGCAGGATATCCGCACCACACGTGACGTATGCGGTGTTTGGCAAATGATAGCCCCCGGCAAGCGCGGTTGCGGTGAGGCAAGTCCTCTTTGGGGCTGCGCGCAGATCATCATCCCCTACTATATGTACCGTTATTTGGGTGATGAACGCGTAGTACGTGACCACTTCGACCTGATGGAAGCATGGGTTGAACACGAGAAGGCAAGAAGCGAAGACCTTCTCATTGACGTAGGCCTTGGTGACTGGGCTCCCTCGGGCGGTAACAAGCATGAAAGAAGAATGCCCGTCAAGCATTCCTCCTCTATGATGTTTTACGAGATCTGCCTGCGCATGAACGAGCTCTGCAAGGTCCTCGGTTACAGCGAGGAAAAGGCTGCATATTACGCAAGCCTTGGCGAGCAGATCAAGGAATCGATCATCCGCAATCTCTACGATAAAGAAAAACACTCCTACGGCTATTGGGGCAGCGACGGCGTAGCTCTGCAATTGGGAATCTATCCCGACGGCGACAAGGACGCTCTGCTTGAAGCTCTTGTAAATATGATCAAGGATGAGGATTTCGAGCTCCATACCGGAATCTATGCCAACAAGTATCTGATCCCCGCGCTCTGCGAGGGCGGCTACGGCGATATGGCTCTGCAGGTGCTCTTCACCCCCAACCATCCCAGCTTCCGCACGATGATGGACGACGGCGCGACCTCGGTCTGGGAGTGCTACGATATGAAGTCGATCATGCTCCGCGAATGGCCTGTTTCCTCCTACAACCATCCTATGCACGGCGGCTTTGCATACTTCTACTATGCACACATCGCGGGTATCACACCCATTACACCCGCATTCTCCCGCTTTGCCATCAAGCCAATATACTTTGATGCTATCGGCGAGGTAGACGTCACCTATAAATCGGTAAGCGGCAGGATCGGTGTGAAATACCGCCGCAAAAACGGCAAATATGCCTACGAGATCACCGTCCCCGCAAACACCACCTGTGAATTCACCCCCATCGGCGGCGAGACCGTGATCCTCACGTCGGGCACGTACAAATTCTGATCCGTATCGGATCACGATTGGAGAAAAAGTGATATGTCCGTTAAAATCTATAAAGTAACGCAAGCTCAAGACCGCTGCGACGATTATCAGGTATACGTAAACGGAGAGATCGCAGAGCTGAACAGCGCCCGCGTCTCCTCCTACCCCTTTAATCGACGTTGGCCGGGACATCAAAGACAGATAGAGCAAACCGAGCTTGTAAGCTTTCTCTCCTTGGAGGCGGACGAGGAATTCGAGCTTCGCATCGTGCCCAAAAGGCCGTCTCTCTCCGTTAGCATACGCCCGAGAACGCTCAAGGCAGAAACGAAAATCTATGCCAATGGCGAGATCTTGATGAAGGTTCCGAGGGATGCGGGGCAGTTTACTGTGGAGCCGTACGGCAGAAGCGGAGCATTGCACGTATTCGTCGATCCCGTTTCATCCTACAAGGTGGACACGGATTCCGATAACCTTCTCTACTTCGGAGCGGGTGAGCACAACGTGGGGGATCTGTATCTGAAAAGCGGTCAGACCGTCTTTATTGACGAGGGCGCGGTGGTCTATGCCACCATTTTCGGGCTTCACGTTGAAAACGTAAAAATTCTCGGCAGAGGAATCCTTGATAACAGCAGAAACTTGGAAAAAATCCTCTATGAAGCCAACGTGGACTACAATCACGTCGAGGTCGACAACGTTTTGCGTGAAAATGCCATCAATTTTGTGGGATGTAAAAACATCGAGATCGATGGGATCACCATCCGAGACGCCTTGGTCTACAATATCGACGCAATGTCCTGCGAGCAGATGCATTTCAACAATCTCAAGATCATCGGCTGTTGGCGATACAACTCGGACGGCGTCCACTTCGCCAACTGCACCGATTGCTCGCTTACAAACAGCTTTCTGCGCACCTTTGACGACAGCATCTGCGTTCGCGGCTTCGCAAATTACGAATACGATCGCTTTTTGAATGATGAGAAGGAGGAGGAGTTTTCCTTTGTCTGTCAAAACATCCTTGTGAAAAACTGCGTGATTTGGAACGACTGGGGAAAGAATCTTCAGGTGGGAACCGAGACATATGCAAAGGAGATCAAGGGGATCGTATTTGAGGATTGCAAGCTGATCCACGTCACAGGTATGGCCATTACCATCTGGCTGGTAGACAACGCTGTCATCCATGGCGTGACATTCCGTAACATCACCGTGGAAAATGATGAATATATGCTGAAGATGAACGCGCAACGCACAGATTCACAGCAGTATTCCGACAGCTATGACCCCGATTTCGGCGGTTATCTCGTGAATTTCTCGATCAGCCGGCATTTCGAATATTCTCTGATCAAAACTCCCGAGGAGCTTGGCAAGGTGAGCGGAGTTCATTTGGAAAACATCAGCCTATATTCCATCCAAAAGCCGCTGTTTTTCTTTGAGGGCGACAACCCCAACAGCCCTTGCGAAAGCGTAACTCTCAAAAACGTCTATTGGAACGGTGAAAAGATCTCCGCAGACCTTTTTAAGCGCCAATGTATCGCAAATGAATTTGCAAAAGGGATCGAATACGTAGAGGAATAACTTTATGCTTAAAGCTTATACGAAGAAAAGGCAATATCACCGATCGGTGATATTGCCTTTTTCATATCAATGGCTTGTAAATCGGAATATATCGAGGTGAAAGCATTTAAAGCGGCGCATCCGCACCCACTACCTATGGACGGTATTAAATATCACCTTCACTTCAGATCTATCGATTTAATATACAATACGTCGTCAACGCTTGATGCGGTGAAGAAATCAATTCTGATCTCATTGATCTTACCGCTCCAATAGCCGAGACCTGAAACGTCAACGGTCAAGGTGTGATACTCACCGTCGCTTATCAAAGACTTCACCACACTTTTTCCGCTCTCCGCGGTAACGGTATCTCCCGTGGAAAGGAAAAGTTCGATGCTGTAAGAACCGAGAGAATTCGTGGTCGGAACCATATAAACGATCTCGATGGCCGTATAATCGTCCGCATTATAAACGCTCTGCGATTCCATAAAATCAATGGCCGCGTAAGGGTCCAAATCGGTAACGACAGCCTTAAGAGCACCAACTGTCGGATCAAAGCTTGCTATTGCGCTGTTATGTCGGGTAAGAAGCGAGCAATATTCCTCTTTTGAAAAATCAATATGCGCAAGATCAAGATCTCCGTCCGGCAATCTGGAAGAAACACTATTCTTATCAAGGCCCTCATTAGCTGTGAAATCCTTGTATTCGGTAAACGTAGCGCGGATCTCCTCCACACTTCCGGCTGTCAGAAGATAGGAATATTCCAACGCTTCATAGGAAACGAGCTTGATCTTTTTCAAGGGCGCAACGTAACTGCAGTTTCCCGCATCGGCATCCTTGCTTCCATTATACGACAGCCTTCCCGCCACGAATATATCGGCATTCGGAACGTAAACTCCAAGGCCGTAATTATCTTCGGCATTGACCCACGCACACCAGGTTTCGTCGTTGGACTGTCTCAGCGTAAACGTACAGCTGTCCCGATACATAGGATCCCCCCAGAAATTCAGATCGTATCTGTAAGAAAGCGTATCCTCGGACCAAGGCTCCATACCGTCGTACCACACGAAAGAATCGAGATAGCTTACCGTATAAAACGCAGGGATTTCCTGGGTAGTCAATGGATGCGTCCATCCCGAAAAATCCACGAATCGGTTTTTTGCCTCAACGTAATCCTCATGAAGGATAAAGGTATTCTCCATATAGCTTGGCGTGATCGCTCCGTCAAGAGACCAGTCCTGAGGCTGAGCCTTGATGTAAATACTGTTATCACTGACAACGATATCGATAATACGGCTGTCGTTTCCGTATTTATCACCGCCCTGAACAGGATTGTAATTCCACTTCGCATTATTGAATTCACCGGGCTCATAAACACCGGGAATCGCATTCGTTCCGTAGTAGGACTGCTGGATAAGCCGTCCCTCGTCCGCCTTGTTAACCAAATTCTCCAAGCCCTCAACATTACATTTCAGATCGGCAAGATAGCAGATCGCGCCACCCCAGCCCATATCCACACCGAGCTTGAACCTTTCGTTTTCTATGTAATATTTGGTCGATCCGAAGTTTCCAACGTAAACTTCAGCCCTTTCCGCAGAAAGGTGATACAGAGTGAACGTGCCCTGCTTATTTTCACAGGAATCCACAACGATTTTGGTAATAGACGTTGCTGTTTTCTTGTCAAGATAATCAAGAATAAGACCTGAAAAGCTACCTTCGCCCTTTTCGACGAAGAAATCCGCAACCGTCTCTTCCCCACTATGGTTCGCATACGTTACGTAAATATGCACGGGCACGGTTGCGCTGTAATGCATCGTGAAACGATTGAATTTTTCAGAAAAGGCTTCGGGTGAAAACTCAAACGTAAGTCCCGATTTGAAAATGAATGCTCCGTCATAAAAATCCTTATATCCACTTACCGTATACGATAGCCCTATGCTTGTGCTGACGGCAGCTGCTCCGTTCGTCTCTTCAACAGTCATCTCAGGAATAACGAATTCGGTCTCAGCACCTGCCGTCTTCTCCGTTGAGCTCTCTGCGCTCTCCGTGCTTTCCTGCAAAGACAGCGTTGTACTCTCTTCGCCGACCTCCGTATCCTTTCCGTTATCGCACGCAGCCAACGCAAGCAGGACTGCAAAGCATAAAACAAGCGAATGACTTCTTAAAACTACAGATTTCATAAATAACTCCATTCCATAAATTACTTTTCGACCATTCTTACACTTTCGTACAGACCCTTGCCGCACGAGTGCCGTTGTAGCATCCGTTTTCAAGCACGGTCTTTCCGTCCAAAATGACGTAACATAACCCCTCGTTAGCAAGCGAGCAGTTTATATAGTCGGCTCGGTCCGTAATACGCTCGGCATCAAAAATACACAGATCTGCGTCCATTCCCTCGCGGATAATGCCCTTCTCTTCAAGCCCGTAAACGCGGGCGGGCAAGGAGGTCATTTTTCGTATCATTTCGGGAAGCGATACAACAGAATCCTCTCGCACGTATTTCGCAATGGCTCTCGGGAATGACGCCACAAGGCGAGGATGATGCTTTACCGCTTTGCCCTTCACACCCGAATCGGTACATATCATAGCACGGGGATGGGCGATCACCTGACAAATATCTTCCTCATCCATACAGAAATAACAAGCTGATCCACGGCCTCCGCTTTCACGCAAAAGGGCCAGCACTGTATCGTATTGGTCGCTCTCGCCTCTTGACTTGGCAATTTCGCTGACCCGCATCCCCTCATACTCGGGATTGGCGGGATATTCGGTTATCAATGCGAAGCTCAGATCGTTGCCCCACGTTTTATTGCCCCATTCCTTGACCTTTGCACAAAAAACGTTGTCGCTCAACAGCGATACCGCGCTCTTCGTTCCCTCGGGGTGCAAAAATCCCGGAACGAACCGCGACATCAGCGTGGTGCTTGACGCCGAATAGGGATATACGTCGAGATAAACCTCCGCACCGTCTGCGTTTGCCTTATCTATCATAGCAAGAGTCCTCGGTATCTTGCCGTAATTCTCTCTCCACATTGCTTTATGGTGCGAGAATACAGCGCGACAGCCCGATTCTTTTATGATCTCAAGGTATTCCCGAACCGCTTCCTCAAGGCCATCGCTCTCGCTTCGCAGATGTGCCGCAAGAATACCGCCGCACTCGGCAACTACCCTTGCAAGGGAGATCGCCTCATCAAGCTTCGCATATGCACCCGGAATATAGAAAAGCCCGAAGGACATACCCAAGGCTCCCGCTTCAAGACCGTTACGAAGCAGTGCCTTCATTTGTTCAAGCTCAACTTCGGTCGGCGCACGGTTTTCATCACCCATAACCGCCCGCCGAAGAGAATTGTGCCCTATCAGCATCCCCGAATAGGAGCCCTGCGGTATTTGCTTCATAGCCGAAAAGTATTGCTCGACTGTTTCTATATCGCCATTGCTCAACCGTTTCGGTGCCTCGGAGCCCCCGCATTGCCCCGTGATCGAGAAGGTGATGCCCTGCTCGATCTTTTCCTTTTGATCGGGAAATGCCACCGCATCGCGATCGGAGTGGCTGTGGGAATCAATGAATCCCGGCGTTACGGTAAGCCCCGTAGCGTCGATCGTCTCGCAAGCTCCCGATAGCTTCGATCCTATGCTCTCGATCTTGCCGCTCTTAATGCCGATATCGGCAATATAGGGCTCATTGCCAAGGCCGTCAATAACGCTTGCGTTTTTTATAATCAGATCATACATTTCAAATTATCCTTTCGATTGACGGAATCATTCATAAGGGCACGTTACCCGAGCAGTGATGCTTTCTTTTTCGTTATCATAGCACAAAAAGTCGGTTTTGTCAATAAAAAGTCTCTAAACCGCATTGAATATTCATCCATACCCGCGATATATCGAGAACAAATGAAAAGCAAGGCAATATGGGGGAGGAGTGCTATGTCGGGCGACAATAATCCTCTTCCCATTTTGAGACGGTTTGCGAGGAAACGCCGAGATGGTCGGCAACAGCCTCTTGCGTCATGCCGAGAGTCACGCGTAATTCTTTTAATTTTTTTGAGTTCCATATTTTTTACACCTTATTCTTCATCCAATAATCGTATTTCTTTTTTCGGTAGAGCAAAAGAAAAGCTATATATGTCAGGCAGTCGAGAATGGCACTCAAGAGGTAGCCCACAAAAGGAATATTGATCATTGAATCAAACAAGCACATCGGGGCGAAGACGAAAGTCGGGAAAGAAATCGTTTTCTTTCCAAACACTATACTATCGAACGTGTTCAGTATAAAGCAGACCAAAACGATCGAAGCAATGCAGATAAGCATTTTGGATTCACGCTTCAATACCAGCTTGAAATCATCCGCAAAAGAAACATACTTCCTATCTTTATAATCAGAAATGACCTCATCTTCACCGATGCTTTTTCTAATTTTTGACGTGTACACCAAGAAGAATCCGAATGCCGCCGTTGCCATCAACGCAACCAAAAACAATCTTAAAGTGGGATTTTCAAGACCACTCAAAAGCGCTCCCCAAATGGCGTATAGAGCAATGTATGCGACTAGCGTGATAATTGATGCAAATGTGATATTCCAAAGTGTTCGTTTCATAATTTTCTCCATAAAGTTTTAATTAGATTTATTATATCACAAATCAGACTGATTGTTAATGGACAATATGGCTCACAGTTATGTCTGCTTTGTATCGAAAAAACGCCAAGAGCGATCAAAACGGTTGCTCTCGGCGGTTTCCATATAAAAACTAACAATAATTACTTGAAATCTAATTGTTTGTAATTGAAGATAATATTGGAGCGGAACCAAATACAACTATAAGTCCACAACGGACACACACACCGTTTTCTTCAGTGGCTTCAACGAATACGCGGCGGTTTTCTTCAAATGCAATGGCATCCGCCTCTTCAGTAAATTCGTAGACATATGCCCAAGACCAATCTGTAAGTTCTGGCGTGGATGATTTTTTTGTGAAGTGAATGACAGTCGTAATGTTTCCGTTAAGAGCAATACCGTTTTTTTCAAAATTCGGAATCAAATACGATATCATCTCCGATGTGTATTGTTGAGCATTATAATCCTCATTAAAAAATTCCACTATGCTGTCAACAGTAAAATCTACTTTGTTATCAATTACATCGGTAGTAGCATTTATATCATTAGTTTCGGTGGTGTTTTCGTCTGAATTATTGACGCTGCAGGCGACAAAAGTACATACCAAAATACTGATAATAAGAATCCAATAAATCTTTTTCATTTTTCTTTCCTCCAAAATATGAATAAAATAATTGTTGTCCTTAAAATAACACCAAATAGGATTGTGTTACGATAAGGACAACATTTTTATTCAATTTCGCATTTTGCATTTAACTCGCCTTCGCAATCGGCACCTCTGCCGCGCTCAGCATATTTTCGATGAAAATTCCGTACCCCACGGTGGGATCGTTTATCATAACGTGTGTCACCGCGCCGATCAGCTTGCCGTTTTGGATTATAGGCGAGCCCGACATACCTTGGATAATTCCGCCTGTTTTGGAAATCAATTCCTCATCGGTGATCTTGATCACAAAGCACTTTGAGCCCTTCGCGTCTCTGTCGATGCCGCCGATCTCGAGCTTATACTCACAACGCCTTCCATCCTCGAGCGTGCACAAAACCGTTGCCTCGCCACTCTGTACCGATTCCCGCGTCCCCACGGGAATCGCCTTGCCCAAGCCCTCGGGGATCGAGGTCAGCTGTCCGAAAACACCGCAATCGGTGTTTCCCATCAGCTTACCCTTCTTCTCGGTGCCGAAATAGCCCTTGATCTCACCGGGCGCGCCCGATACTCCCCTCTTGACCGCGCTGATCCTCACGTCGGTCACCACGCCGTAGGTCATGGGTATCAGCTCGCCCGTCTCACCGTCACAAATTCCGTGTCCCAAGCCGCCAAAGCTACCCGTACGAGGATCGATATAGGTGATCGTGCCGATCCCCGCGCCACTGTCGCGCACCCAGATCCCCGTTTTATATTTGCCCTCCGAGCTTGAGTATATGGGAGTCAGCGAGGCATTCATTTCCACACCGCCGCGCGTGTAGGTAAGGCTCAGCGCCCGTCCTCCGCATTCCTCCACCGCCTTGGTGAGCATTGCCGCATCGGTCACCGTCCTGCCGCCTATCCGCAGAATCACGTCCTTTGGACGAAGGCCCGCAAGATAGGCGGGATTTTCTGTTTTCTGCAACCCCTCAAGATCGCAAAATCCGACCACAACTACGCCTTCGGTGTTGAATCTTACCCCAAACGGCACACCGCCGGGGATCAGCTCCATCCTGTCCTGCGCCGCCTCTACGGTAAAAGCACCCGCGCAAAACAGGCTGAGAAGCATCGCCGTACACAGCGCAAGCATCAGCACTCGGCGAAAAATTGCTGTTTTTCTGATATTCTTCATGTCTTCGTTTCCTTTAATGAAATTGCGCAACAGATGCATCATCCGTCGTCACGGTATTATTTTGCGTGACCGTGACACTTTTGATGTGTAACAATTACTGATATGGGAGTTGACAATTTTCAAAATTGTGATAAAATTAGTTTGTACGGATTTTTATAAATCATTTGCACAATTTTTTGAAAGAGGCAGCCTATTTATGCAACCGAAGGAGAACCTTTCCATTTTTGAAATATCAAGCACCGATACGGCACGATTTCGCCGCATCGTCATCGACGTAATGACCGAGGCCTGCCGTCTGCCCTTGGAAGACGACGTCTACGACGGTATCGGAACGCTTGGCGAAAAGCAGATGCACGCCGCCATCAAGCGCTTTATCTGCCCCGATGAGAGCAAGCACGAGATCCTCATCGACGGCAGCGCGGGATGTATAGAACGGGCTTGCGACGGGGAGGATAACAAAAAGCAAAAAAAGCGCCGCTTCGTTGCCGACGTGTTGGACGGCAATACGATTTATGAAATCCAAACAGGCGGATTCTCTCCCCTGCGCGATAAGATCGCGTGGATCCTTGAAAACACCACCTATAACGTGATGGTCATCCACCCCATTGCAGAGACCAAGTGGGTCAGTACCATCAACAACAAAACCGGAAGTATTGAAAACAGGAAAAAATCACCGCTGAAGGGCAGAGTCGAGGACATCGCAAGTGAGCTCTATTTTTTCAGAGATTTTATCGCTTCCCCCCGCTTCTCTTTAGTCATTCTCATGATGGAGGGCGAGCAATACAAGAAAAATATGCAAACCGATGGCAGAAAACGCCCACGTTACCGAAAGTATGAGCTGATTCCCATCTCCCTGCTCCGCGCCTACATCTTCAAAGGAGTTGAGGACTATAAGCTCTTCTTACCCGAGGGCCTTCCAAATCCTTTTTGTGTAAAAAACTATTCCGAAAAGACGAAGATTCGCGGAATGGATGCATATTCCATCGTCAAGACCCTGATGCATCTCGGACTCGTAGAGGAACACGGCAACCTTGGAAAAGCCGCCGCCTACAAGATCTGTGACCGAGAGCTTGATCCACCCGCACCTGTGAGCGACGAGCCCCAAAAGAAGCCAAGCGCTCCCAAAAGATCAAAGAAAAAGTCTGCAGAGACTGAAAGTAAAACGGAGAGCAAATCCAAAAAGAAAAAAACAACCAAAAAAGACGATACGGTGTAATCTTCAAAAAGCGTAGCGTGCCTTTAACAAAAAATCCTTTTCCAATTGGGGCGTACCCTAAAGGATAGTTTTGCAAGAATACGGTATATCTCAAAAGGGGTATGCCGTATTTTTGTATTTGTGGACACAAATGCAGTGCTTGTCAGGAAAATTGATAAGTCATAGGTGAACAAAAAAGGCTCCTTTTACACAAGGGAGCCTTTTAGCTATCTGTATACCTATGCCTTTCGATAAATTTGAATTTGACAATCTTCATATGATGTTTTCTGTTTTTAACCTCAATAAATAAAACTGCTTCAACCATTCCGGTTGTTCTTCAAGCGCAGCATGTAATTTTTGTAGTGTTCTTTTTCCTATGCGTCTATCTAAAACCGCAAACATTCTAACAATAGGATGACTTGAAAAAATACTCTCCTGTATGTCTTGGTTGCGATATATTTCTAAAGCTTCACAAAATTCCTCATCTGTATATTCCGTACGTTGATTTATAGGATATTTCTCCAACAATGTCCAAAACTCTGCCCAGTATTCACCAATACCGCTTGGGTTAGCATTTTTCGTATATCCACTATCAATAAAATAGGTGTTCACGGTTTCCCAAGAGAAACGTTTTACTTGCTCATCATCTATGCAAACCTCAAAAATATGACAGCCGTCCATTCCTACGTATGTAGTGCAACCATATCTTAGTCTGCCTTTTAATGAATTAGCAAGCATATCTTGTTCAAGATACTTTCTCATTCCGCTCCACGAACCAAGTATCTTTCCCATAAAGAACACCTCCTCGTATAATTCTCATTTATCATTCATATACTTATACGCTTATTATATCACAAAAACCGCAGAAAATCAATCTGCGATTTTTGTTTTTCCTGTCGGTAGGTAATATACCCTCAAAACTGTCCTTAAGGGCAACGCCCTGTCAGGAAAAGGATTTTTTTGTTGACAACAATCTATTGGAAAGAACGCTTCTTATCCCCTATTCATTCCTTGAAACTTTTTCGGCGAGATGCCATAGAGCTTTTTGAACTGCACTGAGAAATAGTTGCTGTCGTTAAAGCCACAGCTTTGGGCGATTTCTGTAATGGGCGCGGTATTGAGCTGACGAAGCAGGCTCTCCGCTTTTTTGAGTCGCAAAAGATTCAGATACTCGGAAAAATTAAAGCCTGTCTCCCGCTTAAAAATGCGGGAAAAATGCTCGGGGCTGACGAAAAACCGTCCCGCGATCTCTCCAAGGGTGATATTTGAGGTGAAATTTCCCTGCAAATACTCGATGGCATCCTCAATATAGTGCTTGTCACTCTTTTTCGCCGTATTCAATTCCACGCTCTTTGCTATCATGATAAAAAGCCTGTACATATAGCTGCGGAAGCTCTCGATGCTGTAATCATCGGGATCGGCATACTCTGCTTCAATAAGCAAAAGCAGATCCTTGATCTCGCGGCTGAGCTCACTGTTTCGGAAATGAAATGGCGTTTCGTAAAAGAGATGCCGAACCGACATCGGCATATACCACTCCGCACAGCTGACCAGTAGACGGGTGTGCAGGGTGCTTTTATATTCCGTATTATGCACCACCCCCGCAGGAACGAAAATAATGTCTCCCGGAAGGAGCTGGTAGCTTTTGTTATCGATAAAATAACAGCAAGAGCCCTCGTCAATATAGTATATCTCAAAATGGTGATGATAGTGCTTTCTGCCCTTAAAGCTCTCCGTTTTATCCGTTACCTCGTCGCGGTGAAAGTAGAATTCCTTTCCTCTCTCGGTGTTATCATACATATTTCAAAAAAACACTCTTTCTTTCTTGATTTTTTTCATTATACCACATAACATCAATAAAATCAAGATTTTTTTTAAGAACTGTCAAAATTATTAAGGATTTTTGTGTTTTTTTGATATATAATTTATATTGGATAGAAAAAACTTTCGGAGGATCGAAAAATGAAAGAAAAAGTGATACAGTTTGGTGAGGGCGGATTCCTTCGCGGCTTTGCCGATTGGATGCTCCAGATCATCAATGAAAAAACAGATTTTGACGGCAAGGTCGTGGTCGTTCAGCCAATCGAAAAGGGTCTTTGCGACACCTTGGAGGCGCAGGGCTGCGTATATACCCATCTTTGCCGCGGAAGCGAGGGCGTGGACGTAAAAAAGATTGACGTCATCTCCCGTTGCGTCAAGCCATACGACGATTTCGACGCGTATATGGCGCTTGCGGAAAACCCCGATTTCCGCTTCATCATCTCCAATACAACCGAAGCGGGCATCTGCTTTGAGGAAGACAACAAGATCAGCGACAGACCTGCCAAAAGCTTCCCCGCGAAGCTCACTCAGCTACTGAAAAAGAGATTTGAGCTCGGACTTTCGGGCTTTGTATTCCTTCCCTGCGAGCTGATCGATAAAAACGGCGCGAATCTGAAAAAGTGCATCCTTCAGTATGCCGATCTTTGGGAGCTTGGAAACGGCTTCAAAAATTGGATCGAAACAGAAAACATTTTTTGCAATACGCTCGTTGACCGCATCAACACGGGTTATCCCAAGGACGAGCAGATCGACGTGGGCTTTGACGACAAGATGGTCAACACCAGCGAATATTTCCATCTTTGGGTCATCGAGGGATATGCAGATATCTGCAAGGAAATTCCCTTTGACAAATGCGATCTCAACGTGATCGTCACCAACAATCTTGAGATGTACAGAACGAGAAAGGTCCGCATCCTCAACGGCGCGCACACCTCAATGGTTCCCTACGCTCTCCTTTCAGGCCTTGACACCGTCAAGAGCTGCATCGACGACGAAACGATGTGCGCACACCTCAAAAAGTGCGTTTACGAGGAGATCATTCCCACACTCGACCTTCCTCGCGAGGAGCTGATCGAGTATGCCGACAACGTCATCGTCCGCTTCTCCAACCCCTACATCAAGCATATGCTGATCTCCATAGCCCTCAACAGCGTCAGCAAGTTCAAGGTGCGCGTTCTTCCCTCGATCCTTGAATACATCAAAAGATTCGACAAGATGCCCGAGACCCTTCTTTTCTCCTTCGCCAAGCTGATCGACTTCTATATGACAGATATGACCAACGACGACCCCGAGGTCACAGCTTTTATGAAGTCAGCAACCGTCAGCGAAATTCTTGCCAACGAAAAGCTTTGGGGTGAGGATCTCTCCTTCCTTGAAAAAGAGGTAGCAAAGTATGTCGAGAGAAAATAATCTCCTTATCATAAACAAGCTTGACAACGTTGGAATCAACCTGCAGGACGGTCACAAATATGCCTTGCGTGACATAAAATGCGGCGAAAATATTATAAAATACGGTCAGCCCATCGGTCACGCTACCGAAGATATCGCGGCAGGCGACCATGTTCACACCCACAACGTCAAGACCAACCTATCGGGAAAGCTTGAATACACCTATGAAAAAGCCGAGTGTCACGACGAAAAGCTTGACACCGACCTCACCTTTATGGGATATATTCGTGAAGACGGTCAGGTTGGCATCCGAAACGACGTCTGGATCGTCAACACCGTTGGCTGTGTCAACAAGATCGCTGAAAAATTAGCTGATCTGACGGGTGCGAAATGCTTCCCCCACCCCTTCGGTTGCTCTCAGCTTGGTGACGATCAGACCACTACTCAGCAGATTCTTCGCGGAATGGTCAATCACCCCAACGCGGGCGGTGTGCTCGTCCTCGGACTTGGCTGTGAAAACAACAACATCGACGTATTCAAATCGGTGCTTGGCACTTGGGACGAAAACCGCGTAAAATTCCTGAATACACAAGACTTTGAGGACGAGATCGAAGAAGGCGTAAAGCTGATTGGAGAGCTGAAAGCCTATGCCGACACGTTCAAGCGCGAGCCTGTGCATATTTCCAAGCTGAAGGTGGGACTCAAGTGCGGCGGAAGCGACGGTTATTCAGGAATCACTGCCAATCCCTTGGTCGGCAGATTCTGCGACAGATTGGTCTCCCTCGGAGGCTCCTGCGCACTTACCGAGGTTCCTGAAATGTTCGGCGCAGAGCATCTTCTGATGAACCGTTGCGAAAGCGCAGAAATCTTTGAAAAAACCGTAAAAATGGTTAACGATTTCAAGGATTATTACACTCGCTACAATCAAGTCATCTACGAAAACCCCTCCCCCGGCAACAAAAAGGGCGGTATCACCACCCTTGAGGAAAAATCCCTCGGTTGCATTCAAAAGGGTGGTCTTTCCACGGTTGTGGACGTGCTTTCCTACGGTGACAGGCTTGAAAAGAACGGTCTTTCCCTCCTGACAGGTCCCGGAAACGACATCGTTGCCTGCACCAATCTGATGGCGGCGGGTGTTCACCTGATTCTCTTCACCACGGGCAGAGGAACACCCCTTGGCACGGCGGTTCCCACCGTAAAGATCGCCACCAATGAAAATCTTGCCACCAAAAAGGCAAATTGGATCGATTTCGATGCCTCTCCCACACTTGACGGAAGCGACCTCTCGGACGAGCTGCTCTCTTACGTCATAAGGGTCGCAGAGGGTGAGCAGACCAAAAACGAAGCAAATAAATACGAAGAAATTTCAATATTTAAGGATGGAGTAACGTTATGAGTATCATTAAAGATAATTTTATGCTTAAGAATAAGACGGCGGAGGAGCTTTACGAGCACGTGAAGGATCTTCCCATAATCGACTATCACTGCCACATCAGCCCCAAGATGATCGCTGAAAACTATCAGTTCAAGAACGCTTTTGAGCTCTTCCTCGGCGGCGACCACTACAAGTGGAGACAGATGAGAACCAATGGCATCGAAGAGAGATACATCACCGGCGACGCCGACGATTTCGAGAAGTGGATGGCATTTGCAAAGACTATGCCTCTCCTTATCGGCAACCCCCTCTACCATTGGACCCACCTTGAGCTGAAGAGATACTTCGACATCGACGAGTGCCTGAATGAAAACACCGCAAAGGCTATCTGGGACAGAGTAAACGAGTGTCTCGCGAAGGATGAATACCGCGTGCAGGGGCTCATCAAGATGAGTAACGTAGAGACGATCTGCACCACCGACGCGCCCTATGACACTCTTGAATACCACAGAGCGATCAAGGCAGTTGAGGGCTTTGACACCAAGGTCATCCCCGCATTCCGCCCCGATCTCGGCAAGATCAATTCCGACTTTCCCGAGAGACTTGATTTCTTCCACGAAAACGGTTGCCGTCTCTCCGACCACGCTGTTGACTCCATGGACGACGAGACCATTGAAAAGCTCATTTATCTCGGCGAAGAATACGCAAAGCGCGGTTGGGTATGGCAGCTGCACATCGGCGCGCTCCGTAACAACAATACAAGAATGTTCAAGCAGCTCGGTCCCGACACAGGCTTTGACAGCGTAAACGACTTCCAGATCGCGGAAGGTCTTTCCAAGATTCTCGACGGACTTGACAAGAAGGATATGCTCCCCAAGACCATTCTCTACACCCTCAACCCCAAGGACAATTACGTTCTCGGCACAATGCTCGGTAACTTCCAGGGCGGTGGCGTAGCCGGTAAGATCCAATTCGGCTCGGGATGGTGGTTCAACGACCAGAGAGACGGTATGGAGAGCCAGATGAGAGCACTTGCAAACCTCGGTATGATCGCGCGCTTCGTCGGAATGCTTACCGACAGCCGCAGCTTCGTTTCCTACACCCGCCACGAATATTTCCGCAGAATTATGTGCAACCTTCTCGGCAAGTGGGTTGAGGACGGCGAGTACCCCGCTGATATGGAGACCCTCAAGAAGATCGCCGCAGACATCAGCTACTACAACGCAAAGAATTACTTTGGTTTTTAATTTAAAGACCCAAATAAAAAAATGCAGTTCATCAGAACTGCATTTTTTGTTTGAATATTATTTTATCGCTTTGGAAAGCAAGGTTTTGTCATCAGCGAACTGACTTCCGCTTGCCGCTTCAAAAAGACCGAGAAGCTGTTCGATGGTCAGCTTTTGCTTTTCCTCGCCCGAAACGTCAACCACCACGCGACCCTCGTGCATCATGATCAGACGGTTGCCGTAAGCGATCGCATCGTGCATATTGTGGGTGATCATCAGCGTGGTCAGATTGTTTTCGGTCACAAGCTTGTTGGTGATCTCCAGCACCTTCGCCGCGGTTTTGGGATCAAGCGCCGCGGTGTGCTCGTCAAGGAGCAGGATCTTAGGCTTACGAAGAGTCGCCATCAACAGCGTGACCGCCTGTCTCTGTCCGCCAGAAAGCAGACCGACTTTGGTAGTAAGTCTGTCCTCAAGACCCAATTCAAGCTGTGCAAGAAGATTTCTGTAGCCCTCTTTTTCCTTTCTGGTGCATCCCCAGATCAGCTTACGGCGAGTTCCTCGTCTTGCGGCGATCGAAAGATTTTCCGCGATCTCCATATCGGGAGAGGTTCCCTTCATGGGGTCCTGGAAAACTCGACCGAGGAACGCCGCCCTTTTGTGCTCGGGCATCTGCGTCACGTCCACACCGTCGATCTCAATTTTACCGTAGTCGGGCTTCCACACACCGGCAATGGCGTTGAGCAAGGTGCTCTTGCCCGCTCCGTTTCCGCCGATGACGGTAACGAAATCACCCTCGTTAATGGTCAAATCAAAGCCCTTCAGCGCAGTTTTGGCATTTACGGTACCGGGATTGAAGGTTTTTTGGAGATTGGTCATTTTAAGCATTCTCAACACCTCCCGCACCGTTCTCGGAGTCTCCGCCATCCATCGGAAGCGGCTTCTGCTTGGTAAAATACTTGGTCTTGATATAGGGCACGATCAAGAAGAGCGCCACGATAATTGCAGACAGCATCTTCAGATAATCCGTCTTCAGACCGAGAAGGATCACGAAGCTGTAAATGATGTAATAAACGATACCGCCGCCAACAACGCCGATCATACTGACCACGAAGTTGGGCTTGATCTTCAAGGACACCGAAAGGCCGATAAAGATCGCGGCAAGGCCAACGACGATGGCACCTCTGCCCTCGTTGATATTGGCAGAGCCCTTATACTGCGCCAGAAGCGCGCCTGCAAGTGCCACAACACCGTTGGAGATGGCAAGGCCTATCACCTTATTGCGGTCAACGTTGACACCCTGCGCGCGGCTCATATCGGGGTTATCTCCCGTGGATTTCAGCGTCAAGCCCACCTCGGTATAGAAGAAGAGCCACAGCCCAACGATCACAAGCGCGATGATCGCCACCGCCGCAACGATCGCCATAGGATTATTGCTCATATTCAAAATGAGCGAATATTGGCGGGAGCTGATCTGGATCAGCGATTTTCCGCCAAGGATCTTCAGATTCACCGAGTACAGGATCAGCTGTGTCAGGATACCTGCAAGGATAGCGGGAATACCGCCCGCGGTGTGAAGCAATCCCGTCAGAGTCCCCGCAAGCGCGCCTGCTATGAAGGCGATCAGGATGCTGAGCCATGCAGGCACACCGTTTGCAATCGACACGGCGCAAATACACATACCCGTGCAGATCGAGCCGTCTACGGAAAGATCGGCAATATCAAGAATTTTGTAGGAGATATAGACACCGATTGCCATAAGTCCCCAGATAAGCCCCTCCGCAACAGCGCCGGGCAACGCATTTAAAAAAGCCATTACTTACCTCTGTTTTGCTAAGTGATACAAAAATAATACGAATCAGTTTTCGGGAACGGTAATACCGAGAAGTCCACAAAGCTCCTTGTTGTATACAACGGTAGGAGTAAGCGTCTTGATCTCAATATCGGAAACCTGCTTGTTACCGAGAAGAATATCGGCAGCCATAAGGCCGGTCTCATAGCCAAGCTGATAGTAGTCGATTGCAAGGCTCGCATAGCAGATCTCTCCGCCGTAGCTTGTGAATACGGGAATCTTGTTCTGCTCGCAGATCGTGCCGACTACGCTGTCATTCTGCGCAACGGTGTTGTCGGAGGGCACGTAGATCGCCTTGCACTCGCTGACAGCAGAGTTAACGATCGCCTGCAGCTCGGTTGCCGCGTCGGAGAAGGTATAAGCCTCGACAACAATGCCCGCTGCCTCGAAGAGAGCCTTGACAGCATTATACTGAATCAACGAGTTGGACTCGTTTGCGCAATAGATCACACCCACCTTATCTCCTGCAACGAGATTCAAGGTATCGATCATCATCTGCGCCTGCTCATCGAAAGGAACAGCATCGCTGGTACCCGAAACGTTAGCGGGAATGCTTCCGGAAAAGGTATCTGTATAATCGGTAACCGACGTGCCGAGAACGGGAATGGTGGAGGTCGCCTCTGCAGCCGCGGTCAGCGCGGGAGTTGCGTTTGCCATGATCAGATCCACGTTCTTCGCGGTAAAGGTATTGATCACCGTAGAGCAAAGTGTTGCCTCACCCGCAACCTGCGTGTCGATCTTGACGGTCTTGCCCGCCTCTTCCATCTTCTTGTTCAGCGCATCAATAAAGCCCTGTGTCGCCTGATCGAGAGAATCGTGCTCCATCAGCTGACAGATGCCAACTGTATAATCTGCTTTTTCCTCGCAGGAAGCAAGTGCCGAGCAAAGGCCGAGACAAAGGAAAAGTGCCAACGCCATAGAGAGAAGTTTTTTCATAATCGTTTCTCCTTAAAAAATATGAATTTATTTGTACGGTTCAGCCCGTATAAAACAAAAAAGCCCGCACCCTCCGAAAGCGGAGGATACAGGGACGCCCAAAAGCCGTGTTACCACTCTGTTTTACTCTTTTTTCTCAAAAAGAGCCTCAATAGGTGTACTTCATACACCGTACGATATAACGGTCGCACCCGGTAAAGCCTACACAGCAACGCCTTCAGCCCACGGCTCGCGAAAGGAATTCGTCAGCCTTGCGTTACTGCCTCGCACCAAGGGTTGCCCCGCGGCAGCTCTCTGAAAACGCTCCGACCAAGTACTTATTTTCGCTCAAACGCTTTAATTTGTTGAAATACATTTTACCACAGTCCTTCTCATTTGTCAATAGTTTTTTTGTAATTGACCGTATTTTTATCCGCTCAATAAAAGTATTTGGTTTTGTTGCCTGTAAAATATTACAAAAAACACGTTTACCGTATTTACATTTCTTGGTTTGTTTGATATAATAAAAACATAAATAACAAATTAAAAGGGGGTAAGCAGTTATGTTTAAGCCCGGTGCAAAAAGCATCGCGCTGATCGAGGATATCGAAAGGCGCATCGATCCCGAGGTCGAGGAGGATTTTCTCGCGCAATGGCGAAGCTTTCTCTTCGGCGGCTTCAAAGGAGAGCTCTTCTCTCCCATAAGAAAAAAATTATCCGCTCCCACAGAGGAGCCTGTACGGATCCATATCAACGATGCCATTGAGGATTACGATATGATGCTGCAGATGCAGCTCAGTCAGGTCTCCGCTTCTCTGAACTCAAAAAACCGCTGTCTTTGCCTGCGTGCAAATTACGGCACGGGCATTATGAGCTCGGTTCTGGGAGCCGAAATGTTTATGATGCCACGCAATATGAGCACTCTCCCCACCACGAAAGCCTGCAACGATCCCGAATGGATCAGAGCGATGGTAGAGCGCGGTGTTCCCGACCTCCGTACCTCATTAGGTAAAAAAGTCTTTGAGTTCAGCGAGGAATGTGCAGAGCTCTTTGCTAAGTATCCGAAATTTTCAAAATACGTAACGATGTACCACCCCGACCTGCAGGGACCTCTTGACGTCTGCGAGCTGCTTTGGGGAGGCGAAATGTTTTATTCTATGTACGATGAGCCCGAGCTTGTACACGGCGCGCTCTCTCTGATTACAGAGACCTATACGCGCTTTATGAACGAATGGCACAAGCTTTTCCCTGCAAGTGAAGAGATGAACCCTCATTGGGAATCCTTCTACCATCGCGGCAAGCTGGTGCTCAGAAGCGACAGCGCAATGAATATCTCTCCCGACCTCTATCGCGAATATTCCCTGCCTTACGACAAGCTGCTGTTAGAGCGCTTTGGCGGTGGCATTGTGCATTTCTGCGGTCGCGGCGATCACTATATCGATATTTTATGCCAGCTGCCCGAGCTTTACGGCATCAATATGTCACAGCCCGAATACAACGATATGGAAAAGATCTATAAAAACACGGTAGACAAGGGCATCAAGATATTTGCCTTCCAAAAGAAGCAGGCAGAAGACGATATTGGCCGCGCAGGCGGCTTCCACGGCAACGTTCACGTGTAAGAAACATAGAAAGGAAATGTTATGAACGGTACAGAAAGAGTAAGACGTACGATCCTCGGACAAGAAACCGACCGTCAGCCCATATACGGCTGGGTATGGGGCAATCTCGGTGCCGAAATCACCGAAAAGTGGGGCTCTGTTGCGGCATTTGAGGACAAATATGAATTCGATATTGCGCACATCTTTGGTGGTCCCTGTAATTTTAATTATCAGGTGATCAACGAGCTCAAGGCCGAATACGGCGAATTGACTCCCGACATTTTGGTCGACAAGCCTATTTACGGTGTCTATGACCGTGAGGAGGACTATGCGGCACTGAAGGCATCCTTTGAGTTTCAAAAAAGCAGAGACCGCTTCTGCTACGTGCAGACCCCCGGATTTTTTGAATGCCACAACGACGTTTTCGGCATTGAAAATCAGCTGATGTGGGTCGCGCTATATCCCGACGAGCTGAGTGAGCTCTACCGCCGTCAGTCGGAGTGGACTCTCGGGTTTGTAGACAGATGTGTCGATATGGGGCTTGATATGATACACATTTCCGACGATTGGGGCTCCCAAAAGGATATGATGTTCAGCCCCGATACCTGGCGCGAGATCGTTTACCCCCACTTGAAGCGCGTAGTAGATCACGTTCATGAAAGAGGAGCCTTTTGCAGCCTCCATTCCGACGGCTGTGTAATGAAGGTAGCAGACGATCTTGCAAAGGTAGGCCTTGACGTGATTCATCCCTGGCAGGAGAACGCGGGAATGTCTTATGACGTTTATCTTGATAAATACGCTGACAAATTCGCCATCCTTGGCGGCGTTTGCGTTCAGTCTGCTATCGGTATCCTTCCGAAAGAACAGCTTGAATCCGAGATCCGCCGCGTATTCGGTAAGCTGAGAGGCAAGAGATGGATCGTTTGCACCACACATTTCGTGCAAAAGCACTGTTCTATGGAAGATCTTGAATTCGCATACGATCTGATATATAAATTGGCAAGAGAATGACCAAATACAGTAAGGAGAAACCGTTATGACTAACCGCGAACGTGCTATGAACATCCTGCACTTTAAGAGTGCAGACCGCATGCCCGCCGTACATTTTGGCTATTGGGACGTATTGCTTCTCGAATGGGCTGAGCAAGGACACATCTCCAAGGAAATGGCAATCGCCGCCAAGGCAGACGGAAGCGCGGCGCAAAAGGAGCTTGACAAGATCATCGGCTGGGACTTCAATTGGAACAATTGCAGAGGAAGCAACAACGGGCTTTCTCCCGCCTTTGAGCACAAGGTCCTTGAAATACTGCCCGACGGAAGCCAGCGCGTACAGACTCGCAACGGTGTCATCGAAAGGGTCAAGCCCGGCATCACCTCCATTCCCTCCGAGGACGACTATCTCTTAAAGGACAGAGAGACGTTTGAAACGCTGTTCAAGCCCAAGATGCAGTATTTTGCAGAGCGCGTGAACGTTGAAGCCTTCAAGCGATTCAACGAAACGAGAGATATGGAGTATCCTATCGGCCTCCACCTCGGCAGCGTATTGGGAAGCATTCGTGACATCACTACGGTAATGGGCATGAGCTATCTGATCTATGACGAGGACGAGGAGCTTTTCGCCGACATTGTGGACACCTACGCAGATATGCAATACAAATGCGCCGAGGCGATCCTTGAAACAGGTGCCAAATTCGACTTTGCCCACTATTGGGAGGACATCTGCTTCAAAAACGGCCCTCTGCTCTCCCCCGCTCTCTTTGACGAGCTTTGCGCAAAGCACTACAAAAAGAGAAACGATCTCTGTCACAAATACGGCATCGATATCATTTCCCTCGACTGCGATGGTGTGACCGATCAGCTGCTTCCCACCTGGGTGGAAAACGGCGTCAACACGATGTTTCCCATCGAGGTCGGCGTTTGGGGCGACCAATTCGCTCCCGCAAGAGCGCGCTTCGGCAAAGAGGTGTTAGGTGTGGGAGGTATGGACAAGACCGCATTGCGCATTGACAAGGATGCGGTTGACCGCGAGCTTGAGCGCCTGCAGGAGCTTGTGAAGCTCGGCGGCTTTATCCCCTGCCCCGACCACAGATTAATGCCCGGCTCCAAATTCGAGCTGGTTTGCTATTACGCTGAAAAGGTCAAGGAGCTGAAGCTTTTTTAAGTACACAGCCGTAGAAAAAACAGAAAGGAGCCGCAAGGATGGTACGGCCAGAAGAAATCGGCAATCCCCCCTCCGCATGGGACGTGCCGCAGTCGCCCGACGTCCATATCTCCGAAAGCAGCTACAGGCATGGGACAACCGAGCCCTGCACGTACACGCAAAGCTGTATGGAGATCAGTATGGTCACCTCGGGAAGCGGGATCCACAAGATCCTCGATCGCGAGATCCCGTGCAAGGAGGGAGACATCTATATAATCTACCCCGATATTACTCACGGCTTCCTCTGCTCGGAGGGCAGTGAGCCCCTGAGGGTTCGCCATCTTTGCTTCAGGGTGGAGCATTGGTTCGACGGAAACACTGCCTCCTATGGCGACCCGCGATTCTGCTACGGTATCTTCAACGACGATACCGTGACCGCATACGCTATGCTGAATCAGGAGACCAAGCAAAAGGTTTGCTCCTTCTTCAACCTGATCGAGGAGGAGACCGACAAAAAGGAAACCGAATGGCAGGACGCTGTGAGATCCTATCTTTCACTACTCCTGATCACCGTGGGGCGCTACGTTAACAGCGCAATTAAAAGCCTCCCCTCCCTACCACCCAAGGAATGGAGCGTGGTATCCGCCGCCCTGCAGACCGTCCGAGACCGCTTTCACGAAAGCGATCTGACACTGGAATCGATTGCCGATACCCTTTACATTAGTAAATCCTACCTGAGCCGCCTCTTCAAGCGGCTGACGGGCAACGGCTTTTCCGAGCATCTGCGAAACGTCAGACTGCTTCACTCCTGTAAGCTTTTGGAGGAGACCGACCTTACCGTGGAGGAGATCATGAAGCAATGCGGTCTGCGAGACACGCCTTCATTCTATCACAATTTCAACGCATATACGGGGATGACTCCCCATCAATACCGAACATTTTATACCCAAGATAACTGTAAAAAACAAAAAGGAGAACTTATCATGAGCATTTTGAATGAAATTTCCGAAAACCTGCAAAGAGGCAAAGCCAAGATCGTCAAGGAGCTTGTTGAAAAAGCACTTGCAGAGGGCTGTGCACCTGCCGACATCCTCAACGAGGGACTTCTCTCGGGTATGAACGTTATAGGCGAAAAGTTCAAGAACAACGAGGTCTACGTTCCCGAGGTTCTTGTTGCGGCACGCGCAATGAATATGGGTACACAGGTACTGAAGCCCCATCTCGCGGCTGAGGGCATTGCCGCTAAGGGCAAGGTCTGCATCGGCACCGTTCAGGGTGACCTGCACGACATCGGAAAGAATCTGGTCAAGATGATGCTTGAGGGCAAGGGACTTGAGGTCGTTGACCTTGGCACGGACGTTTCCCCCGAGACCTTCGTCAAGACCGCGATCGAAGAAAACTGTCAGATCATCTGCTGCTCCGCGCTTCTCACAACCACTATGGGTGTAATGGCAGACGTGGTCAAGGCTGCAGAAGAAGCAGGCATCCGCGACAAGGTCAAGATCATGATCGGCGGCGCACCTGTTTCCGAGGACTTCTGCAAGAAGATCGGCGCGGATTGCTATACCTCCGATGCGGCAAGCGCGGCAGACGCGGCTGTTGAATTGTGCAAAGGATAAACGTATGAACCGAAATATGAAGCAATGGTTATCTGAAATGATGACCGCCCCACAAAAAACAGCACTTCCCATCCTGTCCTTCCCCTGCGTTTCTCTGCTCGGAGTTACCGTCAGTCGTCTGATCTCCGACAGCGACCTGCAGGCTGAAGGTATGAGGCTCGTCGCAGAGCGCACACAAAGTGCGGCGGCTGTCAGCCTGATGGATCTTTCCGTTGAGGCGGAAGCTTTTGGTGCTACCGTCCGCTTCTCGGATAGCGAGGTTCCAACTGTCACAGGCCGACTCATCAATGATATGGAGGAAGCCGAGGCCTTGCAGATCCCCACGGTTGGCTCTGCGCGCACGGGACTCTATATCGACGCAATTCGCAAGGCGACGCAAAGGATCACCGACCGCCCAACCTTCGCAGGCATGATTGGCCCCTTCTCTCTCGCGGCGCGTCTGCTTGACGTCTCCGAGATCATGATGGACTGCTACGATGACCCCGATATGGTGCACCTTGTTTTGGAAAAGACCACCGCATTCTTGATCGAATACGCAAGGGCATATAAATCGGCGGGTGCTGACGGCATCCTGCTTGCAGAACCCGTATCGGGTCTGCTCTCCCCTGCCTTGGAGGAGGAATTTTCCTCACCCTACGTCAAGCAGATCGTGGATGCCGTGCAGGACGACGGATTTTTGCTGATCTACCACAATTGCGGTGACAACACCCCTCGTATGACCGAGTCTATCCTTACAACAGGCTCCTCGGCATACCACTTCGGCAATGCCATCGATATGAAGGCAATGCTTGAAAAGCTCCCCTCCGACGTGCCCGTTATGGGCAACGTGGATCCCGCGGGCATTTTGCGTATGGGGACTCCCGATATCGTCCGTGAAACGACGCTTGCTCTGATGGAGAGCTGCTGTGCGCACAAAAATTTCGTAATCTCCTCGGGCTGTGACATTCCGCCGCAGACCCCTTGGGAAAACATAGACGCCTTTTTTGAAGCGGTACGGGAATACTATGAAAAATAAGCAACTTTTTGATGCGCTTACAAAGGAAGCGCTTTTCCTCGGAGCAACGAATGCCTCCGTGATCGACACCTCAGAGATCGCCCTTGACAGACAGTTTCGCGATATGTGTGCTGTCAATGCCTGCGGCACATACGGAAAATGCTGGATGTGTCCCCCCGACGTGGGTGAGATCGAAGAGCTGATGGCAGAATTTAAAAAATACGATCACGCTATGGTCTATCAGACCGTCAGCGCTCTTGAGGACAGCTTCGACTTTGAGGGTATGATCGAAGCGAGACGGGGCATGAGCACGCTCTCGCAAAAAATGAGAAAAGTATTCGATCGCAACGAGATCGTCCGCGCGCTTCATTTGAGCGTGGGCGGTTGCGGCGTTTGCGAGGAATGCACGAAAAAAACGGGTGAGCCTTGCCGTCACCCCGATCTTGCTATGCCCTCTCTTGAGGCATACGGAGTCAACGTCTCCCGCTTGGCCTCGTCTGCTGGCATGAAATACATCAACGGGCAGAACACCGTCACCTATTTCGGCACGGTGCTGTTCTGCACCGAAGAAGGAGCGCGCGATGAGTGATCAAGCAAGGATCGCCGTTACAGTCGACGGTATTCCACGGGAAGAAGAGGCAGGCATCCTGCTCTCAGAGCTCTTATCGAGAGAAAAGCCCTGCGGCGGTCACGGAAAATGCGGCAAATGCAAGGTGATGGCAAGCGGCGCGCTCTCTCCGCTCTCGGAATCCGAAAAAAGGCTGTTGAGCTCCGCCGAGATCGAGCAGGGCGTCCGTCTATCCTGTTGCACGTATGCTGAAGGCGACTGTCAGGTCACCCATATCAACAAGAAAAGAAACGCAGACGAGGATCGCATCGTAAGCAACAGCACGCTTACCCAGACCGTCTGTAATCCTATATTTACCCAATACGGTGCCGCCATCGACATCGGCACCACCACCCTTGCCGCAAGACTATATGACACCGAGGGCAAGCTGCTCTCCGAAGCAACCGCACTCAATCCTCAATCGGCTTGGGGCGCGGACGTGATCTCCCGCATCGAGGCATCACTGGGCGGGCAGGCATCTGCCTTGGCGGGATCGATCAGACAAGCGATCGACGATCTTGTGACAAAGCTCTGCCATATGGCGAATCTCTCTCCCGAAAAGCTTGACAGCTTGGTCATCACGGGCAACACCGTTATGCTCTATCTGCTGACGGAAAGCTCTCCCCTCTCACTTTCACGCGCGCCCTTTGAAGCCGATAGGCTTTTCGGAGAATTCATGACGGCAGGTGATCTGAGCTTGACAGCCCTCGCAACCGACGCGCAGGTCTATCTCCCACCCTGCATCTCCGCCTTCGTGGGAGCAGACACGACCTGTGCTCTGCTGTCCACACAGCTCTGTGAATCCAAGCGTACGCTGATGCTTGCCGATATCGGCACCAACGGAGAAATGGCAATCTGCCACGGTGGCAGGCTGACCGTTTGCTCCACAGCAGCAGGCCCCGCCTTTGAAGGCGTTGGCATTTCTATGGGAATGCGCGCCGCTGTGGGTGCGATCGATAATGTGACCGCGGACAAGGGCACGCTAATCATCCATACCGTAGGAGACGCTGATCCCCGCGGCATCTGCGGAAGCGGACTGATCGATGCCGTGGCAGGTCTTTTGGAGATTGAGGAGCTTGACGAAAGCGGCTATCTCGAGGAGGATCCCTACCCCTTAGCTCCTCCCGTCACGCTGACAGGAAAGGATATCCGTATGGTTCAGCTTGCAAAAAGTGCCATTTGTGCAGGAATCGAGACCCTTCTCGACCGTCACAAAATCGACGCGGAGGACGTTGCCACACTCTTTGTAGCCGGTGGCTTCGGCAGTTATCTCAATCCCGAAAGCGCAAGAAAAACAGGGCTTTTGCCCGTCGCTCTCGCCTCTGTGATCAAGGCGGTTGGAAACGCCGCGCTGGCAGGAGCGTCTATGCTGCTCTTGAACCGCGACCTGCAACAAAAATGCCTTGATATGGCTCGAAATGCCGAGATTACCGATCTCTCCACAAGCCCCGTCTTTTCCGAAAGCTATATGATGGGTATGATTTTTGAAGAAAAATAATGGTTTTCAGATTCAGATATCTTCCGGAATACTTATGAACCGCTTTCATCCAAGTTGTGAAATAAATCAAAGAAAGGTATAAAAAATGAAAATTGCTTATAAACTCATTTCGCTTATATTAGCATTTCTTCTCCTGATACCGACCTTTACTGCTTGCGATTCCGCAAGCAGCAACGAAGAATCAACCACAGCTCCTGCTGAAAGCATTTCCGAGAACATATCCGTAGAATCAGATTCGGAAACCGATGAGGCTGTGTTGGCTCCCCGACCTGAAAACAATTACGACACTGATTTCTTTCTTCTGATTCACGGTGACTCCAACAAATTTGAATATCACTGGGTGGAGGAAAGCGCCAACGACGTTCTTTCTCAGGCAATCTTCGACCGTCAGCAAAAGGTATACAACCACTTGGGGGTCAGCATTGTGGGAACGCAGGCATTATCAACGTCCAACTATATTGAGCCCTTCAAAACCACCGTTAAAAATAAAGACGGCTCTATCGACACCCTTTTGACCCATGTATACCACGGTATTGACGGGTTTGTAACCGAGAATTATCTCACCGATTTTGAAAGCATTCCCGAAATAAATCTTGATGCGGATTATTGGAACAAGGGAATTATGGACGAATGTGCTTTTAACGACAAATACTATTTGGCAAAAAGCGACTTCAATATTCTTTACACCTATGCGGTTGTCTTTAACAAAGACATATTGGACAAATACGACGATGCTCTTAACGAAAGCCTGTACGATCTGGTTACAAGCTACCGTTGGACTCTGGATCGTATGATCGATATTTCCAAGCTCGTGTATATAGACAATGCAGGTGACGGCAAAACGATCGACGACACCTTTGGCATTATGGGCGAGCAGAACGTTCCCTTCATTGGGTTTTTAAATGCCTGTAACGTAAATCTGATTGAAATGAATGAAAAAGGCGAATATGCCGTCTCCGCATACAATGACGTGAATAAAGCAAAAACCACCGCGATTGTCGAAAAGCTGAAGGAGCTTGCGGGCTCCGATTATGCTTGGTTCTGGCCTTGGGCAAGCACCGAGAAGATCAGTTTTCAGGATGGCACCTCTCTGCTCACCCTCCTCTCCACCAACAGCCTTCCCGATCTGCTCAATTATGACATTAACTTCGGCGTTCTTCCCTACCCGATGTTTGATGAATCCCAGAAGGATATTGGCTACCGTTCTCTCCAATGGGGTGGCTATACCTGTGTTCCCTCTTACGTGAGAGATCTCACAATGGTTGGTGATACCCTTGAAATGCTCTCCTTCTACAGCGAGGACGTCAACACGGCATTCTATGAAAAGCTTCTTGGTAAGCAGGTTGCAGAATCCCCCCTTGATAAGCAGATGCTGGAGATCATTTGGGATAGTATCTGTACCGACTTTGCGCAAACATATTTCAGCGCATTCTCCGGCTCACAGATTCTTTATATGGTTCCCGAATTAACCAAGGCAGATACTACAAAGGCGCTCTCCTCTTATATGGCAAGCACCGAAAAATCGGTCAACAAGATTTTGAAAAAGCTTGCTGTTGCTTCGGGCAATTAACCTGAACCTATACAGGCATAACGAAAAGCCACGGCAAGCCGTGGCTTTTTGTTGTGCTAAAACGGGTTTAAAATACCGATCCCAAGCTGTCGTATAGCGCGGCTGACTGAACAAAGCCTTCAGCACGTACAGCAATTCACGCCGCACAAAAGGGCGGATTTGCAAATAATCGGGCAATCTCAAGCATCATCCAACTTTTGCCCTCAACGCTCCTTGACAACAATATTCCGATGTGCTATAATAACGATGATAGCACAGTATTCGAATAAAGAAAGGAATCTTCTTATGCTGATGAATAAAAGACCGTTATTTATGAAGATGATTTGCTTGCTTTTGCTGGGGATAATCCCGCTGTCGTGCATATCCTGCAACGCAAACGGCGTCCGGCAAGCAGGAACCGATAAAGCAACCGACACAAACGAGGAAACCACCGCAGTATCTTCCTCTGAGGAACAAACCACAAAGTCTTCGGAGGAAATAGAAACCGAGCCCCTTGTTATGCTCCCCGAGCAGGAGGTCAGGGTCATCAGCCAGAACCTGCTCTGTGATGAGCACACCGTCTCTCAACGGTATACCGCAATGGTCAACTCTCTGCTCGCTCTTGAGCCCGACTCCATCGGCGTGCAGGAATGCATCAAGGCGTGGGCTAACCGTCTGGATGCCAAAATCGGCGACAAGTACGCTCGCGTTGGTGTGGATTGCTACGGTGAGGACACAGGTAACTTCGGTACGTACGTATACTACCGCAAGGACAAATTCAAAGCTGTTGCTTCCAACACCTTCTGGATGTCCACCACTCCCGACGTTCCCTCTCAATACAACACCTCGGCTAATATGATGAACCGCACCTGCACCTGGGTCGTTTTGGAGGATATCAAAACAGGCTTCCGATACGTTCACATCAACTGCCACCTCGATTGGGGTGATCAGACCGCCAACGTAGTACAGACACAGATGATCCGCAGTCTGATCCTTCGCTTCGAGGCAATGGGATATCCCGTGTTCGCAACGGGAGATTACAACACCAAGGAGGGCTCGGTCTCCTATGGCCAGATGCTCGCAAGCGAGCTGATCGCAGACAGCAGATACGCGGCGGAAAAGACCACCTCCACCGTTTCGCATTACGGTAATCAAGGCTCGGTCGACTTCTGCTTCGTGACCTCGGAAAAAATGCAGGTTCTTGAATTCGACGTGATCCACAACGTCCGCGACGGCGTTGAGGTCTCCGATCACAACGGTCTCTTTACGCACGCAAAGGTCTCTTCCCTGCCTAAACAGAGCCATAGCAATACCCTGCCGCAGTTTGGCATAGGTGTCACACTTGAAGGCAGAAAGGACAACACCTCCTCGCAGCGTATGGAGATCTCCTTCCCGCAGGCAACAAGTGCCGATGGCTCCGTTGCCGCATACTACGAGGTCAAAATGTTCGCACTAGACGGCTCCGTGGTCTATACCACCACAGCCTACGGTAACTCCTACCGTCCTCTCCAACCCTTAACCGCATCCTGCAAGCTCAGCGGCGGTGAACCCGATATCACCTACACCGTCGAGATCACACCCGTCTCCCTCTTCGGAGAAAAAGGCAGATCCATCACGCAGAACGTGGAATGGTTGGGTGTTGCCGTGGATGAGGTTGCCCCTCCCGCTCCCGATATTCTCGATCTGTCGGTGAAGGATGGCAAGGTCGTCGACTCCACATCCAATAACTATGAGCTCACAACAAGGGGAACGGTCACCGTAACAGAGGATGCTATGGTCTTCAATAAGACGGGCAACGTCAGAACCTCTTCGCTCACCAATCAATACGCGAAGATGACCAACGGCTTCTCGTTGGAAGCGATCATTACCACAAGCCAAGACCTGAGCACCATCGCCCATTACGCGTCTAACCTTCACGCAGGCGGATTTGCCCTGTACACCCATAACGGTATGCTTCATTTCGTGGTGCATAACGGCTCAACCTATATACCCGTCACAGCAAGGGTGGAAAAAAACACCACCTATCACATAATCGGAGTCTTTGACGGCACAAGCCTCCTGCTCTACGTCAACGGCGAGCTTTCGGGTACAGTTGCTTTGGACGGCGCTATGAAGATCCCCACCGTGGAAAACGCCAAATATCTCTGCTTCGGTGCCGATGCCAACGCAGACGGAACGGGTGAATCCCTCAGCCAATGTACGGTCTACAGCGTCAAGATCTATTCCGAGATCCTTACCGACAGTGAGGTCGCTTACCTGTATAAAGCACATTAATATAAAAGCCTTATGGCTCATTGGCGTGACGCTCCAAACCGAGCGTCACGCCGTGTTCTTGTTTCACCCGATGCTTTACAACACAAAAATATTTCAGAATTTATCAAAAAGGGCTTGACAAAAGAAAACTTTGTGGTATAATATATTGGTAAGCCAATTTAAACGGATGGCTTGCGCAGATCGTTGATCTGTTTGAATACTTTTTGGAGAAGTACTCAAGAGGCCGAAGAGGCGCCCCTGCTAAGGGTGTAGGTCGGATTTACCCGGCGCGAGAGTTCAAATCTCTCCTTCTCCGCCAGAAAAAGTCCTTGATTTTCAAGGACTTTTTTCATTTTCATGGCTCAAAAATCCCTTACAATCCCATACGCACCCCAAAATCACGATTTCCCTTACTGGTAGCACGCAGAAATGCGTGCTTTTTTGTTTTCAGGCGGCGTTGGTTGCTCGCCTCCCCTTTGTTGATATTAAAAACGCCCTGCACTAAGATAGAAATACAACTCCGAAAAAGTATTTTCAAAATTGTTCGACATTTTTTCTGAATAACGCTTATAAACCGCCATATAATGCATAAGTAGCTATAACTCCACCTTCTCGTCGGTGGATGCGTCGTTATAGCTATGATGTACAAAACTTGCGGTGCAAGCACCTATAAAGCCAGTAAGGAAACAGTTTGGTTAAAATTGTTTCCGCTGGCGTATGTTATAACGTTAAATTAAAGTAAAGGAGATATAAACAATGCAGATAATGCAAATCTTTCAATCAAAATATGATTTTGTAACAAGTAAACGGTTTAATAACAAAATCAAGGAATACGAAAAGTTAGGCTTTGTAATCACCAATTCAGTTATTGATGATTGTAATTTAGCTTATCTTGACCAAGTATTGCTTTGGTTAAATCCTACTCGGTATTTAAGCTATGTAGATGGTTATTTGCTCTACGTTGATGATGCTAACCAAAAATATTGTATTAAAAGTAATGGTGCGTATCAGCTTTTTGGTAAATATCAATTCCTTAGACCTTTTGCATTTATTAAAGATGTTTTAGGTTTTACTGAGTATCAAACGTATTATATCCTTCACATCTTTTTGAAGAAAGTTAGTAAAACGGATATTGCAAATCTTCTTAAAGCAACATACCCATTGTTGAAACCAGATATTCCTATAAACGCTGATTGCCTTAATCATTATAAAGAGCTTAAGCCCAGTAAAGATGGCTTAGCTAAGCTATATGGTGTTTATAAGTATAAGCACCATATAGATCATAACTTATTGTCAACGATGATGTTTAATCGTTTTATTACCTTAGACGAGCAAGGCAATATATACTATCCTACATCCTATAATGATAAGGTTGTATCGGTTTATAACCTTTCTGCAGGTGAGCTTTATTGTAGTGATCGAAGCGTTGGTTCTTTCTTTGCAGAGCATCCAGCATCTAAAAGTATGGATGAAGTAAAAAGGTTATTCGTTTTTACTGACATTCTGGATATGCTAAGCTTTATTACCTTGTATCGCAAAAATTTGTTTTCGTCCTTTAAGATTTTCAAATCTCAAACTGGTTACTTATCCTTGAATGGTAACAATTATGATGAGTTTGTTCGCTTCATAAAACAGCACCCAAACATTAAGTCTGTATTTGATTGCACTAAAAACCAAGGATACAGCTTTATACATAAAATAAAGGAATACGGTGATGATGCCAATATAGAAATAACGCCAGTTGATAACCTTAGTGCCGAAGAAGCTGAGTTGCAAGAGCATCTGGAACACCAGTTTTATGCCTCTGGCAGGTACAACCAATACCGTATTGAAAGTCGATTTAAGAACAAACTAAAAAAATGCCTTGGTGAAGATATTTTCTTTTGGGATCTTCACGACATTTTGAAAAATTATGATTGTGATGGTTGTGGAGCTGTGAGTTGGCAAGCTATATTGCAAAAAGAATATGCCAAAGGGAGCATAACAAACGAAGTAGGCATTTTGCTCCCAGATGCCATTGATCAGTTTATTATTAGCAAACGGTTAGAAAAGAAGGTTACTGCAACGCAGGGTATCAGAGGTCATAGACCTTTTGGACGAGCTTGACGAGTTCGATTTGCTCCCCGATGTTGAGGATGATGAGGATTTGGGATATTACTGCGTGGAAGAATACGGCAGTATCGACATTCCCGAAAACATCCGTCCATATTTCGATTATGAGGCGTTCGGCAGAAATGTAAGGCTCGAAAATTCGTGCCTATTCACGAGCTATGGCTTCTTGCTCGACAACCGCTAAAAGACCGAAAATATAGGCGGTGGTTGCTCGAACACAATTTCTCTTTTTATGAAAAATATCACTCTAAAATATGTGTACGTTAGAAATAACGAATACATTTTGAAAAGGATATTTTAAGTATGAATACTGTAAATACAAGTATTACAAGAGAAACGCTTCCGATGTATATCGGAGTCCATGACGCTGTGAGAATGGGCATCACCCGAAACAGCTTTTACACGCTAACCCACCGTGACAATGATTTTGTGGTGGAAATTGGCGGCAGAGTCTATCTCGACCGAGATAATTTGCTCGCTTGGCTCGACCGAGGCGGCGACAAGAAGAACAACAGAAAGGATAAGGAATAAGCTATGGCAAACAAGAAGAATACCGCTAAAAATAAGGGCAAGGTTTCCAACGGTATGGGAAGCATCCGCAAGAGAAGCAACGGCAGTTATGAGGTACGCTATACCGAGGGATTTGACCTTTCGGGCAAGCAAATTCAGCGTAGCAAGAGCTTCAAGACCGAGCGTGAAGCTAACGAGTTTAGAATCAAAACGCTTAATCAAATCAACGAGGGTACATACGTGTCGCCCAATCAGATGCCGTTTAAGGAATGGGCGATATACTATCTCAACCACCATACATCAAATCTTAAGGATTTAACAAAGAAATCCTATGAAGATCGTTTGAGATTACATATTATCCCTGCTCTTGGGAACATAAAGCTCTGCAAACTGACCTCTTTTGCAGTACAGGACTTTGTAGATGAGCTCGGTCGTAAAACAGACGAACGCAAAGCTCTTTCTCCAAAGACAATCAAATGTATCCACGGTGTATTGCATAAAGTACTTAGCAAAGCTGTTGGGTTGGGATATTTAAGCAAAAATCCAGCAGATGGTGCTACATTGCCCAAAGTAAAGCAAATCGAGGTGAAACCTCTTAATGACCGTCAAACAGTAGAGTTTCTAAAGGCTATCAAGGGCGACATATATAATCAAGTTTATATGATTGCTTTGTTTATGGGGCTTCGCCAAGGAGAAGTTTTAGGCTTAGCGTGGGACTGTATTGACTGGGAAAACAATGTTATCACAATCAAACAACAGTTACTTCGAAAACGCGATTATGAATTGATCGAAAGCATCGATGATGACGACAATAATCCATACAAGATCGCTCCTGTTAAAGACGACGATGTTCGTTACATTTGTGTCGACGATGAAATCATGGATATTTTTCGCACTCGGCTTGAAGAACAGAACGAGCAACGCAAACGAGCTGGTGACCTTTGGTATGAGCCATTTCCCAACCTCGTTTTTGAAAATGCGTTTGGCAAGAATTTTGCTCATAGCACCGTCCGCAAACATTTCAAAAAAAGTGTAGCAGAGATTGGATTGCCTGAAGAGCGTTTCCATAATTTGCGACACAATTACACGGCAAAGGCTCTTGAGAGTGGGGACGATGTGAGTACTGTTCAAGAAAATCTCGGACATTCCACATCCAATTTCACTTTGAAGGTTTATGCACACTCAACCACAGAAGCACAAATAAAAAGTGCAAAGAACATGAATGACCGCATCAAAAAACTTAAAGAGCTAATGGCATAAGATAAGACCGTACACATCAAAACAGATGTTGTGCGGTCTTTCTTTTTATATGGGATTTGCTCATACGAAATCCCTTACGATTTTTCTTCAATCCAGATATGAGAGTGCTGTGGTTTCAGAATTTGCGAAAAAACGCCTCATTTTGCCTATTTTATTTGAGTTCGCAGACAAATAAGACGAATAGGACGGCGGCACACAAATTCAAATCTCTCCTTCTCCGCCAACGAAAAGGACACCAAACGGTGTCCTTTTTTCGTTGGCGGGGAGAGATTTGAGCGTAAGTGACGGAGGCGCGAGAGGGAGAAAAATCGACCGCCGCCGGTGGCGGATGAAGGGAGATTTTTCGAGTGGCAGCATTACCGCAAGCGGAACCGTTGAGACGGTCTTATGCCCGATTTGTCCTCAAGTTGCAACAGTGCAACGGAACACTTTGTGTTCCTAGGCAATCTCTCCTTCTCCGCCAACGAAATGCCCCAATCACAAATTCGAGGCTTTCATCAGATATCCCCACACCAGAATATTTTGGCAGATTGCTAATGGCAAAGCGGCAAGGACGTAAAAATCCTTGCCGATTTTCTTTACTGCTTCATCACTTTCACAAACCTGAACATCTCGCCGGGACCTTCATCGGGATCGTGCTCTTCGTCGTCCGACATCTCAAAGTCAGGCTGAAAATACTCACACCAAAACTGATCGATCTGAAATCCGCATTTATTGACGTAGAAATGGATATTACGCTTCTCGAAATAGGGTGTGCAGGTCTCCCATACCACCGTTTCGGGATGGAGAGCCTCCACCGCGCACCAAGCGCCGTAGCCGATGCCCTTGCTATGCTCGTCAGGCAGCGTGAAAAGTATCACAAGCTCGTTGCGGTGTGTTTCCCTGTCGATTTTCAAGATCACGCCGCCTACCCTTCTGCCATCAACCACAATGCGGTAGGTTTCATTTTGCGAATCGTCAATAGAGTGTTCTATCGTCCTGCGCGAGATGATCTCGCCGTCGCCGTCAATATGGTCGTCACGCTCGCCAAAATCCATTAACGCGCCATACTTGAATGCCCATTGATTATCAAGGATGAATTGCTCGCGATCATCCAATGTCAATGGAACAAGAGTAACCTTCGTATTTTTCATAAGAACCTCCAAAAAATAAAGCTCGGGTTAAGCATACGCAATAACCCAAGCTCACTTGGACACCTAATCCGGCAATTTGAACACTACGGTGTTCTGCCTCCGGTGACAACTATTCAACACGGTTATTTTATCATAAATTCGGTTATATGTCAAGCAAAGGATTGAAATATTAAAA
Organism: Clostridia bacterium; assembly: GCA_017462125.1. The sequence continues at coordinate 8,803 of JAFTRQ010000047.1, read as the reverse complement.
AAAATGTGTTATAATGAAAATAACTATGTACCCAAAGCCTTACGGCGTTGATACTTTTAACGGAAACAAGGAGAAGCTATGCAACCCTTTTTATTTGGAACCGGAATAACGATTCTATACATAATGATCGCAGCAACAATTATGCTATTGGCGCGAAAGCTTCTAACAATTCCCGACGAGCTTTTCAGAAAAATTCTGCATTTCATTTTGCTGGGAGCATATATTCCGCTTGTCTTCGCGTTTGAGGCTTGGTGGCTGGCGGCGATCTTTGCGGTAGCATTGATCGTAGTGCTGTTCCCCATTTTGTCCTTGGTGGAGAAGCTTCCGTTCTTCTCTTCCTTCGTAAACGAGCGCAAAAAGGGTGAATTCAAGGGCAGTATGGTCTTGGCTGTCGGTATGATGGCGTTCAGCGTAACAATATGCTGGGGACTTTTCGGTGATAAACATCTCGTTCTCGCATCTATTTACGCTTGGGGTGTGGGCGACGCGTTAGCGGCTCTTGTGGGCAAACGCTTCGGCAAGCACAAGATCAAGTGGAAATTAGCTGACGGTAAAAAGAGCATTGAAGGCTCGCTTGCAATGTTTTTGTGCTCGCTTGTATCGGTGTTTACCGTTCTGTTCGTCCGAGGGGGTATAAGCATTCCGTTTTGCATTGTAATCGCCGCTCTTACTGCCGTCGTATGTACGCTTTCCGAGATGTGTGCCAAAAACGGACTTGACACCGTCATTTGCCCCACCTCTGCGATGGTAGTTATTATACCGTTGGTTATGCTTTTGGGAGGTTGATGCTATGAAAGAAAAGAAATCGGGAGCAAAAACGCTCCTGTGGTCGATTATAATGAGCTCACCCGGTCCTTTGGTTGTAGGGTTAGGGCTGATTGCAGGCAGAAGTTCAACTCAGATTGCCGATTTTGTGCGCAGAAGCGCCGAGCTTTTGGCGATCATTATGTCCTTTGCCGTGTACACCGCAACGCAGAAGAACGGCATCTGCGATGAGACAAAAAAACAACGCTTGGAGTGCCGTTCAAATATTTTCGTGGGCTCAATGATGTGCCTTGCGGGCGCTATAATGGCAGTTCTTGCACTGACAGTTCAGAGTGAGAACAAGGGCAACGTAATCCCCGGACTTGTGATTGCCGTATTGGGCGTGATCGCCAATTCGATATTCTGGACAAAATACACACGTTTGAATAAAACAGAGCCGAATGCCATTTTGGCGGTTCAGGCAAGGCTATATCGCGCAAAGACCTTGGTTGACGTGAGCGTTACGGTGGCTCTCGCCTCTGTACTGATCGCACCCCAAAGCGCTGTTTCATATTGGCTTGATATGATCGGTTCGCTGATCGTTGCCGCCTATCTCCTATGGTGCGGTATCCGCACGATCTACGAGGAAATACGATCTGCAGCTGAAAAGGCATACTAAATCAAAAAAAGAAAAATTGTTTTGGCTATGAGATGCAATGCTCCTTATCCGTAAAATATATAACCAACCAATCGGGTGGTCATATTTTTATCCGCGTCTCGATTTGACAAAATTCAACCAACACGGTAAAAAAGCATGAAAAAAGATAAAAAAACGACGATCGATACTGTATTGCCCAATAAAAAGGCAAGAAATGATATTATTTTAATAGCCGCTTTCCTGCTGGTTGCTTTGATCGCAACACTTGCGCTGTTTCTTTTCAGAACCGAGGGAGATACGGTAATCGTAACCGTTGACGGTGAGCTTTGGGGTGAATATTCGCTGAATGAGGATAGAATTGTGGAGATCAAAAGCGGCGAAGGCTACAACATTTTGGTTATCGAGGACGGCACCGCTTACGTTCAGCTTGCCAGCTGTCCGGATGGGATATGCTCCTCCCACCATCCTATCCATCACAACGGTGCAAGTATCATTTGCTTGCCAAACAAGGTGGTCATCGAGATCCGCTCGCATGACAAGAATCAACCCGATATCATCACGTAAGGGAGATCAAGGTGAAAAACAAACTATCAAGAACCAAAAAAATCGCATTTGTCGGGCTGACAGCTTCACTGGCGCTTTTGCTGTCTTACGTGGAATTCCTGCTTCCCCCGCTTTTTGTGGCGGTTCCCGGAATCAAGATCGGTCTGCCAAACGTTGTCATTTTATACCTGCTCTACAGCTTGGGCATCAGATATGCTGCGCCCGTCTCCTTTGTACGGATCCTCATTGCGTCGTTTTTGTTTGGCAATATGGTAACGCTGGCATACAGTATTGCGGGCGCGATCCTCAGCCTCCTTGTAATGGGTCTTTTGAAAAGGATCAATAAGCTCTCGCCAACAGGTGTCAGCGTAGCAGGCGGTGTCGCCCATAATTTGGGGCAGATTTTAGTTGCCGCGGTGCTTCTGGATACACCGCAGATCGGTCTTTATATGATCGTTCTGACGGTAACAGGCACACTCTCCGGCATTTTTGTGGGATTGTGCGGCGCGCTGTTGATCAAACGGATCCCCTGCGATAAATTTTTCTGAATGCAACTAAAAAAGAAAACGATCAATGGCGTAGTGCCCATATGGACATTACGCCATTGATCGTGTTTTTCGTGTATTGATCACTTATTGTCAAGTCTGTCCAGCATATCCCAAACTCCCAGCATATACATAATGCCGAGTGCTCTGTCATAGAGACCGTATCCGGGACGGACGTTTCCGGGTCCCTCGTTCCAGAGATGTCTGCCGTGGTCAGGACGGATATAGCCCTCAAAGCCACCGTCGTGATAAGCCTTCAGTATCTCAAGAATGCCTGTATCACCGTCGCAATCTCTGTGGCTTGCCTCGGAGAAGTCACCGTTTTCAAAGTGCTTTACGTTTCTGATGTGAGCGAAAGCAATTCTGTCGCAATGCTTTCTGACGATGTCAGCAACGTTATTCTCGGGGTTTGCACCAAGGCTTCCCGAGCAAAGGGTCAGACAGTTATAGGGATCGTCCACCATCTTGAGGAATCGATCGATGCTCTTCTCATCCACAAGGAGTCGGGGCAGACCGAAGATATCCCAAGGCGGATCGTCCATGTGTATCGCCATCTTGATATCGCACTCGCGGCAGGTAGGCATAATAGCCTCCAAGAAATACTTGAGGTTTGCCCAAAGCTTTTCGTGGTCAACACCCTCATAAGCCTTGAAGAGCTCGTCCAGCTTCGCCATTCTCTCGGGCTCCCAGCCTGGGAAGGACATATTGTACTTCTCGGTGAAGTCAAGAATGTACTTCGCCATAGCGTTGTAGTCATCCTGAATCATATTCTTCTCGTAGAAGAGAGCGGTTGAGCCATCGCCTACGGGATGGAAGAGGTTACTTCTCGTCCAGTCGAATATGGGCATAAAGTTGTAGCAGATAACCTTTACGCCAAATTTCGAAAGATTACGGATGCACTGCTTGTAGTTTTCGATGTACTTATCTCTTGTGGGCAGACCGATTTTGATGTCGTCATGCACGTTGACCGACTCGACTACGTCCATATTGAAACCATACTCATCAAGCTGGCGTTTAACCTCTGCGATCTCTGCTTCTTCCCAGATCTCGCCCGGCATCTTGTGATGAAGTGCCCAAACGATACCCGTAACGCCGGGTATCTGCTTGATATCGGAGAGGCTGATCTTATCGTTACCCTCGCCGTACCAGCGGAATGTCATTTGCATTGGCATAGAATTCCTCCGAAAAATTTATTTTTAGAGATTTTTGCGTTGTTTATTTAATTATAGCATATTTTTTGCGTCATTTCAACGGTGTTTTTTGAAATTTGAGATTTTTTCGGGTAAAAATTGCTTTTTTCTTTAATATTTAATTATTTTTCACGAAAACAAACTCTCCGCTGCGGGCTTCTGCCTTATCCGCGCCGTTGACGGTATATCCGATGGGTGCTATGACGTAACCCTTTGCATCCTCGGGGTAAATAAGAGTCAGCTTGATCTCCTCGCCACTTTTCTGCCACTTAACGTCAACCCTGCCGCAAACAGATTTGTGATATGCCTCGGCAAAGCTCATATGACTTGCGAAAACAGGAGCAATATTGATATGCTCCGCGCCAAGAAGATCGGGATTGACACGGATGCCTGCGAAATACTCGATCATAAGTGCCGAAATATCGCCCCAGAAGTGGTGATTCAAGGAATCATAGGAATGGCGGACGTTTTCCGCGAGCGTGGTAAGTCCGTCGGCTATCATACAGCCGTAAGAAGGCTGATCGGGTCTTGTGATCATCTTGATGGCAAGATCCTCGTAACCAAAGTCGCAGAGCACGCGGAAGATCACTCTGCCACCAAGGACACCGACGCCCATGTGGTCGTCCTTCTTGTGTATCTCGTCAAGGAGGATAGCAAATGCCTTCTGCTTCTCTTCCTCGCTGTCGCAAAGACCGTAGAAGATCGCCATCGCCTGCACGGTCTGTCTGCCGCTATTGAAGCGCATAGTTTCGGCATCTTCAAGTAGATATTTTCTAATCGCTGTTCTCATTTCCTTTGCAAAGCCGCGGCAGTATTCGGCTTCAAGTGTCTTACCCAAACGGTCGTAAAGATAAGCCGCCTTGTTGGCAAGATCATAGGAAATCGTGCTGTCTGTAAAAATGAGAGGAGTGGTGTAGTTAGGGTCTGCCGGGCACCAGTCGCCAAGACCGATTTCAAGAAGCCCCATATCGTTCAGTCTTGTTCTGAGGTAGTGGAAATAACGGAGCATAGCGCCGCTTGCCTCCTTGGCAATCCTCAAATCATCGCGGAGAACTGCGGCAAAGTAAGGCAGATAGATAAGCACGCTGTCCCAAGCGGGCCCGTTACCCCACGCAAAGCCCCAACCGCCTGTAGGCACGATACCGGGGAGTGCGCCGCGGTTGTCCATAGCGCGGACAATGCACTTTTCCCACATCAGGTAATTATCCTCGGGCTCAAAATTCATAATGGTCTGCTCCGCGGAAAGTGCCGCGTCTGCTGTCCAGCCGTTCTTTTCTCTGTGGGGGCAGTCGTTGGGGAAATGCTGGAAGTTACCGAGAGTGGAGCGGCGGGTCATCTCCTGAAGTGTATTCAAGGTCTCATCGGAGCACTTAAAGTCACCTCTGTCGCCAAGCTCCGTATTCATCACAACGTAGGTGAGCAGATCGGGGGTTGCCTGCTCCTCGGTGATGCCTGTTACCTTAGCGTAACGGAAGCCGTAATACGTAAAGGAAGGCATATGTGTTTCGGTCTCGCCGCCGTGACAGATATATTCGGTTCTCTGGGTATATTTAGGCTCACCAAGCTGATTAGGCTGACGGAAAACGATATTCGCCTGCGAGAACCTTCCGTCCATGATCAGCTCACCGTGATCGATACGGATATGCTGACCGTAATTACCCTTGACGGTAAGACGGGTAAGACCGACACAATCGTAGCCAAAATCGTAAAGATAGCCGTCGTCCTCCTTCGTGATAGCAACAGCCTTCATTTCACCCGTGGCAACAATAGGCTTGTTGCAGGAAAGCATCGGCTCGCCGCAATCGGTCTGAACGGGGATGGCGGGTGTCCAATCCGAAAGATCGCATCCGGGCATATTCCAGTTTGGAATCTCGCGGCGAGCATCGTATTTCTCACCCATACGAAGATCGTCAAAATAGAAGGGGGATGGGTGGCAAAGCAAGCTTTCGTCAGCCTCGATAACGCTCTTTTTGCCGTCCGCTGTCATTTCAAGCGCGAACGCAAGCTTGGGTGCGGAATTAAATCTTGCCTTTTGGAAATCCCAGATAAAGCCGCCGAATGCATTCTGCATTCCGTTTCCGAGGATGAAAGCGAAAACGTTCTCTCCGTAGACCATCATATCGGTTATGTCATAGGAGTCATAGGGCAATACCTGATCGGGATTTACGATATAAGGAGACATATGTCCCTTCGTTATTCTTTTTCCGTTGACGTAAAGCTCGTAAAAGCCGAGACCGCAAACAGTTATTTCGGTCTTTTCGGGGACCTTATCAAAGATTACGGTACGGCGCAGATAGGGCGCGGCAACGTTCTTTTTTGTAGTGGATTTTTCGTGTGTTGCAGAGACAAACCTTGTTGAAAATATCATTTTTGCATACCTCCGTTGCAACAATATTTCTGCTGATTTCATTATACCTTATCTCAAAAATCTTGTCAATAACAAGGCGAAAAAAAGCGTTGTTTTTTTATAATCGATCAAAAATAAGCAATTGCCGGCAGGCATACCGTACGTCTCTTTTGCAAAGTGCAAGAAAGCATCTTGACAAAATCACTTTAAGATGTTATAATGCTTCTGTCATAAGAAAACAACAGAAAGAAGAAAACAAATGAAACCCATGATATGCGGCAAAAGGCTTGCCTGGCTTTTCGCCTACGTATATTTCGCCAGCTACGTCACGCGGATCAATTTTTCCGCGGTTATACAAGAGGTAGTCACCTCCACAGGCTTTGAAAAATCCGCTCTGTCGATCATTCTTGTGTGTATGTCGGTGTCCTACGGTTTAGGTCAGATCATCAACGGCTGGATCGGTGACCGCATCAAGCCCCAAAATCTGATCTTCACAGGGCTTATCACCGCCACCGCCATCAATATCATATTCCCGTTCTTTTCATCATCGATCCCGATGATGTGCGTGCTTTGGACAATCAACGGCTTCGCTCAGGCAATGATGTGGCCTCCCATCGTTAAGATCATGGTCAGCACGATGGACGAGGCGACCTACGGCTCGGCATCCGTCATTGTTTCCTTGGGCTCCTCTATGGGAACGATAGCGGTCTATCTGTTGGCACCTGCCATTATATCTGTTCTCTCTTGGGAATTCGTGCTTTATGCCTCCGCGGCGATCGCCCTCTTTTCGGTGATCCTTTGGGGATTTCTCAAGGACAGAACCTACAACGAAAACGCAATAAAACGTTCCGAAACGGAAGCTGTTGCGGCTGAAAAGCCCAAGCTCTCCTTCCCTCGCGAGGCCGTCTTCCCCATCGTATTCATCGCGCTTGCAATCATCTTTCAGGGAATGCTTCGCGACGGCGTCACAAATTGGATGCCCTCGCTCCTCTCCGAAACCTTCCATATGGGCAACAGCGCAAGCATCCTTTGCACGGTCTCCCTCGCCGTCTTTTCCATGGTATCCTTTATCCTTGCAGGCGCGTTCTATAAAAAGCTTTTCAAAAACGAGGTAGCCTGCGCCATGGCGATCTTTGCCATCGCTATGATCTCCGCCTTCTGTCTCGCTGTGCTGTTCAACACAGGCGCGGCGGTTGCCATCATCTTTATGACCTTGATCACAGGCTCCACCCACGGAGTGAATCTGATGCTGATCGGTCACGTGCCGAAGCGTTTCCGCAAATACGGCAACATCTCCACAATCTCGGGCGCCATCAATTCCTGCACCTACGTAGGCTCTGCCATCGCAACCTACGGAATCGCCAAGCTCTCCGAGCTTTACGGCTGGCAGATCACCGTCCTCATCTGGGGCATCATTGCCCTGCTTGGTACGGCCTGCTGTCTTGTCGCGATGCCGAAATGGAAAAATTTCATTAATAAATAAAAATTTTGAAAGGAACCGTCAATATGTCATCCTTTGCACAATGGCTCAACACAGCCTTCGCAGGCTTCGATCACGCGATCCTCGGCTTCTATCACAAATTAGCTACGGTCGCAGATCCTATCCTCTCCCCCATCGCCGAATTCTTTGCCGTCGCCGGAGACGGAGCTATGGCGTTCTTCATTCTTGCCGCAATCCTTCTGCTTTTTGCCAAGACAAGAAAATCCGGCATCTGTATGGCGATCTCCATCGGCATCGCCGCACTTGTCACAAACGTGACCGTCAAGCCCTTGGTTGCACGTCCCCGCCCATATGCTTCGGGCGTAGCTGACTTTGTAGAATGGTGGGAATACGTTGGCGCACACGTACATAGCGAATATTCCTTCCCCTCGGGTCACACCACCTCGGCCATGGCGGCAATGCTGGCGCTCTGCCTCTGTCTCTGCCTCTTCAACGGTGAGCAGGGCAAAAAGAACCGTTGGGTATGGATCCCCGCTATGCTCTGCGTTCTCCTGATGGGTGCATCCCGTAACTACATTATGGTGCACTACCCCTCCGATATTATCGGCGGTATCATCGCGGGTGCTATCGGTGCCTATCTTGGCTTCTTCTTGATCTATTACCTTTATAAAGCACTTGAAAAGCACAGAGACAATTGGTTCTGTAATTTTCTGCTTGAGGCAGACGTAAAGAATCTGTTTTCCAAAAAGAACTGAAAATACAAAAATGGCGGCTCGCTTTGAGCCGCCATTTTTTGTATTATGTATATTACTTCAGAACGTTGAAATAAGCAAGGAACTTGAAAACGATACCTGCAACAGTATACAGCTCGATAACGTAGCCAAGTACACTGAGGATCAGACCGAGAATCGCACCTGCAACAGGGATCCAACCGGTAAGAAGAGCGGCAAGACCGATCAAAAGGCCGGCAACGATAGCCACAACAACATAAATGATAACGCCTACAATAAGATTTCCAACGCTGTCGTTGTTCTTAAAAGACATAGGCCAAAACTTCTTGAGAAAATCCATGATGAATACTCCTTAAAATAATTAATGTTATTTATTCAAAAGCAGACGATAAGGGCAAAACCCTACCGTCTGCTCTTAAATAGTCAAAAGTTCAATTACTTGTACTTTCTCTTGCGTGCAGCTTCAGACTTCTTCTTACGCTTTACGCTGGGCTTTTCGTAGTGCTCTCTCTTACGAAGCTCGGTAAGGATTCCCGAACGAGCACACTGACGCTTAAAGCGACGGAGCGCGCTGTCAAGAGACTCGCCCTCTTTTACTTTAACT
>JAFTRQ010000046.1 GCA_017462125.1 Clostridia bacterium | reverse complement strand
GCAGAGGTCGAAAAAGGTAGGTATATTTTTCGTTCTTACATTCGTAGCCGTACGAGGGTACGGCAGAGTGTAAGAACGGAAAAAGCAAGAAATCCCAAGGCGCTTTCGATGAGTGCCTTGGGATTCATTATATATTGCAATCTTTAAATTGCTCTCTCTCTTTTCTTTTCCTTCTTGCGGTATAACAGCTTTTTCGACAGTCTGAGAGGAAGCTTCCGCAGAAGCTTCCTCTTTTATAATTATATTAGTTTTCAGGCTCGATCAAACCGTAGTTGCCATCCTTTCTCTTATAGACAACGCAGGTCTTTTCGGTAACCGAATCGTTAAATACGAAGAATGTATGTCCCAGAAGATTCATTTGCATAATCGCCTCCTCGGGGGACATAGGCGTATATTCAAATCTTTTGGTTCTGATGAGAACGTCGCTTTCTTCAGCCTCATCAGCACCGCCCACCGAGGCTGCCGCAATCGCATCATCGGTGATCACACCCTCACGCAGCTTTTTACGCAAACGCGTTTTATTCTTGCGGATCTGGCGTTCTATATTATCAATTGATTTATCAAGTGCATCTCGGAAGGAGTCGGCATCGACCTCACTTCTGAACAGAGTGTTTGAGGCCTTGATCGTGATTTCAAGTGTGGAAAGATTGCGCTTGTGGCTGAGAGTCACCGTGGCGCTTCCTTCATCGCCGAAATACTTGTCGAGCTTTGACAGCTTCTCATTGATCATTTCCTTTGTGTCATCATACACGTTTAACTGTCTGCCGATAATGTTGATCTTCATAGGGTACCTCCTTGTTTATTGCTATCCATGTAGCAGGTTTCGGAGCAGATCTCCGCCCCGGGCTCGGATCTGCGGCTTATATGACAGAAACACTTTCGCATCCTGTCATATTCATTATACCAAAAACGTAGATTTTATAAATGACCAAAAAATTAACATTGTGCAAATTTTATGAAAATTGATATTGTAATCTAAAATTCATTGTGTATTATTGCAAACATTATGATAGAAACAACTGCATTTACCGCTGCAATCATGAAAATTTTTAATGGAAAATATAACATTTTTTATAAAGCCCTTGACACAAACGCTTCATTTTGATAAAATATTAAATTATATCGCAAATCCACGGTTTTATGGAAAAGGTTAACGTACGTTGATCTTTTTGAAAGGACAGGCAAGCTTATGTACAAGATCATTCACAAAAAAGAACTGAACCCCACAGTTACCTTAATGGACGTTGAGGCTCCCTTGGTAGCGAGGAAGGCTGAGCCGGGGCAATTTATCATCCTTCGTGTCAACGAGGACGGCGAGCGTATTCCTCTGACGGTAGCGGGATATGACCGAGCACTGGGCACGGTCAGAATTATTTTTCAGGTAGTGGGCGCTACCACAACTCTGCTCAATCAAAAAAATGAAGGCGATTATATTCAGGATTTCGTTGGCCCTCTCGGTGTGGCAACCAAAACAGAGGGCTTGAAAAAGGTCTGTATCGTTGGCGGCGGTGTGGGCTGTGCCATCGCTTTGCCCATCGCGCAAAAGCTTCACGAAGCAGGCTGTGAGGTACATTCGATCATCGGCTTCAGAAGCCGTGAGCTTCTCATACTTGAGGATGAATTCCGTGCGGCATCCGACAAGCTGACCGTTATGACCGACGACGGAAGCGCAGGAAGACAAGGTGTTGTAACGCTTCCTCTCAAGGAAGCGATTGAGGGCGGAGAAAAATACGACGAGGTCATCACCATCGGCCCTCTGATCATGATGAAATTTGTAGTCGCTACTACAAAGCCGTACGGAATTCCCACCACCGTTTCAATGAATCCTATTATGATCGACGGCACGGGAATGTGCGGCGGATGTCGCTTGACCGTCGGAGGCAAAACGAAATTTGCTTGCGTGGACGGCCCCGACTTCAACGGCTTCGAGGTGGATTTTGACGAAGCCATGTCAAGAGCCTCCATCTATCGCGATTTTGAAAGACACGCGTATGAGGAGACCTGCAATCTCTTCAGAAAGGCGGGTGAATAATATGCCGAATATGTCACTTACCAAAAATCCAATGCCTACACAGGATCCCGCGGTCAGAGCGCATAATTTTGACGAGGTCGCGCTGGGATACAGCGAGGAGATGGCAATAGACGAGGCAATGCGTTGTCTCAACTGCAAGCATATGCCCTGTGTTTCGGGCTGTCCCGTAAAAATTCACATTCCCGAATTCATTGCCAAGATAAAGGAGGGTGATTTTGAGGGCGCATACCAAGTCATCAGTCAATCCTCCTCTCTCCCCGCGGTTTGCGGCAGAGTATGCCCGCAGGAATCGCAGTGTGAATCAAAATGCGTCAGAGGAATGAAGGGCGAGAGCGTCGGAATCGGAAGACTTGAAAGATTCGTTGCCGATTGGCATAACACCTATGCCGCAAATGCCCCTGTACGTCCTGCGTCCAACGGACACAGAGTCGCGATCGTAGGCTCCGGCCCCTCGGGTCTGACCTGCGCGGGAGATCTGGCGAAAAAAGGATATCAGGTCACGGTTTTCGAGGCGCTTCACCTGGCAGGTGGCGTTCTGGTTTACGGAATTCCCGAATTCCGTCTGCCGAAGGCTATCGTGCAAAAGGAGGTTGACACGCTGAAGGCACTTGGCGTTGACATTCAGACCAACGTAGTCATTGGCAAAACGATCACAGTAGACGAGCTCTTTGACCAGGGCTATGAAGCCGTATTTATCGGAAGCGGCGCGGGTCTGCCCAGATTTATGGGAATTCCGGGAGAAGGCTTGAAGGGTGTTTACTCGGCAAACGAATTTCTGACACGCTCCAATCTGATGAAGGCTTATCGCGAAGACTCCGCGACACCGATCATGCACGCAAAGCGCGTAGCGGTTGTTGGCGGCGGAAACGTGGCGATGGATGCGGCAAGAACCGCACTCCGTCTCGGCGCGGAAGAGGTTTCCATCGTTTACCGCCGTTCTCTTGACGAGCTTCCTGCCCGTAAGGAGGAGGTAGAGCACGCAATGGAGGAGGGAATCGTCTTCCGCGTGCTGAACAATCCCACCGAGATCATCGGTTACAACAATCCCGACGATAAGAGAGATCCCAAGAACGGATTCGTCACGGGAATGAAGTGTATCAGATGTGAGCTTGGCGAGCCCGATGAAAAGGGAAGACGCCGTCCCGTTGAGATAGAGGGCAGCGAATGGGTGCTTGACGTGGATTGCGTCATCATGTCGATCGGTACGTCGCCCAATCCCTTGATCAAATCCACTACGGAAGGACTTGAGGTCAACCGCCACGGCGGTATCATCGTAGAGGAGGAAACGGGAAAGACCACCAAAGCCGGCGTTTACGCAGGCGGTGATGCCGTAACGGGTGCGGCAACCGTTATTCTCGCGATGGGCGCGGGCAAGGCTGCAGCGTCTGCCATCGACGATTATCTGAGCAAATCATAATATTGATTGCCGCTTCGCATTGTCGGAGCGGCATTTTTTTGAAAAAAATCAAAGCTTTATTGATTTTGTCGTATTCCTGTGATATAATAGAAGCAACACTTCAACGGTTAAAGTCAGACTTTTGAGAATCCTTTGTGAAAGCGGTGAAAAAATGGAAGAGATCAAACGCAAGCTGCGACCGAGCTTCGGCAATAAGCGCGACGTGGATATGACAGAAGGCAATATACTCGGTCATCTGATCAAATTTGCGATCCCCCTACTGATAGGCAACGTTTTACAGCAGCTTTATAATATGGTAGACACCTGGGTGGTGGGCAACTACGTCAGCGACGAGGCGTTTTCCGCCGTGGGCACCGTAGGACCTATCATCAACCTGCTGATCGGGTTCTTTATGGGCTTTTCCACGGGTACGGGAGTTGTTATTTCCCAATATTACGGCGCGAAAAAGTATGAAGAGGTGCAAAAGGCACTTCACACGGCGCTTCTCGTTACCTTGATCTTAGGAGTGTTGTTTACCGCGATCGGTATTCTGATGGTTCCTTTGATGCTGGATCTGATGAACACTCCCGCAGACGTTCTTGACGAGGCTACCGAGTATCTGACCATCTATTTTTCGGGAATTATTGGCTTGATGCTGTATAACATCGGTTCGGGTATCCTCCGTTCGGTGGGAGATTCCAGCAGACCCTTTTATTTTCTTGCGATCTCCGCAGTTACGAATACGGTTCTCGACCTTGTTTTCGTTTTGAACTTCGATATGGGTGTCAAGGGTGTTGCGCTTGCAACCATCATCGCGCAGGGACTTTCCGCACTTCTGATCATGATCACCTTGATCAGAACCGATAACTGCATTAAATTCTCGCCCAAAAAGCTTCGGATACATAAGGAGATGCTCATCAAAACCGTAAAGGTCGGTCTTCCTGCGGGACTTCAGATGGCGATCACCTCTTTTTCCAACATTTTCGTGCAATCCTATATCAATTATTTCGGTAAAGCCGCAATGGGCGGATGGACGGCATATTCCAAGATCGACCAGCTGATCCTTTTGCCTATGTCGTCGGTTTCTCTGGCATCCACCACCTTCGTTGGACAAAATTTGGGAAAGGGAAACGTGGAAAGAGCGAAAAAAGGTGTTTCCACAGCATTGTTGATCGCTTGTTGTTCAACCGCACTGTTGATGATCCCCGTATTGATCTTTGCTCCTCATCTCGTTTACTTCTTCAATAAAGAGCCTGAGATCATTGAGTTCGGAACCATGTTTTTGCATTGGCTCACACCCTTCTACGTGCTTTGCTGTATGAATCAGATCTTCGCAGGCGCGCTCCGCGGCTCGGGCAACTCCACCACGCCTATGATCATCATGCTCGCGTCCTTCGTATTTTTCCGTCAGGTTTACCTATATATTATGGCAAATTACGTATCCAATACGATGATACCCATTGCCATGGCATACCCCGCAGGCTGGTTGCTCTGCAGTCTGTTGATGTTTATCTATTATAAGCGGGCGAATTTTGCAAAGAGCAGGGTAGTGAATTAAAAGATAAGGTGAAACGCTTTTTTGGCGTTTCACCTTTGTTTTTTATTCGATTGTCAGATCTCGCAGATAAACGGTATTTCCCTTGGCGATGACAAACGCAAATTCGGTGCAGCCTTCACCAAATGAAGAGATATCTACCGTAAAGGTCTGCCATTCTCCGAACTTCAGCCTGTAATCTTCATTTGCCGACGAAGAATTGTAATCGATATAACCCTGAACAGCTCCGTCACCTGCAGGCTCGATCTCATTTGGCTTCGTACGGATAGCAAATTCACCGTAGCCGTTCAGCTTGACCTTTGATTCCTCCGGAACGAACACGGTAAAGGTAAACTTGCTTTTGTTTTTCAATAAGGACACGTTGACGTACACCTTGCCCTGCTCGGACGCGACCACCTCATATGCCGTGATGTTCTCGTCAAATTGAACACCTGTCATAGAAATTCCGCTTTGAAGTGTCAGGTCAACACCCTTTTGCAGACCGTTTACCGAAAGATCCTCGGGTTTTTTAAAGCTGTCCCAATCGATCTCGCCGCCTGCATCCTTGCAGTAATAAATATAAGGATCCTTGATGCTTCCGTCATCGGCAAGACTGAACACCGAGCCACCAACCCAAGGTGTGTTGGTGGAATAATAGCTGCTTTCAATATCTCCGTTCGCCGAAACGTAATTGAGACGGTCATAGGTAGAGCATTTCATTCCGTATTGCAATCTGACACCGTCGTAAACGATGCTTGCGCTGTTTGCATGCTCATGACCGACGAATACGGAATCCACACCGAGCGCCTTCAATCCGTTCCATACGGATCTGTCACCGTCCCAAGGAGATTTCATCGCCGCGCCGATGTAGCCGAAGTCGCCGTCCTGCTTCCCGTCAAGCTGATCGATGTAAACGTGAGACGTGCTTCCGTCCGTATTATATTTCGCAAAAGCATCACCGAATACCGAAAGCTGAATATGAAAAGCAAAGGACAGCTTTGTATCGGGAGACCTTTTCGTGATCTCTTGCGCTGTTTTCTTATACCATTTGATCTGATCACTGCCAAAGCCGGGGCTTGTTTTGGTGTGCCCGTTGGCCATGGATTCGGCACTTGCCGCGCCGCAGCCGTTACTGTCCAGCATAAAGAACACCCTCGTGATCTTGCCGCCCTGCTCGATTCCGACGGTATAGTTGCCGTTGCCCGTCAGCTTTCTTTGCAGGAAGAGACAGTGCTCGGCTTTTTCAAGCTGCTCGCATTGCCAATCAACACCCATTTTGGTCTCGTTCTCGTGGTTTCCGAAAACGGGCGCCCACGGAATCTTGTAGCTTTCCATAAATTCGATCAGCTCAAGCAAGCTCTTTCCGTTGTCGTCAAATTCTCCGTAAACCAGATCACCCGTGATCAGAATCAGATCGGGTGCTGTTGCGTCGATGATCTCACGGAGATAATCATAACAACGCACGTCCTTTTTGTCGGCTCCCCAATAATCGTCGTGTGTGGAGCCCAATCGGTCTGCGGTTCTTTCCTGCGAGGCGTCAATGATCTGCATATCGGTCAGCTGCAGGATCACAGGCTCACGTCCCTCGGGTACGTTTACAATAAAATCAATGAGTTCAAGCACAGCGTTATCTTCCGTTTCTGTAGTTTCAGTAGTTTCCGTAACTTCCGTAACCTTTGTGGTACTGGCATCGGTTTCCTCTTGCGTGGATTGCTCACTTTGCACTCTGTCCGAGGTATGTTCTTCGGTTTGAGAATTGCCGTCGCATCCCGCTAATAATAAAAAGATGCATAATACAGACAAGTATAAAATTTTTTTCATATCAACACCTCTGTTTGGCGGATTTATTGATATTTTTATTTTATCATAAATGAAAATTATAGTCAAGTATTTCTGTTTGGATTTATTTGTGCTCTTAACAATATTACAAAAAAAGCAGATGTCTGCGCGCATAGGCGAAGTTTTGCGCAGCAAAACTCGGTTAGCAAATCGCAGATTTGCGTAAGATTCAGAACCCTTGCACAAAGCCTTCGGCTTTGGCGTTGGATTTCTCTGTACCCTTACGGTATGCCAAAAAAAAGCAGATGGAATAAATCCATCTGCTTTTTTTTGGCGCGCCGTAAGGGATTCGAACCCCTGACCTTTTGGTTCGTAGCCAAACACTCTATCCAGCTGAGCTAACGGCGCATTATTTTGTACTTTCTTTGTCGTACCCATATATTATATCACATTTTTTTTATTTGTCAATAGCTTTTTGAAAAAATATTTAAAAATATTTCATTTTTTTAGAAAAAAAGTATTGACAAGTCTATTTTATTGTGATATAATGACTTTACCTCTGCAAAAGAGCTTTTTTGTTGTGCTCAAAGCGCAAAAGCACACGAGCCCTTCAGAGGGAGGTACACAGGCCGTTTTACGGTCAAATAAAATTCAAATGGGAGGTGCCGAAATCATGGCTAATGATGCAAGAGTCAAAATTACTCTCGTATGCACAGAGTGCAAGCAGAGAAATTACGACACAAAGAAAAACAAGAAGAATGATCCGGACAGGCTCGAGCTTAAGAAATACTGTAAGTTCTGCCGCAAGCACACTCTTCACAAAGAGTCTAAGTGATCGGAGGGAAGAATATGACTGTCACAACTAAAAGAAGTCTTATCGCCCTTCTCCTGTCTCTTGTGCTGGTTGTATCACTCTTTACAGTCGGTATTTCCGCAACCGACGTTACCACAACTTCTTCCGAAGAGGTAACGAGTGCTGTTGAGGAAACCACTGCAGCAACTGAAGATGCTTCTGAGTCCTCGTCTGAATCAACAACCGAAACCGAAGAGGTCGTTGACACGAGTGCAGCGGACGCTACAAAGAAATCATTGATCATTAACGGTATCATCATCGGTGTAATCGTTATTATCGGTGTTGTTCTGTTCATCAAGTTCCGCGTTAAACTTATGAATTTCTTCCGTTCCGTAAAGAGCGAACTTGGTAAGGTCGTTTGGTCTTCTAAGGAACAGACTCGCAAGGGTTTCATCGTTGTAATCATCGTTACAGTTATCTTTGCAGTAGGTCTTTGGGTAATCGACTTTGCTTTCTCGTACGGTATCAGTGAGCTTGCTAATCTCTTCAACTGATAAATTGGAGCGATAAGATGAGTGATATTGATGGAATGAACGTAGGCCTGAAATGGTACGTTGCGCACACCTATTCGGGATATGAAAACAAGGTAAAAGCAAACCTTGAAAAAATCGTCGAAAACCGCGGACTCGGAAATCTGATCTATGACATCAGAATTCCTGTTGAAACGGTTATTGAAAAGGACGGCGATAAGGAAAAGGTTCAGGAATTGAAGATTTTCCCCAGCTATGTCTTTATCAAAATGATAATGACCGACGAGAGCTGGCACGCTGTCAGAAACATTACCGGTGTAACCGGTTTCGTAGGCCCCGGATCCCGTCCCACACCCTTGACGGACAAAGAGGTTCTTGATATGAATATCGAGAGCACAGAGGACGCAAAGGTTCAGCTGAAGTTCAGCGTTGGAGACGAGGTAAGCGTTATCAACGGCTTGTTCGAGGGATACGACGGAGTCGTTCAGTCGATCACCGAGGATCTCAAGACCGTTACAGTGCTTGTAAAGCGCGGACGCAGAGATATGCCTGTTGAAATCGACGCCGATATGCTCAAATTAAAAGCTTAAAAAGAATTAATTCTTTGATCGTTTCTTGTAAAGAAAACGATCTCGTGGGAGGGAGAAAAATATTCTGAATTCTCCCGTACAAGTACCACTATGGAGGTGTAATTTATTATGGCAAAGAAAATTATGGGTTACATCAAGCTGCAGCTTCCCGCAGGTAAGGCTACTCCTCAGCCTCCCGTAGGTCCTGCACTTGGTCAGTACGGTGTTGCTATTCCCGTATTTACAAAGGAATTTAACGAAAGAACAAAGAACGATATGGGTCTTATCATTCCCGTTGTTATCACAGTTTAC
The DNA here is from genome assembly GCA_017462125.1 of Clostridia bacterium. Next base: position 412 of record JAFTRQ010000046.1, on the reverse strand, counting down.
GCTGACCGTTCTTTCACATTTATCACAAAGACTCCCCCTGCAGCAGTTCTTATCAAGAAGGCAGCAGGTATTGAGTCCGGCTCCGGAAAGCCCAACAAGGATAAGGTTGCTAAGATCACAACCGAACAGGTAAGAAAGATCGCAGAAACAAAGATGCCCGACCTCAACGCAGGCTCCATCGAGGCTGCTATGAGCATGGTTGCAGGTACAGCACGCTCTATGGGCGTTGTTGTTGAAGACTAAGACAGGAGGTAAGTAGAAATGGGAAAGAAATATACAGATAGCGTAAAGCTTATTGAAAAGAACAGACTCTACGATCCTTCAGAGGCTCTTGGTCTTGTTTGCCAGACTTCTAAGGCAAAGTTCGATGAAACCATCGAAGTACACGTTCGTCTCGGCGTTGACTCCCGTC
>JAFTRQ010000045.1 GCA_017462125.1 Clostridia bacterium | reverse complement strand
GTCCGCGATATTCAAAGGTGTAGCCGAGGTCGCGCATACGTCTATAAAAGTTTTTCAAATTAAGCTCAAAATTTGAAATTGCCATAATGTCTGCGCGTATCTGATCGCGCATCGTCGGTATACCTTTCTTTTCGGCGTGAACCTCCGCAATATGCTTTGCTCCTTGCTGCTTCGGTTTCTCGATGACCGATAGACCATACTCCCTGCAAAGTCTGTCCGAGGTGTCGCGCATCAGCTTGTAGGTTGCCTTGCAGTCGTGATACCTCTTACCCGAAAAGCCCGTTGCCGAGAGACAGAAATGATTGTGAAACCACTTTTGTCAAGGGTAAAGTGTGTATGTTTACAAAATTTTCACAAAAAAAGAAAGCGACTCAAGTTTTTTAGGCTTGAATCGCTTTTTCTTTTATGGCTTGGATTTACTATTTGGCATTATTTCAAATACCTATTCAATTCTTCTTCCGTAGGCAAATAATTTCGCACCTCATAAGAAGCAACGCCTATCGGCGCGGTGGTCGCTTTCAATGACCATTCTACAGAATATTTATCTTTTCCCTTGCAAAGCAATAATCCAATCGTTGGGTTGTCCATTTCTTTTTTGAGTGTTTCGTCAACCGCCGTAATATAGAACTGTAACTGACCTACAAAATCAGGCTTGAAATCAACGTTTTTAAGCTCAACAACCACGTAACAGCGAAGATCCAAATAATAAAACAACAAATCAATCAAATAATCGTTGTTCGGTGTAGATATCCTATATTGATTGCCGACAAAAGAAAATCCTTTTCCGAGTTCATGCAAAACCGTCTTTATCTGTTCAAGCATTGCTTGTTCTATATCTCTTTCTACTATTTTCTCTTGCAGTCCTGCAAGCTCAAAAATGTACGGATCCTTTATAATGTCACGTGACAATTCGCTTTGCGGCGATGGCAATCGGCTTTCGTAATTTGTAAGTTTTTTCGAAGCATCAGCTTGGCGTTCGTAAAGCTCCAATTCTATTTGATGCTCTAAAACGATCTTACTCCATCCGTTTTCCAAGCATTTTGCCGCGTACCATATACGCTTTTCGGGGGCTTTCACTTTCTCTATTAACACAAAATTATGCGTCCACGGCAAATTTGCCACTGCCGGTGGCAAATTTGATAAATCACCGTAGGTAACGTAGAATTTGCGCATCCTCGCAAGGTTACGGGGAGAAAAGCCGTCAACATTGGGAAACTCTATTTTCAAGTGGCGTGATAATTCATTGATGAAATTGTTTCCATACTTGGCGTTTTCGTCAATGATCTTGCCGATTCTGAAATACATAGAAAGCAACTCACGGTTCGCGTCGCTTAATACTCTGTTTCTTGTTTGAAAAATATCCGTTTTGATTTGCTCAAAAATTGATACAAAACTTAAATCCAAATCCTTCATATATCGTTGCTCCTTATAGACTAACTTTCACGATATCATAAATCCTATATTATTATACCATTATTCTGTGAACTTTTCAAGGCATCTGCTCATAGTTTTTCGTGAAATTAAAAATCAGGCGTTTTTCTGTTGCATTTGCTTTATGCCCTCGTGAGCTACATAGCGTCATTTTCTATAAACAATCAAGCCCGCAAGAATAATCTCGCGGACTTGATTTTCATTGTTATATTTTTTAATGCCTTCTCAACCTTCATTCACGTTATCGAAACATTGCAACCGCTGATCGCAATCAAGTGGGTGGAATTACTGAAAACCAATCGTTGCATTCAGACCCGAAAAGATTACCATGTGCGTTGTGCTTTGATATAGAGTACTGCCCTGCGAGAAGCCAGCGTCTGCCAAGACCTGTTTCCACGCCTGCACATCCGCATCACTTTCAAATCGAATCGTCAATCCGAGAGAAGCGGACACGTTCGTCACAGTATAGGCTGCATTTGGCTCGGGGACATTGTAGGTAAGTCTTGCGAAAGTGCTGACCTTGTCATCGGACACCTCCGCCTTCGTCCACGTCATCGGCGCGTCGTCGGGAACCGTGGGCGGCTCGGTTTCGGCAGGCTCGGTTTCGGGGGGAGGGACGTTGCTCACGTCATACGGGAAGGACGTGACCGTTGTATTCCATTCCGTAATGCAAGTGCCTTCGGCGTAGGTGTTCATAAACACAAAGCCGTCGTCCGACAACCAGAAGGTTTCTTCCGTGCCGCCCCAATCGACGGTGTAACCGCGTACTGTCACGCCCGCGATCACCTGAGATTCGCCCGTGGACGAAAACGCACTGATATCAAGACCGTAGGTATGGTGCGCCAACGGAGTGGTGCGATACAGTATATCCTCAAGATCCTCCCACGTTCTCGTTCCGTAAGCAGTCCAAACACCTTCATTCCCTCTATTCGCACCGAAGCCCATTTGATAGAACAGCCATTCATCATCACCCGATGCCTTATAATAATCCACCAAGATATCGCTTACACCGGTCAGACTGATAAACATATAGTCGTTCCCAAGCTTGATAACGGTCGACTGTATCGCATACACGGTGCTGTCTACCACAAATTTCAGATTCTGTGGGAAGCTGTGGGCAGGAGCGGGATTACCTACCGGACCGCCCTTGATAATAACACCCTCCTGCGTACCGGAGTTATCCTCACCGCCTTGCGTACCTCCTTGATCGTCGGTCTGCGAATTGCGGTTAAGAGGATCGTCATTATCCGGATCGGGTGAATCTTCATTACAGGCTGCAAGCGCGAATATCATCATCAGCGCAAGCAGTAATGCAATCAGTTTTTTCATATTCTATCCTCCTGTTCAGTTTTTGTCGTTGCAGTTGGAGCAATACGGGTTTTCCGGCGAGAGCGCTGCCCCGCATATATGGCAGTACGTAGGCTTCTCGCCATCGTCTTCGCCGCCCTTCAGATTGGTCATATCAATGACCATTTTGGCATCCTTGAGCAGATATTCGATACCGAAGGCATCGCCGGCATAGTTGTCCACAAGCGGCTTAGAATCAGTCTCAAAAGCACCGCTATGGTAATGATACACTCTTCTGGTGGTCTTAACGCCATCCTGCGTCATTAGCACCTGCTCGTAATGCCGATGAATTTGTCCCGAGTGACGTTCACCGTTCTCAAAGATAACTCCTTGAGTAGCATCGAAATCAAGCACCATTTCTCCGCTTTGACGGTAATTATAATTGCCCGTACCGAGATCTCCCGTGAACACGATCTGAGATTGCTCCTCGCTCAAGCTGTTCGTCTTCAGCGGGAAATTGACACATTGCAGCGAGCTGTGCCACGTGAACGGAGTTTTGCAGCTCAGCTCATTTTTATCAACGATACCATATGTCCAGAGCAGCTGCTCAATCGTATCCTGCGTAAGCCCGATTGCATTGGAATGCGGCCAATTTGTCATAAACTGCTCAAAATCCGCTTCCATACTCATATCGAGATTTCCTGCCCAGCCGTCCTCGTTAGGATGCCGTACCTTGCCGAACTCAAATTCGGAAACGTAGTTGTGCATAAATCTCGCCGTCAGCGTCATTGTAATGGGCACCTTCAAGCTCTTATCAAGAAGAAACGCGTTATCATAAGTGGCTTCCGCGTTGTTGAACTGAATATCCCAGCCGGTGGAGTTTTCCATAGCTTCTGCCAGCTCCACATCGAGATATTTAAAAAACTCCACGAGGTTCCGTCTGCCTGTAAGGTAGTTCGCAAAATCCTTCCATTGCTCCTGATGCTCCATATACTTTTGGAAGGTCGTATATCCGACACCGCCGACGGCAGCCACCGTTCCGATCGTTGACAGCACGCCAATACTGAGCACACCGCCTGCAAGTCCCGCGAGGTCGCCGAGAGTGAACGCGCCCGTGATCACGGTATCCATACTTACGTTATCGTTCTGAATGTCCCGATAAATGCCGACAGCGTTATTCGCAAGACCTACCCCTGCAATCGCGCCGTTCACTCCGTTTGCAGCCAGCGAATCGCCAAAATCCAACACCATGCTGCCGGTACCTGTAGCCGTGGAAAGACCGTCAAGGATGCTTTTCTCAATATCTCCCGCCGTGACTGTGCAGGTCGCTTCATACTTCTTGACGTAGGAAAGAAATTTCTTCAGCGAATATTCGTCCGTACCTGCCTTCTCCATCGCGTCGAGATAAGCGATCTCGGCATCGGTCTTACTGATATCACGTGTGCGTTGCGCCGTGCCGATGAACACGGGCATCCCTTCGCCTTCTCCAAAGGGATATAAGCGAGCCTCGTATATCTGCCACCCCGTGTAACGCTTAATGATATCTTCAATGTTCAGACTGAACTTCGACGATACCGGACCGCCCATCTGCTGAACAATGTTGTCGCTTGACGGAGCAGCAGAAACGGGAACGGACACGGCAGGAATGAGCACGAACACGAGAGCTACCGAAAGAAATAACAACGTTATTCGTTTTTTCATTACGATCAACCTCCTTCGAGCGCCGCAATGAACGCGGCTACCAGCTCGTCGGGCTCGTTCGCTTTTGCAATATCAATATGCGTCCTGAATTTTTCGGTATCGCCCTCTTGCTGTGCGATCATAGCAAGGTAAGCGTTCACGACGGGGGACGTGGGTTCGTTGAAAAATCCCTCGTTGAGATAATCGACCATCAAATCGGTATCACCCATTTCCAATGCACACATCGCCGCTACCGCATATCCGCGCCCCGAAAAGGGATCTACGGCAATGCCGTTTTCGGCTGCTTCAAGTGCTACGCTTGCATTGCCAAGTTCAAGGGAGAGCTGGGCGAGATACAAGTGGTAATCAAGCGTGAATTCCGCGCCGTTGATGGTTTCAAGCGGATTGGTGTTCGGCGCGTAACACCCGAATATTTCGTCCTCCATACCTTCAAGCTCGGTCTTGAGCTTGTATAGGTCTTGCACGCTTTTCTGCTTCCAATCGTAGAAGGCATCCTCGGCGGGGCAGTCGGGATTTTGCTTTGCGCGTTCATAATGTACGTTTGCCTCGCTGCTCTTGTCCTGCATACGAAGCAACAGATACTGACAGTATTCCGAATATGCGCTCGCATAATTGAGAGCCGCGATCTCCGTCCAGTTGTTGAGGCGGTCGCCCGAAATATCGGCTACCGTGTTGCCCTCGCCTTTGAGCCAAAGAATGTTATCTACCATATAGCGGAGTGCACAAACGTGAGCCGCCGCAACGCTGTAATAAAACACGGCTTGGCGGTCAAACATGGCATCCGCGCGCTCGTCGCCCTTTTCGATCAGAAAATCTATCTCCGCCTTGAGCCCGTCAAAGTCGGCAACTACCCGTTCGTCGCCGCTTGGGATCTCATCATTCGGTTTTTTATTCGTACACGCTCCGAGTGTGAGCACCAAAACAAGTGCCAGCAAGAGCGTAAGTATTCGTTTTGTCAAAGGCTCTGCCTCCTTTCATTTTTCGCTGTTCTATAAGGCGGCTTTACGCCGCCTATCTGTTTTTTATCGACTGATCAATTCATTTTGGTAATGGTCATACCGGTCGTGCCCGAAGCAAAGAATATCTCAACGGAATAGCCGGAGGAGCTTTCGGCGTAGAATGAATAGATCACCATTCCCATCATCTCCTGATCCTCTACTTCCTCATTCAGATTGAACCCTGCTGCTTTGACCTTGGTAACGTATTCTTTTACTTGCTCGATCGTTGCGTTGTTGAATGCTACCGTAAATTCCTCGGCATCGGTGCTTGCCGCAAACAGCTCAAGATCAGGCTTGGGAACGAGCTTGGTAAAATCATTTTCCGGCCAATTGCCGCCAAACTGTCCCTCGTTGCCGTCCGCATCTTTCATCACCCACGTACCGTCGGGCTTCTGAACCACGGTAGTGCCGTCGGTATCAACCACCGTCATACTGCCGTCCGCGCCAAAGGATACGTCCACTCCGTCCTTTTTCGCCTCGGCAATGATCTGCTGCTTGGTAGCCTCGTCCTGCTTTCCCCAAATGACGTCGGTGCCGCCTTCGCCGCTCATGATCGAACCGAAGTCCATATCACCCACGTTTGCCGAGCCGCCTTCTGTGCCGCCCTGATTGCCGGACTGCGAGGTGCCGGGATCGCGGTTGAGGGGATCTTCATTGTTGTTCGTTCCCGAAGGATCGGGATTATCATTGCTGTTACAAGCCACAAGGCTGAACACCAAAAGCAGGGATAGCATAAGTATTAAAAATCTTTTCATATTGTTTTCCTCCAAATTCAGTTTGTTGCATATCCAAGCGGCTTCGTCAGATCGATGATCATTTTGGCTTCGCTGCGCTGGATTATCAATTCATAAATAAACAGATCTCCGTGTTCTATCAAGACCGTGTCACCACCGTCTCTCAAAACGCCGTATGAAGTAGAGTGCGTATACACCGTAAAGCTGTGTGTTAAACCGTCACGGTCTATTTTAACTCGATCCGTATTCCGCCAAGTATAAATGTTTTGCAGTCCGTATTTTACTGCGTAAACTCCTGACATTTCGCCGCCTTGATCGTAGGTATAGCTCCCCGATGCAAGACTTCCCGTAAAGACGATCTGCGGTTGTTCCTCGTCCATACTGTCGGCTTTCAACGGGAAATTGAGACAGGTCAAGTTACCGTTCCAATACAGCGGCTCGATGATCTGATAGTCGTTCTCCGTCACGGAGCCTCCGGGGCTGCTTGCCATTTGGTTCATTGCCTCAATTTGAGCATCCTGCAAAACACTGTGCGTACAGTTTCTCCAGCCCTCTTGAAAT
>JAFTRQ010000044.1 GCA_017462125.1 Clostridia bacterium | reverse complement strand
GACGACGAGACCTACCAGGTACAGGTTGTTTCTTGGTACGACAACGAGAACTCCTACACCAGCCAGATGGTTCGTACAATCAAGTACTTCGCAGAGCTCGCTTAATTTTAAACGAAAAGCTGCACATAAAAAAGGAACTCCCTCGGGAGTTCCTTTTTTGTTGTTACTCGGATTTCAAATGTTGATTTGTCGAAATGTTTGAAATTGCAAAACCTCGCCATTTCGTCGGTTCAAATTGTTCGTTTTGCGGACCGCCGAGGACGTCGGTCCGCCGGCATTGGTTTTAAAATAATCGTCACGGCGGCGTGCATCTCACCGATAAATTGCAATTTACAATCATCTTTTTCTCAACAAATATTTATCCAGCTTTTCCTTCATATTATCAGGAATCACGCGGTCAACGGGACAACGAACAGCGTTCGCCATTCTCTCTGCAAAGGCGGTGATAAACGCGATATCCTTTTGCATATTGTCAGTCTTGATCAGCGCGCGCGTGTCGTAGCTGTTATGAATCGTCGCGGTGTTCTGAGGTGCGCGACGCACGAAGGATGCCGTAGGAATTCCCTTGTCGGCAAAGGGAGTGGAATCGCTGGAATGAATCTCCTGCGCAGGCGAGACGGGAATGCCGATCTCATCGCCAAGATAGGAAAGATAATTCACCAGCCTCTGTTCGGCAGTACAGATCGAGCAGAACTTGCCCATAATGCAACCGATCATGTCGATGTTGATGCCGAGAACGACTTTTTCAAGCTCCTCGGCGTGCTGCTCACAATACGCCTTTGAGCCGAGGAGTCCTCTCTCCTCGCTGCCGCACCAAATGAAGCGCAGCGCTCTCTTGTGAGGCTTCTTCGAAAAATACTCCGCCATAGAAAGCAATCCTACACAGCCCGACATATTGTCGTACGCGCCTTGGGATAGCGATGTGGAGTCGTAATGAGCGGTAAAAGTGATCATTTCGTCGATCTCGCCGGGAAGATCAAGCAGCACGTTCTGCGACTTTCCCTTGTATTCGTCCTGATCGATGACGATCTTCGCCACCTTTCCGTCGCCGTTGATGATCGCCACCGCGTCCTTTGCGTTGATATTCACGCCGAGAACCTTTCTTCCCTGCGACACATAGGAGCGGAGCTCGCGGCGGTCAATATTGCGGTCCGCGTAATTAACGTTACCGTCGTAGGTAATAAAACCAAGCGCGCCGTTGTCAAGCATATCCTGATACTTCCAATAGCCAAGATATCCGTCGATCATCACGATCTTGCCGCGGCACTCCGAAAGCGCGCGTTTGTCATCCTCGCAAAGATAGTACAGCTCAGCTTCTACCTCGCCCGAGCCGCAATTCATATAGCCGTGGCAAGGAATACTCTTGCCGTCAATATAAAGCGACGCAGACTTGACGGTTGCCATATCAACCTCAAATTCCTCAAAATATGCTTCTCTGCCAAATCCCGCGCAAACGCCCTTAATGTACTCTGCAACCTGTCTTTCCTCTGCACTACCACCCATGCGAACGTATGCGGTGTCGCGGAATATTTTTTCTATCTGCTTTGATCTCATAAAAATTGCCTCCCAAAAGTAGATGAATTCATTATAAACCAAATAACGGAAAATGTCAATAAAAACGCTTTAAATATTCACGGCAAACGTAACCGCTCTACCCCTCCCGCCGTACTGCATCCGAGAATAGATTTTCAACACTTTGCAATATATTCATGACAAAAGTTGCAATCGCGTTCCCGCATTGATCGGAATTCATCGTCTAATCTTGCAATGCAAAAGACAAATATTGCTGTTTTTCTCGAAATTTCTTGACACTTTCAAAATTTATGCTACAATAAAAGTAGCATAAAATATAAAGCTTTCTTTCTGAAAGGATGAATCTACTATGAAGAAAAATCTTGTTGTTATCGGATACGGCGGAATGGGCGGTTGGCACACACAGCACGCACTTAAAAGTGATGTCGTAAATCTGGCAGGAATATATGATATAGACCCTAAAAAGACCGCTCTCGCCCGTGAGAGAGGCATCTTCGCTTACGATTCCCTTGAAGCGGTTCTCTCCGACGAAAAGGTTGATCTCGTAACCGTTGCCATCCCCAACGATTCCCATATGGAAGTCGTTGTTAAAGCACTTGAGGCAGGCAAAAACGTCATCTGTGAAAAGCCCGTTGCGATGAACTCCGACGAGCTTGACAAAATGATCGCGGCGGCAGAAAAATCCGGCAAGATCTTCTCCGTTCACCAGAACAGACGCTTTGACGTTGACTTCCTTGCTATGAAGCAGATCAAGGAATCCGACGAGCTTGGCAATATCATAAATATCGAATCCCGCATCCACGGTAGCCGCGGAATTCCCAGCGATTGGCGCGGCGAAAAGGAACACGGCGGCGGAATGCTCCTTGACTGGGGCGTGCACCTTATCGACCAGCTTCTTCAGATATTTGACGAAAAGATTGAAAAGATCAACTGCACCTTCGACCATATCACCAACCAAGAGGTTGACGACGGCTTCAAGCTGACCATCTATTTTGAGGGCGGCAAGAGCGCATACGTTGAGGTTGGCACATATAACTTTATCGCAATGCCTCGCTTCTATATGAGAGCCGAAAAGGGCTCAGCCATCATCACCGATTGGCGCGAAAAGTGCAAGATCGCAAAGTGCAAATATTGGCACGAAAACGACGTACTTCCCGTACAGACCGCCGCAGGTCTCACCAAGACTATGGCTCCCCGAGACAGCGTGACGATGGACGAGTACGAGATCGAGCGTCCCGCAAGCGACGTGCACAACTATTACCGCAACTTCTGCCTGGCTATCGACGGCAAGGCAACCCAGATGGTAACACACCCTCAGATGCGCAGAGTTATGCGCGTTATGGAAGCCGCTTTTGAATCCGACAGACTTGGACAGACGGTTAAGTTTGAGGATTAACAAAGCAAAATCCGAACCTTATCATAGATAGGGTTCGGATTTTTATTTTTAAGCCTCCAAATATTTATCTTTGCAGTCAAAAGAGGCTTGTTAGGCTCATAGAAGAAATTGCAACTTGATGCAATTTTCAATAGAACCTGTAAGATTACCTACTTCATCGGCTTGGATGTTGCCAAAGCAATAAATCTTTCTTTCTCATTGACCGCACAATAATAATGATAAACAATACCGTTTTCTTTGATTACCCACTGCTTGTGTGCAAATATGTTTTCCCAATCATATTCTGATTTAACAAGTGGCGCTCCGTCCCATTTTGTCCAATTAATAAGATCGCTCGATACCGCAAAGGTATTATAAGCACCAGTCTTGTCATAAATGAAATACAGCATAACGTAATAGCCATCCACCATAATGATCTGTGGGTCGCCATTTATCCTTACGCTATCTGCGCATTCGGTAACCGGTATAACAGCTCTTGCTCCGTAACGCTTCCAATGAATGCCGTCGTCTGAAACCGCTAAAAAAATACTTTCTCTATTTGTACTATCCTTTGCGTTATATGCGTTTACATAGGGATAACCCAACGTTTTCTTGCTGTCATAAAATATATCCGCTTTATATATCGTGAGAGTTTCGCCTTCTCTGGCATCTCTATCACTTCCCGACAAAACCGGCTTCGAATATTTTTGATACCCATCGAAATTTAAAAAATCATCCGCCGTAGCAATACCCATAGACAAAGGATCTGTTTCATACCCCGGCAAATTGCCCCCGATATATGCAAATAGATACTTTCCGTCAATTGTTAAAAGCTCGTTGCTTCCTCCAAAATAATTGTCCTGAAGCTGTGCATATCCGCCGGATTGTGCACTATCCCAGTCGGTGTGTCCTTTTAAAATTTCTCCGAGCACGTTCCAATGCAAAAGGTCGTTACTCTCGGCAATGTGCGTTGAATATCCGGTCTTACTATCATTGTCAATGCTAACAAAAGACATATAATATTTTTCGTTTCTTTTAAAAACTATCGGACTGTCCGTCTTACGCCCTTCAAGCTTCAAAACTGCCCCGTACTTATACGGCGTTTTGATTTGTTCATAAATCTTTTCCAAAACAGTTCTGTCCATCTTCTTTGCTTCTTTCTTTAAAAATTTTTGAAAGGATCAAAAGTAGATCGGCTGATGCGATCTGCCTTTCGTTGGGCTCATAGTATAAAAATGCAACTTAATAAAATGAAGATTTGCGAAGCAAATCAACCTTTACTTCTTCACTATTACCTCTTACCTAAAATTCTGTACACGCCGATTTAGTGAAAAGTGAAGAGTGAAAAGTGAAAAAGAAAAAAATTCCGCACACTTGCGTACACGGAATTTTTTGGTGCGGGTAACAGGGGTCGAACCTGCACGAATTAACACAAGATCCTAAATCTTGCGCGTCTGCCAATTCCGCCATACCCGCGAATGAAATGAGTGGGTGTGGCGGAATGAATCCGCACATACCCGCGAATGAAACGAGTGGGTGTGGCGGAATTAATCCGCACATACCCGCGAACATGGAGTATTTTAACACACAAATGTCAATTTGTCAATACCTAAACGCAAAAAAGAGGCTCGCGCCTCTTTTTTTGTTTTTATTTTATACTATCGCTCCACCGTCGATAAGCACCTTTCTCATCGCCTGCACGTCGATCTCATCGGGAGAGACACCCTCTTTTGCCGCCATTGCCGCCGCAACACCCGCGGCCTCGCCCATCTCCATACAACAAACAGAAACGCGAAGCGCACCGCTTGCAAGCTTGGTCGCAGATACCGCTCTGCCTGCAACAAGAAGATTTTTAACCTTTGCAGGCAACAAAACACGGTAAGGAATATGGAATCGCCAATGCACCATACCCATCGCTCTCACCTCTACAGGAGCGGTATCGGTATCGATATGATGTCCTCCGCAACCGATAGAATCCTCAAAATTCTTGCCCGACATAACGTCAATGGCATTCATCACGTACTTACCCACAATATGCCTGGTCTCGCGCACACCAATGTCGGGAACGTGCGTAACCTTTGCGTTTGCAAATCCTGCCGGATATTCACGTCGCAAGATCTCGGTTATTTCAAGAGCTCCCTTGATCAGCAAATTCTGACCTCGGGTCAGTTGCCGAGGGTTGGTTCCATCGCCAACGTAGCAATTATGAGTAGGGCCAAAGGAAAGCAGAATCGCGCCCTTGTGAGAGGGGGAAACGTATATCTGCACCAATACCTTCGGACGAGTCTTGGCGGTGACAGGATCGGGATTAGGGATAGGCACACAGAAGCAGCACATATCGCCCTTTTTATAGCTATCCTTTATATTTTCAAAGTCCTGAAGAGCACAGCTTTGGTAAGTGAATCCGGGATTGGTCTCAAAATACTCGAAAAGGCTTTCAAAATCAACCCCCTCAACGCGGTACATCGTTCCCATAGGCTGCATCTGTCCGATCTTCACAGCGCCGCCCTCGGCAATATCCGACTCGGCAGCACCAAGATGACACTCCACGCCCGCAAGTGCCGCAACGTCAGCATCTCCCGTTGAGTCGATAAAGCATTTTGCCGCATACTCAACAAATCCCTCTTTGTTTGCAACAACCACTTTTTTCAGTGTGTCGCCTTCCATATCGACAACACAAACCTTGCTGTCATAAAGGATCTCAACACCGGCTTCCTCAAGCATATCGAGCATCATCGCCTCCGCCGCATATCTTTCGGTGAAAACGTAGCTTCCGCAATCACCGTTGGTGCCGCTGGCTCCGCCCTTCTCTATCAATCTCATGCAGATTTCATGAGCGATACCTCCGGCAACCTGAACGCTTCTTGGATCGGTTCCAAGAACGTCAAGAACCTCTTTTTTATATTGATCAATATCCTTACAATGCTCGGTAAACTTGGTTATACCCGCGTTTCCCTCGGTCAGCATACCGCCGACGTGAAAGGATCTTTCAAGCAGCAATACGCTTGCTCCCTGTCTGCCCGCCGCAATCGCCGCAACAATGCCCGCAGTACCCGCGCCGCAAACGATAACATCATATTCTTTGCCCTGTCGGGCTTCAATGGTATATTTCATTGGATCTTCCTCCGTTTTATGAATTTTTCGCTCTCTCCCAAGCCTTGACGAACCTATCGAGGCTTTCCTCGGCGCTCATTCCCTCATATGGGCGCATTTCAAATGACACCGTCGCGCCTTTTTTATCGAAATATTCAGTTTTTTTGAGCATTTCAAGGAATTTAACGCCCTCATTCTCTCCGTAAAGCGCGCCCTCATAGCCCCAGGGGATATGCTTGTCTCCGTAGAAGGGGTGGGAAGGATCATCAAGCTTACAGTTTCCAAGATGGATGTGCACGAGCGTGTCGTCCACCTTTTCTATTGCAGACTCAAGAGTTTCGTGCATCAGCGGCACGTGGCACATATCAAGCAAAAGCCCGAGATTTGGCGCGTATCTGCGCCATTTTTTTATAAAAGCTATGGTTTCGTCAAGCGGACCAAGCAAAAAATACTTGTCAATATCTCTATCTGTCGGCTCAAGCGCAAGGATCACGTCGCGCGGGAGCTGCTTCGAGAGCGTCACGATAAGCTCGCCAAGCCTCTCCTTGGCTCCAGCTCTGTCCTCAGGCAGATGCGGGGCCGCTTGCAAATACGATCTTTTTTGAGCCCAAAGCCATCGCATATTCACACTCGCGCATGATCGTGTCATAGGCTCTCACCCGCTCTGAAATGTCGGGAGAACAAGGGAAGATCGGCACCTCACCCGCTCTGTCACCGATATTGTAGTTGACGACCTTTCCGCTTTCCCGCAGGATAGCGATCTCCTCTCTTGACCTCTGCCCTCTCCAGACCCAACAGTCAAGGGCATCAACCGCTTCAAGTCCGATCGCTCTTTTCAGACTTTCGGTATGCGCCACCGCATCTGTCATCGCATCGGGATATAAAAATTGGTGATTTACACCCAAGATTGCATTTTTCATTAATATCGCTTTCCTTTCTGTAGTTGCCTGAGCATTTTGCGCCTCACGTCGAAAAACGGGGGCTTAAAAACTCGCTTTCAAGCAAAATTCACCATTTCCTTTTCATATTTGAGATACTCCGACCAGATTTTCAGCAGATTGTCGCCCTTCATAACCACAGTTCTTTCATCTTCAAATATTTCGGGGTGTATTCCCTTCATAATTTCAAGATAACGGCACTCTGAATAGACTATTTTTATTTCGTAAGGTGCTTTAACTGTGAAAGGCTTGACATTTGCCTTAACCGCCTCAGCTGCCTTCTTACGAAGCATTTTCGCGCTTGTCTCGGGGGGGAGACAGATGGCGGTATCGTCGCCAAGCGATTTTTTCACCGCACAGGTAACAAGGTTTTCGATCAGAGTCGCCCCCTCAGCGCAGCCCATATCGTCGCCCGATATAAATTTAAGAGGAATTCCCTGCTCACCTGCCAGTGCCGCCTCGATTCCGATCTCGCCAACAAGAAGTCCGTTGAGATATATTGCGTCGTACTCTCGCAAATAGCTGTGAGCCAAAAGATGTCCCGTGTGCTGCATCGTGTGAAGTCCAAGTAAAAACAAGCCGTCAAAATCAGAGCCTACTCCACGGTAAAGCTCTCCCAATATAGGCTTCCCCATTACTACAGGGGCATTGATACGGCTTACGTCAACGTTTCTTCCGTCGGTGTGCATATCGTAGACAACCGCCTCCGCGCCTGCGTCTGCAATCCCGTCAAGAACCGCGCCAAGGTCATTCATCAGCATTTCTCTGCCGAATTCACTTTTCTCAGCCTGAGGAAACGTTGTCACTCCCGTTACTCCCTCAATGTCTGTCATAACCAATATTTTCATTATCGTGTCACCCCTTAAGCACAATATATTATCACTTTCATTATAGCATCCTGCCGTTATAAAAGCAACTCCTTGTCCAAAATTGGCAACTCCAAGTCCGATATTATCACAGAATTTACCTCGATTCGCGAGACGTAATTCTACTTATTGTTTATTTCTCTATTTTTTGTTTGTTTTTAAAAAATATTTTTAAGCCTTCAAATTGTGACAAACTTTTATCCTTGATAGCGGTATAATATAAACAGTAAAGCAAAGAAAAGGAGCGCTTATGAAACAAGACGTGTACGCCGACCTGCTATTTCTGATCAATTTCAGTATGGATTATCTCTGTCTCTACATATGCGCCAGAATTCTTCACCGACCTGTAAAGCTTGTTAAAACACTGATTGCCGCCGCTATAGGCGGCGCATATTCCGTCCTTTCGCTCTTTTTCACTTTCGCCTCCTGGGTCGCGCTCATCATCGACGTTTGCGTCTGCATAATAATGTGCTCCATCACGTTTGCCGAGCGTGACAGGCCCTTGTCCTCCACGTGCCTGTGCGCCTTTCTGTTCGTCGGCATATCTATGATGACGGGCGGCTGTATGACAGCGATCTTCAATCTTCTCAACAAGCTGAATCTACCCTTGGATGGCATCGAGGAGGACGGTATCTCCACCTATTTGTTTGCCATTCTCGCGGCAATTGCAGGCTTGATCTCCCTGAGGAGCGGCGAGGTGGTCTCCCGTCGAGCTCCGATCAAGGAATGCATTCTGAAGATCACTCTTGATGGAAAGCAAGCCTGTTTTCGCGGGTTATCTGACAGCGGAAATCTTGTCAAAGACCCAATTTCCGGCAGATCGGTGATCATCGTTGACCGAAGTGTCCTTCAAAAGATCACCGACATTTCCCGATTTGACCGTTTTCAACACGGCGAAGCGCCCGATACAGCATTGCGTCTGATCCCAATCAACACCGCAGGAGGCAGATCGGTGTTAGTCGCCATACGCCCGCAACAGATCACAGCCGAAGCTGTACGAAAAAACGGAAAGAAAACGTCCTTCGAGCTGGACGCGCTGATCGCGCCCTCTGATTTGGGGAGCAGCGCCGAGGGATACAACGCCATCATCCCCTCCGAAATTCTGAAAGCTTAATACAGAAAGGATTTTTTATGCAACGCAAAACAAGATCGATATTTGATCCAATCTTCAGATTTATCACCAAGATTTCCGCTATTTTCACAAAAAAGCAAGGAATTTATTACGTAAACGGCCCCGAGCTGCTTCCTCCACCTCTTTCACGAGAGGATGAAGCGGAAGCAATCGCCCGCCTTGCCTATGATGACGACGCCAAGCAGCTGCTCATCGAGCGAAATCTGCGCCTTGTCGTTTATATCGCCAAGCGTTTTGAGAATACGGGAATCAATATTGAGGATCTCGTCAGCATCGGCACGGTAGGGCTTATAAAGTCGATCAACACCTTCTGCGTTGACAAAAACATAAAATTGGCAACCTACGCATCCCGCTGTATTGAAAATGAAATTTTAATGTATATCCGCAAGACCTCCGGACGCGCGGGCGAGGTATCCATCGATGAACCGCTCAACGTGGATTGGGACGGCAACGAGCTGCTTCTGTCCGACATTTTAAGCAGCGATGAAGACAACGTCACAGAGGATATTATGCGTCGCGAGGAAATTCGGATCATCCACGATGCTGTCAATGCGTTGGAGCCTCGCGAAAGGCAGATCATCATTCTGCGATACGGCCTTGACGGGAACCGTGAAATGACCCAAAAGGATGTTGCTGATTATCTTGGCATATCGCAGTCCTACATCTCTCGGCTCGAAAAAAAGATCATCTCTCGCCTCCACGACGATCTTGTCGGCAAAATTTAAAGGAAGATGAGCCTCTCATCTTCCTTTTTTATATAACGTTTTCTAATTTCAAAAGCTTCTTTTTCGTCTCCACACCGCCAAGAGCCGTAAAACCGCCAAGTCCTTTGGACGACAGCACTCTGTGGCATGGGATCGCAACAAGGATCGGGTTTTTCCCCACCGCGCTTCCAACAGCTCTACAAGCCTTGGGAAATCCTGCTCTCAACGCTACCTCTCCATACGTTGCAGTCACTCCGTACGGCAAATCCAAAAGCGTGCTCCATATCTTTCTTTGGAATTCTGTTCCGATCGGATCAAGAGGCACTCCGCAGGGCGCACAAGCGCCCGAAAAATAGGCTTGAAGCCATTTTGTCATATCCTCGCATAAAGTATCGGCATTTTCCACAGAGCCTCTGCAAGCAACCGTAGCGACTTCTGTAATCGCGCGCCCGTCAGAATCGATTCTTAATATACCAATCGGACTATCTATATATTTGATATACACGTTATCACTCCCCTTTCCTACATTGTACACGAGAATGACCGAAAATTCAAGCGTTCCCAAGCGAACATTTTAAACTTTTTGTGAACAAGCGCGAATTCTCAAATGTGATTTTTCCTTTTTATATAAGGTTTTTGACGTTTTTTTCAGCATCTTCAAATATGATTTGTCGTTCTTGTATCAATATAAATTCGCCAAACTCTATTGACAAGCTCCGCATTTTCGTGTATAATGATTATACATAGATTTACGATGCATTGTTATACGTTGCATTGTTATGCTATGTTTCATTCATAAAACAGGAGGACATATCATGAAGATCAGTAAAGAATTATTAAAAGGCAGCACGTCCATTATGGTCTTAAAGGTAATCGGTGAAAAAGATATGTACGGTTATCAAATCATTCAGGAGATCGCATCAAGATCAAAGGACGTCTTCAAGCTTAACGAAGGCACACTCTACCCTATTCTTCACACTATGGAAAAGGAAGGTTTGCTGGAGTGCTACCGCGGAGAAAGCGAAACAGGCCGCGAACGCAAATATTATAAGATAACAGTTGCCGGCAAGGCTGTGCTGGCAACTCGTCTCGAGGAATGGAAAGCTTTCACTTTGGCTGTTGATGGAGTCTTACAGGAGGACTTCTGATGAAGGATAACGATTTTATTTTAAGCGATGAAATTAAGCGCTTTGCCAACCATCTGACCTACGAAATTCATTCCCCAAAACGGCGCCGCGAGGTAAGACAGGAATATATGGAGCATCTTGAGGACGCGATCTACACCTATACGCTAAAGGGTATGACCCCCACTCAAGCATTTCGCCAAGCTTGTGAGGATATGGGAGACACGACCAAGATTCAGGAAATGCTTGCCGCTGTTCATAATAAGGATAAACTGCCTCGTTGGGTAAAGCTGTTAGCTGCAACGATCATCATTATTCAATTTCTCGCAGCACCTATAGTGATCGTAAACAGTTACTTTCTCGCATGGTACCGTCTGATCCTGCATCTTACTGCAATTGCATTGGTTTGCGTGGGCTTATATCATTTCATAAATTTTATTCGAGCGGTTCATATTCGCGCCACAGCATTGAAACAACTCAAGCAATACGCCACAAGAAATGGGCACAAGCTAACAGTAAACAACAATCCCTATCTTTCTCTTTTCAAGAAAACATCTACTCCCGAAATCATATATGAAACGCCTACCCAACGCTATATTATTTCTATTTGGGCTACAATAAGGCGTAAAAGAACTCTGCATCTAACCGATTTCGGTTTTTACAGTTATTCGCAAAATATAGGCTATTGGATTCTCTGCGGCGGCTTCGGCTTCAACAGCGTTGTCAATCCCATCGGAGTATCCCTTTGGGGAGGACTGCCCAAGGATACCAAGTGGTGGTATTGGGTGCACTCCGACATCGTGGAAGCGCCTACTGATGGAATGCGATTTATGCCACAGATCCAATACGAAAATTATACAGATGCTCAAAAGGAAAACATTTACGTTCTAATGCTGAATCCGATCCCCTTCAAGATCGACTTTGTAGAAAGAGGCGTTCTTCACAAAAGCGGAGACGACTGTAAATTTGGTGACGTCAGAATTTGGTCAGCCTCCGGCTTTATGTCCTATATGGACGGACGCATTATGTACGAAAAGAAAAAATTCAAGTCCGCTATTTTTGATTAAATATGCCGTTAGCCCAACTCTTCAACCCATTCCGAAAATTCAATATTAAAGGACTTTTACTATGACCAATAACCTCCCTATGCTGAATCACTCGCTACGAAAATACGCACGTGTAAAAATGTTAAAGTGTGTTTTGTTTTATGCCGCATATATAGCTTTTCTGTTTGCAGCATTTCTGTCCTTCATTAATAACAGACACGAAGACGCAGAGCCGCTTCAACAATGGGTATATTATATTTTTGGTGTCTTTGTTTTGATAAGCGGTTGGTGGCTATTCACTATGGACAGATTCGTTTTTGAGCGTACTGTTTCAGGTAAAATCGTAAAATACAATATAAAGCGAAACTACGGACGAAGCATCACAAGAAATGCATATTTTGTCATAAAAGAATTCACCTATATTTATTTAACGCTCGAAAGCAATACCGGCAAGCGCAATCGTATCAAGGTTCAGCTCTTTGACGACGGTTATGACGGCTATTACAAAGAGGGCGACACAATCGTCAGATACCGTGGTTTAAATTATCCGATCTCAATTAATTCAGAGCTTAATCATTTGCATCTTTGTCCTGTTTGCGGTGTCCGAACTTATTACAACGATGCCAAGCACGTAGATGGTACTTTGATCCCCGATTTTGTTGACGGTTTGATAAAATGTAGCTGTTGCGATCATCTTCTGATTGATGTGAATGATCTATCCCCAATTTTAAGTGAAGATAATATTGTAAACGATTTATGAATTTTTCCAAAAACAGCAAACCTTTTACAACATTTTGACACTATATAAGTGAAGGCGCCTGATAAAGAAAAAAATAAATTGAGCTCAATTAAAAGTTTACTCAATTTCAACTATAAGTATATTGACAAAAGGTATAAGAAGGTTTATAATATTAGCATAAACATAAATCGGAGGAAATAATGAACGAACAGCCCAAATTAAGCAAGCAAGAAAAAGAAAGCATTAACTACTTTGTAAAAACTGACACTTTGAAATTTGTTGGCGCAGGCCTTCTCATTGCAGGTCTGCTGTGTATGTGGTTAGGATTCCGCCTCGGTATCGTAGGATGGATCCTGGCAATCGTAGGAGCCCCCACAGGCTTTGTTCTCTTCATCATAGGCACGCTTGGACGCGCTACCGATGCGGATATGGAGAGCGTGATCACGCAAAAGATGTCCGGACTTGAAATCGGAATTGACAATGAAAAGCACTATCAGCTCAAGCTGCTGAAGCATCTGAAGGAGGTCACCATCGAGGGATACCGCTTCCACGATGGCATTATGATTAAAAAGCTGAAGGACGGAAGTCTCCGCACACCCGAGTATGCGCGCTCCATGGTCAAGATCCTCAAGGACAGCCTCTACATCGTCTCTCGCGAAATCTCTCTGATCAACGATGACGTTATCAATAACACTTATGAAATCTTCTATGATTCCATACAAACCGTCGAGATCGTACGCGAGCACGAAAGAGTTGTGTTCAACAACAACACATACGTAACGAAGCCCTGTTACTTCCATGTCGTTTACGATGGTGGCGAAATAAACCTCCCCATCGTTGATGCAATTACATCTGATGAGCTTGTTGACAACATCAAGCGTCAGATGCAAATCTATAGCGAGCAGAAATAATTGCCCGTTATTCTCCTTATAAAATCACCCACAGAGAAAACTCTGTGGGTGATTTTTTGCGTTATCAAGTATTTAGCAAAACGAGGAGAAACCCAAGGGCTTCTCCTCGCAAAGCTTGTAAATTATTCCGCAGTCAGACCGGAACGCTCGATACCTTCAACAAGGTATCTCTGCAAGAATACGTACATTACAACCAGCGGTGCTATGATCATAATACCGCAGGTGTTTCGAATGGACGTCTCGTACAGGTTCTGACCTGCATACTGTGTATCCAGTGATTTCGGGATTTCGATGAACTGTGAAAGTACCTCGGGAGCCTTGTTGGGGTTGGTGAAGAACATATTCGTATAGAAGCTGTCCGTCCACTGCCAACAGAAAGCAAACAGGAACACGGTAATCATCATCGGTACAGACATCGGGATGATGATCTGGATAAAGGTTCTGAAGTCGCCGGAACCGTCGATATACGCGGACTCTTCGAGGGAGTCGGGGATACCGCGGAAGAACTGTCTCAGCATGAAGATGTACAGACCGTTCTTAAACGCCAGACCTGTTACCGAGAGGATAAGCAGGGGCCAGAAGGTGTTGATCAGGTTAACGCCATCGGGATACTCCATGATCTTGATAGAAGCAAGGATGTTATCGATTGACTCAATACCAACGGATGCGCCACCACTGAGGAAGGACATAATGCCCATGATGTCGAAGTATGTAAACTTAAGAGACATCGAAGCCTGAAGTGTCTTATGAGGAACAAGCATGGTAAGCATTACCAGCAAGAAGATAAGACCGTTACCCTTGAACTTGTATTTTGCAAGACCGTAAGCGATTACACAGCACGCAAAGGTCTGAAGCAAAGCACACGCAAGAGAGATCAGGAAGGTGTTACCCAAGCATTTTACATACTCAAGGTCGACCCATATCGCTTTATAAATATCAAGCGACCAGTTCTTAGGCACAAGACGTACGGTAACGTCAACGAAATCCTCGGGGGACATGAAGGAACCCGCGATCTTTGTGAAGAAGGGATACAAAACAACGTAAGCGATTCCAAGGAGGAAAATAAATCTGAACAGCTTTACAAATATTGTCTGGAAGAAGTACAGATTTACAAATTTCGCCTTGAGTCTTTCCTTAAGAGGAGAACGTTCAAACTCAACTTTGATCTTATTCTTAGATTCTTTTGTAATCTTAGGTGTAGAATTATCCATTATTTCTCCTCCTTTCTTAATCTCTTCTCTGATAGAATACGTACATAGACATAATACCTGCAACCATCGCAAGGATCAATACAACGATCAGGAAGTAGATCCAAGCCATCGCGGTACTGACAACCTCTCCACTTGTACCAGATGCAACACCGGAAATGTAGGACATAACGGTGTTGGACTCAGTGGTGAAGGAGTCGATAATTGTGTAAACTGCATTTACAAGGATCATAGGGGAGATCATAGGGAATGTGATCTTCCAGAAGGTCTCCCAACCGGTTGCACCGTCGATCTTACAAGCCTCGTAGATCGCAGGAGAAATGGACTGCAGACCCGCAAGGAAGATAAGCATCTGTACACCGGAACGGTTTACGATCGCGTAAATGTTGTTAATGATCGAAACGACGTAGGTAACAAGCTCCTGACCAACCTTCATGTTGGAGAAAAGCATTTCGATATCCATCGCCGAAACGATTTCAGAAGCTGCACTGGAACCCGAACCGTCATCGATACCGCTGGACTCGCCCATGTAAGAGCCGAGAATGTTTGCGGATTCGATACTCTCCATAATACCTGTTGCCAATACAACGGGGAGGAAGAATATTGCACGGAACGCTGCTCGACCCATCATCTTCTGGTTCAGAAGAACCGCCATGAAGAGCGAGAACAACAGAATTGCAGGCACCTCAAATACAAGCTGTCCAATACCGGAAATCAAGGTCTGGACGAATCCTGCATCTACGAACAAAGCTTCCTGGAAATTCTTAAAGCCTACAAATTCAAGTGTATAACCACCGCCTGTAACGATCGTCATCTCGTTGAATGCAAGCCAGAAGGAATCCTTGATGATCGGGAAGTAAACGAATACGAAACCTATCAGGAAAGGTAATACAAAGATCCAACCGACACGGGCTTTTCTTTTGTCAAGAGAAGCAATTTTTCTCTTTTTAGGGGCTTTTACAGCCTTATTATCAAGCTTAACTTCGTTTGTCATATGTTATTCCTCCTTTCCTTATTTCTGAATTACTACGAACTCGTACGCAGGGATTGTATACTCGATACCGTCGTATACAATTCTTACTGAGTAGTTGTTGTAGTTCAAAAGAATTGTCTTGTAGGGAGTGTTGTCGTCGTTTCCGTAGGTTACAGCAACGATATTCTCGGTTGTGTATCTGGAAACAACTTCTTCCTCTACCTCTTCCTCTTCGCTACCAATCGATGCATTGTTGCGGTCGATTCTCTTCTGAACGTCTTCAGCAAACGTTTCATCGCCTGCAACAGAGCTCTTCTCTTCTGCCAAAGCCTTGATTTCTTCAGACTTTGCAAGTGCGAGTTCATAATACTCATTTACAGACAGATAGTAATTGTAGCGAGTAAATGTACCGTCCTCATTTACGGAGTAGTAGATCTCTCCGTCGAGGTAAATAACAGTACCGTCTTCAAGCTCAGCAACCTTTTCACCGTTGTAAACAGTGGGAGCCTTCAGATTATAGGTATTATAGTTCTCATCGTAATCATAGTATGTGTAACCTGTTTCGAGAGAAGCTGTATAATAACCGTTCTGACCCTTTTCGGAATACTCATAGATCTCGAGACCGCTATCAACGATAGCACCGGTCTTGGAGCCCTTATGATAAACCTCAAAGCTTACTGTGCCATCCTCTGCGGTTGTCATTGTGAAGTAAGAATAACCTGCTTCATATGTACCGTAGAAGTAAAGCTTTTCGTTCTGTTCGTTTCTGGTGTAATAGAGGGTATGGCCGTTAAGCTCATAATCGGTCTCTCTACCGTCAGAAATGATCTCGTAACTATCCTTTTCAAGATAATCAGCAGTATTGGTAGCTCTGTCGATTGCCTGCTTTACGATGAGAGACTTTTCAGCGATCTCGTCGTAATTGGTGATGTCGCGAACTGTACGGTCGCTATTAGCCTTGTACTCTACTGTAATGCCCTCAGCGATTGCAAGGGTTTCAATTGCAGCGGTTGCAAGATCAAGATGCTCCTGAAGGGTCTCGACTGTCTCCTTAAGAGCGTTGAGGGTTGCACCGTCAACTCTTGCAGCAGAGTTAATAGCAGTTGTTCTTGTGCTGGTCACCTGGCTCTTAGCATTGGTGTAATACTTATGAAGTGCTTCATCCTCAGTCGTTTCGTAACCGAGCTCGGTTGCAACTGCAAGCTGTGCACGGGCAACGATGTAGTTGTCAACACTACCCTTGGTCTGCTTGAAGGTCTTTGCACGAGCCTCGAGCTCTTGCATTGCGACCTTTGCTTCAACGAACTTTGCGTAGTTAGCAAGATCCTCTTCTCTGGGCTCGGGATGGTTCTTCAACAGGTTACCGTAGGATGCATAATAAGAACTGTTCTCATATGCAAGATATACGTTGTAGCACTCTTCAAAGGTAAGATTGAAGCCGGAAGAAATCACGAGATCAAGTGCATTGTCTGCAGCTACGTAAAGCTTGTTAAGAGTTGCTTTCTCTGCATGCTCGGGGATCAACTCAGCAAGATCCTTAAGATATCTTTCGCGGTCTGCATCAGTCTTGGAATTCGCGTACTTCTTATAAGTATCGGACAATCTCGTTGCAGAACTGCTGAACTGAGAATATTCGGAAACCTCTGCTACCTTTGCGCTGTATTCGTCGTAAAGCTTCACGATCTCATCGAAGGGCTGGTTGTAGTCAGTTACGATGGAAAGGATCGTTCTTGCTCTGTTGTACTCTGCGTAGAGAGCCTTTTCAGCCTCGTCCTTAGAGTTTCTGTAAGACGAATAAGGTCTTGTAGGCATCTCAAGCTTATAAGCCTTGATGACCTCATCGTAATAATCGGTGTCAAATGTGATTGCGGAGTATGCGGAGGAAAGCTGGGATGTGTAAAGAGCAAGAGCATCAATAACTGCCTCTGCAGCATAAGCCTCTGCGTCTCTACCCTGTTCTCTTGCAACGCTTGCAGCAAGAGCGATTTCCTTAGCAATGATCTCTGCTGCGTTCTGCTCTGCCTCAAGATCTGCCAGATACTCATTCAGAATATCAGCCTCAAGCTCATCAGAGTCAGGAACACGTTCACCTGTAAGGAATTCATGGTTGGTAATGTACTTATCCTGAACGTCCTTCAGGGTATCGTTCAAGGTGTTGTAAACGTCTGCGATATCCTTATTCCAAATATCGTATCTGATGGAGTAATACTGGCTGAGATCGAAGTATTCCTTCAGGATCTGAGTGTTACGCATCGAAAGAATGAAGTAAGGAGATGCACCGTTTTCAATTGCCTTCAGAATTGCGTACTGAAGGTCACCCTCCATGTTAAGAGGCTCACCTGTAAAGCTTACAGAGCCATGGAGTACAACGCCAATGAAAGGAACTGCGTTTGCAGAGAAGTTGTAACGGGAAGAGTCAAGAGATACGTCGAGCATATGGTCAACGTACTTCCAAACGTAAGAGTTACCGCCATCGGTCATTACCTCGCTGTATGTACCGTCGAGGTATTCGAACGCCTTGATGGTAAAGCTCTTGGAGTCCTCACGGTTGTAAGGCTCATCTTCATCAAAGTCGGAGTTCAGCCAAGAACCGAGAGTGGAAACAGAGATACCAAGAACGTTGTCGTACTTTTCTGCATAGTTCTTTGTAATTCTTTCGTAAAGAACGTAGAAGTATGCGGGAGAAACAACAAGCTCATAGAAGTTTTCGTACTTCTGCTGTGTAGCACTGTACTCTCTTCTGTTTGCATATCTGTCGTCGATGGTCTTTGCGGCGTGATCGTCTCTTCTGTAGCCGTCAAACCATTCGTTATACATTTCGAATACAAGGTCGAAATCGGGGAAAATACCCAATTTGCTGTTCTTATCAGAAGCGTTGATTTCAGCAGCCGCATCGAGAAGCTCCTGGAAACCATCGTTACCGCCAACAGCCTTTTCAAACTTCAGCTTACCGGGAACGCTGTAATACATACCGCCGTTAGCATAACCTGTCAACTTGAAGTTGATATTCTTGATTCCCTGTGCGGAGAGCTCGTTGTACATCTGAAGCACGTCTTCAAACGTTGTCAGAGGAGCCATAACCGTTACAGGAACGGAAAGGATCTTTTCAGTTGTCTCGGTTGCGCCGAACGTTTCAATGTAAAGAGGAATATCCTCGGTGAGCTCATCGCTTGTCAGCTTAGTGAGAACGCCCTGCTCTGTCAGGTAGTCACGGTAAGCAACTGCCATACCGAGCCAAGATGCATCATAAGTCTCAGCACCCTTTTCAGCAGCAGCCTCGGGGTCAGAGAGCATAATGTATCTCATTTTGTAACCGCCAACGTACTTACGATCACTTACAACCGTCCACTCGGAGTTGGAACCTACGGAGATAGAGTCTCTCAGGTTGTAGGAGTCCTTAGGTCTGGGAGTGAAGGACATCTTGATCGTGTTGTAGTCACTAAGAGAACCTGCGTGATAAGTAGCAAGAGATGCAAGCGCGTCACCTTCTTCGATGATCGCAACGAATCCGCGCTTTTCAACGGAATAGGTTTCTGTTGCATCCATATTGCTGATAACGGAGCCATACTTGGTAGCAAGAGTACCCGCCTTACCGGTGTAAACGCGAGTCTCCTCACCTGCATTATGTGCTCTGATCGCTTCAACGATCGCACCTGCAAGCTTGGTTTCGGAGACGACCTCTCCTGTTTCAATATCTGTAGTCGTGTAAGTATAGAAGGAAGATTCCTCTACGATACCGAATACAGGATAACGAATAACCTTCTGATAGGTACCCGTAATCTCGTGATATGCGAAGTCGGTACCGTAGACCTTACCCATAACGGAACGGGTCTGCTTGGTATTCAACTGTTCGTAATCAAAGAGTGTACCGGAACCGTCGGGGAAGAAGTTGTATCCTGCGTAGCCGCTGTTACCTGCGCCCATGTAAGGAAGAACCTCAATGGAAGAAAGAGTGTAGAGAGACTCGTTGAAACGGATACCGTTTGCGGGAAGTCTTACGGAAAGACCCTCGCCGTCAAGCTTATACTCAAGAGCCATTCTGAATACGGGAGGATTCTCGTCTTCAGATTCGTAGTCTGTGAGTGCGTGGTCGTATTCAAGCTCTTCGTAAGTGTACTCGGGGCAGTACGTAAGGATAAGCTCCTCACACATTGCGATCTCGGATTCACTCGCGTTGGGGTCAAATACGTAAACTGCCATATTGTCGACGATGGGGTAATCCTTCAGAACCGCTGCAAGAGAACGGTCGGAATTGATAAGTCCGTCATAAACACCGCCGAATACGCTGTTCATCTTATCCTTTTCTTCCTTGGTTACGTCAAGCGTTTCCTTGGAATAAAGAACGTAGTAAGTAAGGAATTTCTGGAACTTGAAGGCTTCGAGCGAAGGCTCGTCGCTGTAAAGTCCATCTTCACCAAAGGCTTCAATTGCGGCAGACATAATGATATCGTCAAATCTCTCCTTGGAGATCAAACGGGGAACGAGTGTCTTTGTCTGCTCACGGCCGATGGTATACTCCACACGCAGACCGTTCTTGATAGGTTCAGTAACGACCTGTCCACGGAGCACTGCCTCTTCATAGCTCGTAAAGGTCTTGTTCTGACCCTGCTGGTCGGTGAACTTTACGATGATCTGAGAGAGGATCTCATATTTTGTGGTTTCGTTACCTGTAGAAGCACCAACGTCATAGGGGTTGGTGAAAATCTTCTCACCGGTAGCGGTGTTAACACAAGCAACCTCACCGGAATAATCATCAACGTAGAGCTGATAACCATCCTTTTCAAGAGCAAGTCTCATAGAAGCGAGCTTCTCTTCGGGAGTTGCAAAAAGTTCTGTGGTATAATCGATTTCTTCTTTGATTTCCACTGTGGGAGTGTCCGACTTTTCGGTGCCGGACTCTGTTTCGGTTTTGGTTTCCGTCTCTGTTTCAGCGGCGAAAACCTCAACGGTAAACAGTGCGGAAAGCGAACTCAACAGCATGAAAACAGTCAAGAGCATCGATATTAATTTAATCATTTTATTCATTCTATCACTCTCCTGTCTTCATTACATTCTGAATTGGATCTCGGTTACGATGTTTGTAATAAGGCTGACCATCTTACCTACGAGAGTCGAGAACAGCAACGCGATGAATATGATAAATACCATTGCAACCGCGGTTCCGAGAATCGTGATAATGTTCTTGCCCATCGTATAGTCGTGAGTTACCTGAGTACCAAGAACGATCAAGAGGCCGAGCCAGATGAACGAGAAGGTGGAGAGCAAGGAAATGATTCCGAGCTCGGAAGTGGTAACTACGTTGGAGAAAATAGTTGCGGGAATGATCAGCATAGGTACGGGAAGCAAGCTGTAAGAGCAAGCGATGAAAATGTCCTTGAAGCTTCCTTCACCTTCAAACAGGGTTGTAAGACACCAGTTTGCAAGAACGAAAAGAAGGAGAGGAACAAGCACGCCAATCGCCTGAATCCAAAGGGAGGAATAACCGCCGTAAGGATTGAGCAGGTAGCCCTGACCGATAGCCTGATAGTAGAAGCCAACGATCGTAATGAGAATATAAACGATCGCAGCTCTTACAGAACCTCTGCGCTCGTGCTTGAGGTCCCAGAAACCATCAAAGGGATGGAAAATGATGTAGAAGCCATATGCAAGCTCCTGACCAAAGGTTCTCTTTCCACCTGCGGTGGCAACCTTAAGATTGAACTTCTTAATAAACTTGCTGAAGAGAGAGATACCGACGATAACAGCCACGATACCAAGTATCAGAAGCAGGAAGTAGGAAGACATCCACTGACGTCTGATCTCCTGGAAGGACTTGGACCAGTTATCTGTATCGTATGCTGCTTCAAAATACTGAAGCGACTCTTCATATTCACCGTTACGGAACATAGCCTGACCGATACCGACGTATGCGGCGTCGAAGTTGGAGTTACGCTTCAGAACCTCAGTCCACTTGTTGATCGCAAGGTCGAAGTCCTGATCGTTCTCAGCTGCGATAGCCTCGATCAGAATGTCACCGTACTCGGTTCTCTTATAAACTGTAATTGCATTTGTTGTCTTATCAAGAACAAGCATCTTGTCGCCCTGATAAGTGATTGCCTCGATACTGGTAAGGTTACCGAGCATTGTACCGATATCACCGAAAGCGAACAGAAGGCTTCCGTTGGAATCGTACGTATAGATTCTCTGTCTCTTTTCGTCGATGATGGACCATGTTCCCTCTTCACCAACCGCTACGTCAATAATGGTAGATACACCTGTAACAGAGTCGGTGGAACCGGTAGAGAAGTCGATCTCACCTGCGGGAGGCCAGAAGCCGTTACGCTGCATGATCTCGTCACCGTTGGTGTTGAGCATCTTAACAGGCATGTACTTACCTTCCTTGCTCTTCTGACGGATCGCGCTCATTACGGAGCCTTCCGCGATAGAGGAGGTGGTAACGTAGATAAAGCCCGCATCATCAATTGTGATGTTGTTAAACTCAGTGGAGACGTAATCCTGCTGCTGCTCTTTCTGCTCGTCTGTCTGGAATCTTCTCCAGATAATGTCCCAAGCAGAGATCGTAACTGCCTGTGCACCGATAAATCCTGTGAAAATACCGTCCTCAGACATTACGATGATACCCTGATAGGTAGTGGAGGATACGACGAACAATCTGTTATACTGGTCAACTGCCATTGCGACCGGCTTGTAAAGAGCGGAGTCACCGAACAGATTGGATTCGGGAGCTTCAATGATCTTGATGAAGTTACCCTCACGGTCGAACACTACGATTCTCGCAGCACCTGTGTCGCAGACCCAGATGCGATCATCGGTAACGTAAAGACCTTCGGGAGCTGTCAGGTTGTCGCTGACACCCTGCTCGTTTACGAACGTAGAGATCGTGAACTTCAGCTTGTAGTAACGGTCAAGACAGATGATACGGTTATTGCCCGTGTCGGCAATATACACGTTTCCCTGCTTGTCGGCAAGCAGATCGTTAGGATTGCTGATAGCAACCTCGAGGCCCATATACTCAGAGTCAATGATCTTGCTGTCAGCCGTATAAGCATCGGGAGAATACAGAGCGTATCCGTCGATCGAGTAGGTGTAGGTCTGATATGCAGAGCCTGCGCTCGTGCCGACCACCATACAGGAGGCAATCATAACGATGACAAATATTGCGCAAAGAATTCTTGCAGATTTTTTCATTGCTATAACCTCCTATATTAGTCTTTCATTCCGCTGGATCCCATCGTTTCAACGATGTTGGACTGCGAGAATACGAATACGAGAATCGGCACCAGCATCATAACGACCTGAGAAGCCGCGGAAGCACCCGCACGCTTGATACCACCCGCGGTGATCTGACCGATCGCGTAGTTAAAGGACTTCAACTGCTCGGAGTGGATATATGCGGAAGCACCCTGGTTCCAGAGAGCCTGGAAGGAATAAACGATAAGTGTCAGCCATGCAGGCTTAACCATAGGCATCGCGATTACCCAATAGGTCTTAAGCTCTCCTGCGCCGTCAAGACGTGCAGACTCAAGAACGGTATCGGGAACGTGAGAGTCCATAAACTGCTTCATCAGGTAGAGACCGAGTGTGGAGCCCCACGAAGGAACGATGATTGCCCAATATGTATCGAGCCAACCGAAGGCGGACATTATAATAAAGGAAGTAATTCCCGTAACCGTAGAGTGGAACATCAGGGATGTCTGAACGGTCTTGAACATCAGAACGCCGCCGGGGAACTTGATCTTCGCCATTGTGTACGCCGCAAGAGATGCGATGAACAGGTGGCCGAATGTACCTGCAATAGAGGTGAATACTGTGTTGAAGATGTATCTCGAGAAGGGCACCCAGTTGGTACTCATCAGTGAGAAGAGGTCGAGGAAGTTTTTACCTGTAGGGCTCATAACGATGAACTTAGGAGGATACATCCAAAGCTCGTCAAGAGGCTTCAAGGACTGCATGACTACGTACAGCATAGGAAGGAACATAAACGCTCCCAAAAGTGTCAGCATTACTGTAATGCCAGCGTCACCGCCTGCGGAACGCGACAGCACGACTTTATGATTTCTTGTTCTAAGTTTTGCCATATCACGTACCTACCTTTGAAAGAACCTTCTTAACCAATCCGTTTGCGCCTACCATGACAGCAAAGAGCACAACCGCGATTGCTGAACCGTAACCAACCTCGTATCTCTGACCACTGTAGTCCTCGAGGTGGTGCATAATCGTGTGACCTGAGTATTCAACGGACGGGAATCCGCAGAGTGCAGTAACGATACCACCGAAGCCGAACGCACCGGTGATCGCCATGACCGCACCGAACATCAGCTGAGGCTTCATCGAAGGAAGTGTAATGTAATACAGCTCCTGCCATCTGTTTCTGACACCGTCCACCGCGCCTGCCTCGTAGAGCGAGCGATCGACACCCTGAAGACCTGCGATGAAGGAAAGGAACGCAGTACCAAGGGATGTCCAGAGCGCAACCACGATACAAAGAGGCATAACGTAGTTCGCATCCTTAAAGAATGCAATTTCTTTGTCGATAAATCCGAGCTCGAGAAGTGTCGCATTGACCCAACCGTAGGAGTCGGAGGAGAAGAGTGTACCCCAAATGAGGTAAACCTGACCCGAGATAGAGGGCGCATAGAAGATAAGCGTTACTACCGCACGGATCTTAGGAGGAAGCTCGTTGATAAACCAAGCAACCAGGAAGGAAAGCAGGTAAGATACAGGACCTACGATACCTGCAAAAATCAGAGTGTTTGTACATGCTGTAAGGAAGATATCGTCATCGAAGAACAGCGCGATATAGTTGTCAAGGAAAACGAAATCCGGGAATTCCAGCATATTGAAGTTTGTAAAGCTGATAACCGCTGAAAGGATAACGGGGAGGATTGTGAATATGGTGAAGATCGCCATATAGGGCAATACCATCAGGTACGCTGCCCAGTTACGCTTCATCTCTTTCCACACCCACTGTGCCATCGTCATATCCTTACGCGCAACAGCCTTCTTTTCTGCTGCTTTATTAGACATTTTTGATCTCCTTTATAGATTCAGAATAAGATGGAAAGCTATCAATAAGTGAGAAGTGCTGCTGCCGCATCGGAAAGTGCTACTGCAATATAATACAGAAGCTCCTCGTTGGAAAGATCTCCGATATCGGGTCCCTTAGAGATTCTGACTACTTCGGACAAGCTTTCGCTGGTCATCGCCATGATCTCGTCGGATATGTTGTTCAGTGTTACGTCATCCTCACTCTTGACAGCAGTCATAACTCTGTCATAGACGTCGGAGTAAGAAGCATTTCTGTCCTTCAGCTCTTCTGCCGCTGCCTCAGCCTGTGCAAGTCTCTTGGAAGCAAGGGTCTCACCCTGCTCAAGAGTCTCAAGTCCGAACTCAGCGCGCTTACGGGTTATTTCCTTATTAATTGTATAGATATAACCGAGAAGTGCTTCTGTGGGATCCTGATTGTCGTTGTAAGCTGCAAGGAACGCGAAGTCGGTGTAACGACCAATGATGTAAGAACCGGGATAGTTGGGAACGGATGCAAGGTTATCGAACTGCGCCTTGATTCTCGTATATTCCTCGGTTGTCCAGGGCAGGTTTGCAAGAGCCTTGATGTTCGCGGTGTTGTACTTCGCGGAAGGACCCATGATCGCAACCATTTCGTTTGCGTATTCTGCCTGACATTCGTCGCCTGTGAACCACTTGATGTACGTCCAAGCCTTTGCCGAATTCTCTTCAGCGCCTCTTACCATTACGGAAGCACTTACGGAAGAGATCGCGCAGTTATTAACTGTACCGTCTGCCTGCTCAACGCCGGGCACGGGAACCATCGCCCACAGACCCTCGATTTCGGTTGCGAAGACCTTCAGCTGGTTGTAAAGACCTGTATAGTCACCGATCAGGATAGGCATCTCACCGGTTCTGAAACGGTTAGCTGCATCGTAGGTGTAGGGGAAGCCGTACTTTGTGAAGAATTCACACATCTTGCGGAAGGACGCAAGACCGATCTTGGAATCAAGGTTGATTCTCATACCGTTATCAGCGAAGAGTGTACCACCCTGCTGATAGAGGTGAATGTTTGTATCGGTTGTAATACCGATCTCCATGTTCTTGGACTGGAGAACGGGAACCGCTTCCATGATATCCTCCCATGTACGGGGGATCTCAAGGCCAAGGTCTGCAAGAATATCAACACGGACGAACATCATTGCAAAGCCCTGTGCCTCAGGCAAGCCGTAATAGTTCAGATATCCGTCAGAATCTTCGATACCGAGAACGATCATCGCAGACTCGTTGAAGGATTCAGCCGCAGCCTTGAAATCGGTCTGATCGATATCAATCTCACCGTTTTCGGAATTGTTATCGTAATAAATGGGGTTTTCGGAATAAATCGGAATGATCGCGGAACGGATCGCGTAGTTGATTACGTCACCCTGTCCGAGACCGTGGTAAACGTCGGGACCCTGCTTTGCAAGAATAGAAGGAAGCAACGTACCGCCGGCAACCAGCTTCAGCTCTACCGAGATACCGGTGGAGGGAGTAAAGCCGTTATTAACGAGGTTACGCTTAACCTGCGCCTGGTCACGACCTGTTGCAAGCCATACCTGCAAGCTCTCCTCGGTGGTTTCAACCATTGCACCTACGTTATCGTAATCACGAACGAAGGAGTAGAAGAAACGTCTTACCTCGTGTATGAGAGATGCCCAGAATCCTGCCTTCGCTGCGGGAACCTCTTCCTCAGCGGGCTGGATCATAATGTAGTCGAGCTCAAGGGGCTGCGTCTTCGCGTCGGAAAGGAACGTACCGAGTGTACCGATATACGCCTTCAGACGCTCAAGGGATCTTGCGATCTCATCCTCGTCACGACCCATTCTGAGAAGAAGGTCGGATACCTTCTGAAGTGTACCTACGTTAGAGGACTTCTGACCTGCAAGCTCTGTCAGCTGCTGAGCCACGCCCCACTTAGCGGGATCTTCAGATTCATAGTTAAGAACAAACGCCTGCTCTACCATATCGATCAGCGTATCGGGCATGATTCTCGAGAAGCCGTAGTCACGGTAAGTATCGGGGGTAGCACCGGTCAGCTGTATAATAGAAAGGTAGTCTGTGTTGATCGAGTTCAAGGAATTCTGAACGGTGTTGATGATTTCACCCATATCCCCCAAGGTAACCTCAAGCTTAATGGTGTAAACAACACCCTTTTCAAAGTAGAACTTGAACTCCTGCTTGCCATCGGTTGCACGAGTTGCCTGCCAATCGTCGCTGAAGTTAAAGGTAAGAGCCTTCGCCTCTGCGAAAGGAAGACCGTTGTAATAGCCGTCAGCGCCCTCTGCAAGGCCTTCACTGTAAATGTACAGCGAGCGGTTCGTGAACATACCGTCGAGGATATTCTGTCTGAAACGGAAATCCATATCGTACATACCGGACTCATCGACCATAACCTTGTAGGTGACCCACTGACCTGCTGTCTGCCACTTTTCGCCGCCAACCATATTCAGAACGGTTCTGGAGGGGTCGCTGGGAGACGTGTTCGCATCGGCAGCATCCTCGATAGGATATACGGTCTTGTCGGAAGCGGCAACCATATACTCACCCTCGAGCTTGATCTGGCCGGAGCCTGCAGGCTTATTCGCATACTTTGCGAGATATTCCTCGTAAGAAATAACATCCTCTGCGGGTGTCAGAACGATCTCATCAATGGAAAGCTCACCGTTCTTACCCTCAAGGGTCAGAATGTTTTCGCCTTCATTGAGAACGAATTCAAAGGGCTGAGTGTAGAAGCCCATGGAGTCTGTCAAGGTGTACTCTTCCCAAGCGGGAGCGTGTACAGCCGAGGGACGAAGCTCGTTCTTGTTGATATCCAGCGTCATGAATCTGATGCCGTACTTATCGCAGAACTCGGAAACCGCAGACGTCCAAACTCCGGGATATACGATGCGAAGACCCTTTTCGTCCTCATAGCAGGTAAGGCCAAGAGCCTCCGCCTCCGCTTTAACAGTAGCGGCAGCAGTCTTACCGTCATAGATCGCGTCTGTGAATTCGCTCGCCCAAGTCTTCTTGATCGTGATGTAACGTGCTTCGGAGAAAGGCACCTTGTTGTTGATACGGAATACTCGCTCAACCGAGTTTGCCTTACCGTCGTCGTTCGCGTAGCACTTGATCATAATGGTGTACTTTGCAGTCTTAGGTACTGTGACCTTCCACGATACCGCACCGGTACCGGGAGTCTTGACTGCTTCGATACCGTCAAATTCTCCAACGGAATAAGCGGCATCAGAGCTTTCAGGCACGAGCGCATCTACCGCGTCGATCACGATTGTGTCCTCCGCAGCACTCACACCTGCGTGCTCGAGCATATAGTCTCCGTACGAAATCGCACCGAGAAGCTCGATCATGTCGTCGGTATTATAAATATCCGACGAGCTTGATGTGTTTGAGTCGTTTTCCGTAGCATCGCCGTCAGCACCCGCACCGTCGGTTGCGACCGCGTTTACAGAAAAGCAACTCAATGCAAAAATCAAACAAAGCAGCAAAGCTGTCAATCTTTGAAATTTCGTTGTTTTCATAAAATTTCCTCCTGCTGAATTTTCGAACAAGGCGTTTTCCCTGTTCGGTAAAGGGTAAATGCTTCCGTCAATAACACCGTGCGTAGCGGGCGGTCGCAATTAAGTTACCGAAACCCCATTGCCGCCCAAAGCCCGCTCGCAACCCTTTGGACTTCATCCGGGAAATCGGTGTCACACGGAGGCATTACCAACGGCGCGGCATGACTCAGAGCCGAGAATTCGCGCACACGCGCACGCACACATAAAAGTGCACACACAAGCCTGCGAAGTCGGCAATCATACTGCAGCAGCATTATCACTATGCAATTTTCGTAAGCCGTTACACAAAACGCACCAAGGCACATTTCGAAGCGTCATATGCAACAAATTCAACAAATCCGAACATCGGACGGCAGATTTCGCTTCATTAATTAAATATAAAGCAAAACAGCCAACAAAAATTCGGGTCATTGCACACGATTGTGAATTGCAAGATACCCTAAAATTACTCTAATATGTTACCACAAAACCCTACTTTTGTCAAGCGCCGAAAAGTTTACAAACCTTAACTAAAATGCCTTTTATTTATAAAGAAAACCTTTGTTTTTTTGTTAACAAAATCAGCGGTTTTCGTTCAATTTATTCTGATGTCAAAACGATCGAAAATCGGTCGTTTGATGGTAATTTATATTTACTCTTTTCTTTCTTCGCTTTGCCTCTTCCAAACATAATTTTCTGTAATTTTGTCAATTTTGCCACTTGATTTTTCTCTTATTATTGCTCCAAAACAGTGCGGTAAATATTATTTACCTCTTTTTGCCGTCTTCCGACGTCCAAAGCTCTTCACCCCTTCGTCTCCGGATCATCATTTTCTTGTCGATTGTGCACAAAAAATACCCCCTCTTTTTCTACGTCCAAAAATAATGAACAAATTTTAAATTTTTTATTTTTCTTCAAATTTGTTCGCCCAATCTTCACTTCGCGTCGCAAAATCCGCCAATATTCCGGCTTTTTTCAAAACTTGCAAATAATTATTACCATTATTTGGCATTTTTCAAAAATACCACTCTCTATTCTCTTTCGCTTTACACAACTCATCCCATCCATCCGCAACAACGCAACAATAGCCAATATCGATCTAACTGAACATAGCAAAGCAGCCACGATTCAATCAAAAGTAGATAATTAATAAAATCTTAATGATTCTGCCTGTTGATTTTTAACAGAAATAGTGCGATAATATAAGAGGATTCGACACAGCGCGCAGTATCGGATCATCAAAAGTGCGAAAGGAGCCGACATGTATAACATTTTAATCTGCGATGACGAGCACGACATCGTCAACTCTTTAAACATATATCTAACCGCCGAGGGCTACAAGGTCACCTGCTCATATAACGGCAAGGAGGCTGTCAGCCTCGCCTCAAAGGAGCAATTTCATCTTATTTTATTGGACGTTATGATGCCTGTTATGGACGGTATCGCCGCACTGTCGGCAATCCGAGAAACGTCTAACGTACCAATCATACTCCTTACAGCCAAAAGTGAGGACACCGACAAGGTGCTCGGCTTAAACTTAGGAGCCGACGATTACATAACCAAGCCCTTCAACCCCGTCGAAATGCTCGCAAGAGTCAGATCGCAGCTTCGCCGATACACACAGCTTGGCGGTCACGTCAAATCCGAAGCCGTCATCACGATCGGCTCGATCACCCTTGACGATGATGAAAAGAAGGTCACCGTAGACGGCGATCCTGTCGCTCTCACACCGACAGAATACGAAATACTGAAGCTGTTTATGAAGAACCCCGGCAGTGTCTATTCCCCTCGGGATATTTATGCGATCGTGTGGAACGACGTGCCTTACGGCTCAGAAAACACGGTAGCCGTTCACATCCGTCACCTGCGAGAAAAGATCGAGATCAATCCCGCCGAGCCCCGTTATCTGAAGGTCGTTTGGGGGCAAGGATACAAGATACAAATATAAACATTCGGTTTAATTTTCTACAATTAATTAAATATTATGGTGATTTTATGAAAAAATGCATTCAAAAAGAGACAAAAGCAACGCAGATCAACCGTTTTGGCATTTCCACGAAGGTTGTTGCCATCCTTCTTTTATTCCTATTATGTGCAGGCTTTCTGCTCTGTGCCGCGGCCTCCATTACCGCTATTGATTGCGACTATCATCGCGGGAGTTCACCCGACGCGCAGATCAATCTCGAGCTTTGGAATTATCTGGTCAACATAACCGACCGTGACCTCAGGGAGCTTGCGATCCTGACCGTTCAAGAATCAATCGATGCGTTCCATTCGGAATACACCTCTTACGGGATACAGCACATCAAGGATTGCTATACCTCAGACGTAAGCAACGTTCTGTATCGGATCACAGACGGCAACGGTAAGGTTTTGGAAAGCAATTATACTACCCTGCCTCCGACGCTGACCCATTATCGCATAGAGGACGTTTACACGTATCATTATATGACCTACGACCAACCGGAAGATGCAACCACAATGATTAGTGACGAAGACCTCTCCGAATCCACTGCCACGCAGATTCCCTTCACTATCGACGCCTATATCCGCGCAGATCTTCCCGCACACGATTGTGCGTACTATATCAAGGAAATCCACCTTTTGATCTACGACATCCGATATCTCACCCTCGCGTTAACCTTCATTACGTTTTTCCTTTGCTGTGCCGATCTGTTCTTCCTCTGCGCAATCGCAGGCAAAAGAAAAGGCGAGTCAGGTGCAAGAGAAAGCTTCCTCGACAGGATCCCACTTGAGATCGTTACTGTCGCATACGTGATCCTTATCATAGCTCTAGCCGTATTCATCGCAGACGTCCTGTATTATACTCCGTTTTTCTACGATTATCTTTTCTGCTTTATTCTTATCATCGGCGTTTACGTTGCTCTTTTCGCATCCACGCTGTACGTGCTTTTAACACTTGCCGTACGCATCAAAACAAAGACGTTGTTCAAATCAACTCTGATCTATCAGATCTTCGCATTCATCGCTCGCATTTTCCGAAAGGCAGGAAGTCTGATAGGCGAATTTGCCGGCAATAAGGCAAGCTTCGTCCGTTACACTCTGATCACGCTGTTCAGTATATTAGCCGACATGCTTTCCATCGCTCTGATCGGTTACGGCGAAGACCTCGCTCTCCCGATCGGCATCCTGCTTTGGTGCATAAAAACGGTTCTGATCGCCGTCCTTCTCTTCCGCAACGCTTTAAGTCTCCTGCGCTTGTCCGAAGGAAGCCGCAAGATCGTGGCAGGGGATCTTGAGCACGTCATCAGCTATGCAGGACTTGAAAGCGATTACAAGGAGCTTGCGGCAAACTTCAATCATATCAGGAACGGCTTAACCAGCGCGCTTGACAAGCAAATGAAGAGTGAGCGAATGAAAACCGAGCTGATCACCAACGTCTCCCACGACATCAAAACCCCGCTGACCTGCATTATCAATTACGTTGATCTGTTAAAGAACGAGCCAATGGAGTCCGAGAAGGCAAAGGAATACGTTGCGGTTCTTGACAAGCAATCGGCACGCTTGAAAAAGCTGACCGAGGATCTGATCGAGACCTCCAAGGCCGCCAGCGGAAGCATCCCAGTCAATGCCGAGCCAACGGACATTGCTATCCTGCTCTCACAAGCCATCGGTGAATACCGCGATCGGTTTGAAAAGGCACAGCTGGAAACGGTCACAGAGCTTCAAGAACAGAATATGACCGCTTTTTGCGACGGACGCCTGTGTTGGCGCATCTTTGACAATCTGCTTGGCAACATAGCCAAATATAGCCTCCCCGGCACACGTGTTTACGTCACAGCCGATACCAATGACGGTTTCGTCTCCGCAACCTTCAAAAACATATCCAAGGAAAAACTGAACATCTCCCCCGAGGAGCTTACGGAGCGCTTTGTGCGCGGCGACAGCTCCCGCAATACCGAGGGTAGCGGATTAGGTCTTTCCATCGCCCAGAGTCTTGCAGAGCTGCAGCGCGGACGTCTTGACATTGTCATTGACGGCGATATGTTCAAGGTTACCGTCACGCTTCCGTGTCAATAAAAGATAAAAAACAGACCTTGCCTGCAAGGTCTGTTTTTTGCTTTTCACAATCAGAATCTGTTGATGTTTGCCTTAACGTATTTGACCATCTTGTTCTGAATGTACTTTTTATTATCGGACAGGAATCGCTCGGTTCTCTCATAGCTTCCGCCCGCATTGCTGTGCAGGAACTTGAATGCCTTACCAAGCTCGTGATCCTCGTTCAGTTCAAGCGCATTTGCGATAGAGTCGATGATCGATTCATCCGCCATCAGATAAAGATTCCAAACGCTCTCGTTCGCTCTGTCGTGCAGATCGTAAAGGATCTTATACGCAACAAGAGGAACAAAGCTGTCGTCATCCTCAAATACCTCATTGTCATTCTCGAAGACGTTCTCGGTCCAAACCTGAGCAGCCTTGGTGGTCAAAACCGCCATCACCTGCGTCATCTTTTTATTGATGCGGTCAAAATCAAGCTCTTCGATGGAGACGTTCGTTTTGCTCTTACTGTCGTACAGGAAGAAATTCTCCTGCTCGTCCGTCGTAACGACCGACGCGTAAAAGACCAACGCACAGCCGAGAATGATCAATACAATACCAAAGACGGTAAACATTGCGCTGAGCCAGCCCTCTGTTCCGCCGCCGCCAAATACGATCACCAAAATTCCCGACACAACGAGAACTCCGCACATAGCAAGCAAAATCAATCGAAGATTCTGCTTCATAAAGCTTCTTAAATTTTCCATAACTACTCCCAAAAACCCGGCAATGCCGATTTATTCTTTGTACGTGAGTAACAACGCAGAGGCGTTATCCTCGATAATATCAATACTTATAAATAATTATATCATACAAAAGATACTTTTGCAAGCACTTTTCCCAATTTTTTATAATGAATTTACTTTTTTACATACCGCGTGTCGATAAATCGCCAAAGTCTTTCTCTGTCACGCTGCTCAGCATAATCAATACCGACGCGTGCAGAAAGCCTCAGCTCGGGAGCAAACCCGTCATCCTCGATCCAAAGCATATCCGACACCCGCATATCAATACGGTTACAGGAGCGGTCAATTCCCGCGAATTTTGTAAATTTTCCCGGTCCCTGATATCCCTCGACACCGCGAATCAGTACTCCTTGCGGTTCCCCCTCTATGCCCGTGATCACGTTAAACATATTATACATTCCATAGCAGAGATAAACGTATGAAAATCCGCCGGGAAGCCACAACGCGCTGTTCCGCTCGGTTTTTCCCTTTGACGCATGACATGCCGTGTCGCTCTCTCCAAGATAGCATTCGGTCTCGGTGATACGCATTCGCAAAACCTCCCCGTCCGCTTTGCGGTAACAAATCAGCTTTCCGACAAGCTTCGGAGCGGCAACGTCCGCGTTTTGTTCATAAAAGCAGTTCTCTATTCTCATACAGGCTCCCCTTGACTTGAATTCCCTAATATTTTACCACATATCCAAGGATTTTGCAAGTCGGGAATCGGCAATATTCATATTTTCTTGCATCAGGTGTAATAAAAATTAAAAATTATGCTGAAAATAACGCTTCGGCTCTATTTTGCTTCAAAAAATGCCACTTTTTACTTGACTAAAGCACGAGAATATAGTATAATTATAATGTATTTTTATTTTTAGCGATACCTTGGAGGTCAATATGATCAAATTACATGACAAGGGCGTATTTTACGAGAACGGCAAGGTGCTCAGCACTTCCGGTGTAAGCGTAGCTGAGGCGAGAAAGAACACCATCGCATATCAGATACTGAACGCCCACAACACTTCCGGAAACGATGACGCATTGAAGATTAAATTCGACGCTATGGTTTCCCATGATATAACCTACGTTGGAATCATCCAGACCGCGCGCATCGGCGGTCTGACCGAATTTCCCATTCCCTACGCGCTGACCAACTGTCACAACTCGCTCTGCGCAGTAGGCGGCACCATCAACGAGGACGACCACGTGTTCGGTCTCTCAGCGGCAAAGAAGTACGGCGGAATCTACGTTCCCGCCAATCAATCGGTCATCCACTCCTACGCACGCGAGGAGCTTGCGGGATGCGGCAAGATGATCCTCGGCTCGGACAGCCATACCCGCTACGGCGCACTCGGAACGATGGGTGTCGGTGAGGGTGGTCCCGAGCTTGCAAAGCAGCTGCTGAAGGACACTTATGATATCAAGGCTCCCGAGGTGGTATTGGTCTACCTCAAGGGCACTCCCCGAAAGGGTATCGGTCCTCACGACGTAGCTATTGCGCTGGTCGGTGCGACCTTTGGCAACGGATTCGTCAAAAACAAGGTGCTTGAGTTCGCAGGCCCCGGTGTGAAGAATCTTTCCATCGATTTCAGAAACGGCATCGACGTTATGACTACCGAGACTACCTGTCTCTCCTCCATCTGGGAAACCGACGAGGTGGTGGCAAAGCATTATGCCGTACACGGCAGACCCGAGGAGTACAAGGAGCTGAAGCCCTGCGGTGTGGCGTACTATGATTCTATGATCGAGATCGACCTTGACAAGATGGAATCTATGATCGCCCTCCCCTTCCACCCCTCCAACGCTTATACCATAAAGGAATTCCTCGCTAACGCAAAGGAGATTCTCGCAAAGGTGGAGGCAGAGGCAAAGGTAAAATTCCCCAAGTGCTCTCTTGATCTCGTTTCCAAGGTGCAGAGCGACGGAAGCGTGCTTGCCGATCAGGGTATCATCGCAGGATGTGCGGGCGGTATGTTCGACAGCATCGTGGAGGCAAGCGACATTCTCGCAACGGGCAACGTGGGCAATTCTTATTTCAATCTGTCCGTATATCCCACAAGCATTCCCGTATCTCTCGCTCTCACAAAGGCAGGCGTATCTGCAGAGCTTCTCAGCAACGGCGCGGTCATCAAGCCCTCCTTCTGCGGTCCTTGCTTTGGCGCAGGTGACGTTCCCGCAAACAACGGTCTCTCCCTCCGTCACACCACAAGAAACTTCCCTAACCGTGAAGGCTCGAAGCCCGGTGAGGGTCAGGTTTCCGGTGTTGCGCTGATGGATGCCCGCTCTATCGCGGCAACGGCGGCAAACGGCGGCAAGATCACTCCCGCCACCGATATTGATTACGATTACACCCCCATTGAATACGAATTTGACAAGTCCGTCTACGAAAAGCGCGTGTATTACGGCTATGGCAAGGCAGATCCCGAAACCGAGCTGATCCTCGGACCCAACATCACAAGCTGGCCTGATCAGTACGAGCTTGGCGAAAATCTGTTGGTAGAGCTGACAGCGGTCATTCACGACCCCGTTACCACCACCGACGAGCTGATCCCCTCGGGTGAGACAAGCTCTCTGCGCTCTAACCCCCGCAGACTTGCGGAATTCACGCTCTCCCGCCGCGTTCCCGAGTACGTTGGACTTTCCAAGGCGGTTGCGGAAGAGGAAGCATCCCGCCGCGCAGGTAAGCTGAGCGACAAGCTCACAGCAATCCTCTCTGCAGTGGGAGACGCTGACAAACTTGCCGAAAATACGCAGTTTGGCTCTTGTGTTTTCGCAAACAAGCCCGGTGACGGCTCTGCACGCGAGCAGGCGGCAAGCTGTCAGAAGGTGCTCGGCGGCTTCGCCAACGTTTGTTATGAGTTCGCTACCAAGCGTTACCGCTCCAACTGCATCAACTGGGGAATCCTGCCCTTCACCCTCGACCCCGACACCAAGTTTGAATACGAGGTTGGCGATTGCATCTTTGTCGAGAACATCAGAAGCACACTCATCGCAGGCGGCGAAGAATTTGACGCAAAGGTTATCCGCAAATCGGGCAAGGTCGAGCCCCTGACTCTTTACGTCAAGGGACTTACCGCAGAGGAAAAGGATATCCTTCTGGCAGGCTGCCTGATGAATCACTACAAGATCAAAAATCAAGATCAATAATAAATTATGAAAAAAAATTATTCACTCGGTATCGCGACCATGGGTGGCAGCGATCACATTGAGATGATAAAGCGAGTTGGTTGGGACGGAATCACAACCAATTGGAATCCCGAAAGGACCGAGAAATGGGCAAATACCGCTTCAAAAAACGGCTTGTTCTATCAATCGATCCACTCCCCGTTCACAAGCGTTCACCATATGTGGAACGGCGGCGAGGCAGGTGACGTAGCCACAAGGCAATTGATCGATTGCGTGGAGGATTGCGCAAGATTCGATATCCACACGATGATCATTCACCCCTTCATAGGCTTCCGTGACCACACACCGACAAGAGTTGGACTCGATAACTACTCCCGCGTGGTGGAGATCGCAAACAAGAGAGGCGTCAAGCTTGGCTTTGAAAACGTCGAGGGTGAGGAGTATCTCGCCGCTCTGATGAAAGAATTCTGGAATGAGGAATGCTGCGGATTTTGCTTTGATACCGGTCATGAGCTTTGCTACAACGGCGGCAAGGATATGATGGCGCTCTATGGCGAAAAGCTCTGTCATACGCATCTCAATGACAACTTAGGCATCATCTTCCCCGATGCTCCCATAGACAACACCTGGCACAACGACCTCCACCTGACGATGGGTGACGGAATAGTCGATTGGAAGGGTGTTATGGATCGCATCGACCGATCTCCCTATGAGGGAATGCTCATCTGTGAGCTTTCCAGAAGCAACAAGCCCGGCCGTCGCGACCACGACGGCTACGCCGCCATGGCGATCGAGGATTTCTATGCCTTTGCTCTCGACAGAGCCAAAAAGGTGCTTGCCCGTGAGCTTTAAACCGTACAAACCAGGAGGAACAATAAAATGCAAAAGATCAGAATGACAACCCCGCTCGTCGAAATGGACGGCGACGAGATGACAAGAATTATATGGAAGATGATCAAGGACGAGCTCCTTCTTCCCTTTGTCGACCTTAAGACCGAATACTACGACCTCGGCTTGCCCGAGAGAGAAAAGACTAAGGATCAGGTCACCTTTGATTCGGCATATGCCACACAGAAATACGGCGTAGCCGTCAAGTGCGCGACCATCACCCCCAACAAACAAAGAGTTGAGGAATACAATCTCTCCGAAATGTGGAAATCTCCCAACGGTACTATCAGAGCGATCCTTGACGGAACCGTTTTCCGCGCGCCTGTCATCATCGATTCTATCAAGCCCGTAGTCCGCAATTGGAAGAAGCCTATCACCATCGCCCGTCACGCGTACGGCGACGTTTATAAGGCAACCGAGTACCGCGTTCCCGGCAAGGGTACTGCAACACTCTCCTTCAAGGGTGAGGACGGTACAGAATT
Organism: Clostridia bacterium; assembly: GCA_017462125.1. The sequence continues at coordinate 949 of JAFTRQ010000044.1, read as the reverse complement.
TTCCAAGACGATCTATGACTTTGAGTGCGCCGGCGTGCTTCAGGGTCAGTACAACAAGGACTCCTCCATTGTAAGCTTCGCTCACTCCTGCTTCAAGTTCGCAATCGACACAAAGCAGGACCTCTGGTTCTCCACCAAGGACACGATCTCCAAGCAGTACGATCAGACCTTCAAGCTGATCTTCGAGGATATCTACAACAAGGATTACAAAGCAAAATTCGAGGAGCTTGGCATCGAATATTTCTACACCCTTATCGACGATGCCGTTGCCCGCGTGATCAGAAGCGAGGGCGGCTACATCTGGGCTTGTAAGAACTACGACGGCGACGTAATGTCCGATATGGTCTCTACCGCATTCGGCTCGCTCGCTATGATGACCTCGGTTCTGGTCTCCCCCGACGGAAAGTATGAATACGAGGCGGCTCACGGCACCGTTACCCGTCACTACTACCGTTACCTGAAGGGCGAGGACACCTCCACCAACCCTATGGCAACGATCTACGCTTGGTCGGGCGCGCTCCGCAAGCGCGGTGAACTGGACAACCTGCCCGAGCTTGTAAGCTTTGCGGATAAGCTTGAGGAAGCCTGCATCGACACGCTGAACGACGGAATTATGACAAAGGACCTCGTAGGTCTGGTCAGCGAAGGATATACCGCTACCGCTGTCAATACCATCACCTTTATAAAAGCCATCAGAGAGCGCTTGGAAAAGAAGCTCTGAATACAAAAAAATCAAGGATGTTTGGCGTGATACTCTTAACGGAGTATCACGCCAGTTCTATTCGCCTACGGCGAGTTCTATTGCTTCGCAGTGATATTCGGCTTACGCCGAGTGGTATTCGCTGCGCGAGTTATCCGGCGAATAGAATATCACTGTGAGGCATAGCCGAACAATATCACTGCCCGAAGGGCAATACCACTCTTTGCGATAGCAAAGAATACCACTCAT
>JAFTRQ010000043.1 GCA_017462125.1 Clostridia bacterium | reverse complement strand
TTTGTCTTTTGTATAATTGGACGCATTAAACTAAACCTCGCGGTTTTGTATTCCGCGAGTGACCTTGCAATCTATCCCCTATAGTTTACCATAGGTTTTAGAGTTTGTCAAGGCTTTTCAAATATTTTCTTTTGCAATTTTTTGATCAATCGTCTCGACCTTTGCTTTTGACATGCGCAAGATCTTATCGGTTGTCAATCCAGAGTGTACGTTTTCTGCTGCCGTTGGCACGCGATCATAGCGGTGCGCATAGCAATGCGTATCATACCGCCTAAAGCGCGGCAAGAAGCCAAACAACGTAGTCATGTTATCCTCGGTATCTTGTTCTTCAATAGTCTTGATTTCCTCGGATACGGAGATATTACGCACTTTCACCGTGTAGAAGAAAAAGAAACGTTTACGGAAACACATGAGGTTGTAGACCGTATTAAGTCTGCGGCGGACTTGTAGCACGATATTCTCGGAACACTGATCATTGCAGACCAAGTACCCTTGCACGTAATGACGGAAGAACCGCACGAACTCGTCAAAGACGTCCGCGTTAATGGCTCTATAGTCGAACTGCGAGCAATAACCGCCAATCTCGTCAAGAAGCAGAACGGAATTTTTGACGATATGCGCTTGCAGAAGCAGGTGCTTATCCGTCAATACAGTTGCCATTTCTTTTCTACTGATCCGCACAGGAATGGACGAATACAGCAAGGGTTTTTCCCACTTATCGTCTTTATGTGTTACGTTGTGCCACCACACTTCCCTTCTCTTGCGTTTCAAAAGCTTTACCGCAGTTTGTACCGAGAGGAACGATTTTCCCGATCCGAGACCGCCCGTGAAGGCCACAACGGTATCATACGTATTCATCCGATACGCAGAGATGAAGCGGTAAATAACGTAGCCGATCAAGACCACCAATATCACGTAGAACATATCATCACCGCCTTTCAACGATCTTGTAAGCCGTTCCACGGGAACAAGATACCAACAATACGCACCACGCGATACAAGAACGCAGTAAATTCAGTCACGGCATACTTGCAATGAATGAAGAACTTTTCAACATCATTCTTGTCGCTAATATCAACCCACCTACTGTCATCTTCCTCCGGGAACGTAACCCAGAACTCATCCTTATTCCAATCTTCCGCGATTTCAAATAAAGATGGTACACTTTCAAATCCGTCAACGATCATCTCGAAATGATGCCAAGCGGAGTATTTTTTGTCTGTACCATAACAATACACCGACATCACAAAAACGATCGCGAGCAATACGGACAATGCTGCCATTCCTACTTTACCCATTCAATCACTTCCCTTTCCACTTTTTCACGCCCATAAGCGAGAGAATCCAACGATACGGGAGTACGTAGAGGAAATGAATCGTACACACACCGACCGCAAGCCAAAAAAGAAACTGAATGAACTGCAACGGCGTGAACGTACCGAGCCATCCGAGGTTTATTTCCTCTGTAGGCACGTTTCCGAACAACGGAAATATCTTCGTTTCAATAAATTCCCACAATACCATTCAAATCACCCCTTCGTAATTTTCAAGATAAAGAACACAATCGCGGCGGTAACGGACAACGTGAGCAACACTTTCACAAATCCTGCTACGTTGATACCGAGGATATCAAAGTCAAGCATGCTTTCAATCAAAACACCGGGGGCCTCAAAGATTCCAATCACCAAATCACCGAACGTATTTGTTCCATTAAGCGCGGACGTTTCGCCGTTCGCAAAGCCGTTATAATAACCGTTATAGTTGCCACAATCGTAGGCATACGTAAAAACGTCCTCGCAGACGTTTGCTATATTCGCAAGGTTGATAAAATAGTCATTTTGATACGCCATAGAGAATCGCGGCATTAAAAGACTATACAAAACGTAATCAAAGCCGTGCACCTGATCGCCTTCTTGGTACAATGCAATATCAAGCTCCGCGTTATTCAACGTATAAGACGTAATCGTTCCACCGTCACTTTGTCGCACGCGCATTTGATAAGGGCTAAACTGCATATTGGTGTGACCGCTATACTCACCATCAACGTTTTCATGATTAAAAACAAATTCAATACGATTGTACGTCTTATCACCGTCATATAAGTTATTATGCAGACACAAAATCGCGTTTCTGCCATATACAACATCGGTATACACCGCGCCCTTTCCGCGGTAAATCTCCGTTTGTCCATCCGATCCCTTATACGTAATCGTGTAAGACATGACACCATGCAACGTGTTTAAACGTTCGCCTAACTCTGCACCAACAAATCCACGCAGATAATTACTACTCATCTGACGGACACCGTTCGCCGCATACCATGCGTTTTGAGACGACATAATATCATCAGAAAGGGGTTGTTCCCACGGTTGACAATACAAGTATCCTTTGTTTAATCCATCCGTGCGTCTCACAAGATCATCATACGAACCAAACTCCGACACCGTACCATCAGCAACGGCACTCGGCAACACTCCGAGATAATCCCGAATCACCGCATCATATCCGTTCCATTCTACGTACTCACCCCAAGACGTTGGTATATCATCATCCGCCGCCGCCACTCCGAGCACCACAAGAGGGATTAACGCAAGGACTAAACCGAAAGCGGCGGCTACCCTTTTAAAGATCATTTTCTTATTTTTCATACCTTTTCCTTTCACAATAAAAAATCACCCTGCCCCATCAAACGTGGGACAGGGCTTTTTTGTTTGTGTCCTATCACATAGGACGGTTGCCTTTGCCCTTGATAAGACCGAAAATCTTCCAGAGCACACCTGCGGCAAGACCGATACCTGCAAAGATAAGCAGGAACTGAAGCAGAGGAGAAAACGCCCCGTCCGTGCCGTTTGCATAGATCAACTGCGTAAACGCTTCACGCAGACCGCCTGCGAGACCACCGATGGTCTCGGAAAAAGACGTGAAGATATTACTCACAAGATCACCCATTCACTTTACCCCCTTACAGAATATTTACTTGCAGTACGTTGCCGTACTGATCGTAGTAAAACGAAACCTTATCACCGACCACAATCGGTGCTTCGATGCGCTCCGTCTTAACCTTTACGGATGCAACCGCAAAACCGTCCTCGATCCCGTCTTTTGCATAAGAGCAATGCAAGATCGTGTTATCATACGGTCTGCCGTTGTACTCTCCGCTTTTTCTTTCGATACCCACTACTTTGAATTCCATGTTAGAATCCCCTTTCTTATTTTGATGCCTTATTATAACACGTGTTTTCTCAATAGTAGACAATATTCTCATATTTATATTATTGTTTTCTCATTTTGAACTTGTTTTCTCACGTTTTTTTAGTACAAAAAAAGACCGCGTTAGCGGTCTTTAGTATGCCCTACTTGACAAATTATGCCTTTTGTGCTTGTGTAATGTTAAATCCGCAAGCGAAAGGGGGCGAAATCATGACTTGCTTCAATGCTCTGTATTGGCTGTACGTGAATATTGAAAAGCTGTGCTACCTGGTAGACACAATCATTCGCGTCATTCATTAACCCTCTTTTCGCTTGCTTGTGCTAATTATAGCACAAAAGCCATACTTTGTCAAGCCAAACCTCGTTCCTCCCCTAACCGGAGGAGGTTTACGTATCATCTACAACCACAACGTAGTAGTGATCATACACGATATTCTCGCGCAACATTTTAGTCATCCACCTCTTTGATATTCCGAGCCATTCTCGCGTTTCTTCAAACGTATCCGCCACGTAGGCGGGCAATTCATCGTCTGTATCTACGATCACGTAGAGAACGTCAAGGAAGTTTGTGCCCGTTTTCATGGTACGTAGTCCTCCAAATCCTCTGGCTTTATTTCCTCTTTCGGGATACCGTATATTTCGATCAGGGCTTGCATTTTTGCTTCTTTATAACCTTGCGCTTGCCGGATCTCCCTTGCCATATTTGCATACGTTTCCCAGTGGTAAAGAAACTTTCGACCATATCTACGCACCAACGTGCGGTATGGTGTGCCTATAAGCACCTCGTTTAAAATCTCATAGGAATCATCATAGGACTCATTCTTAGGGACTAAATCCCATACACCGAAATCTTCAATCTCAAGATCGGAATACTCATGTTTGCCCTTTTCACGTGATTCTTGATCGGAGTGTGTGAGATACTCTTTGAGGGCAACAAGGTCGTTTGCGACCTCGCAAAACGTGTTAATAGGTTGTTTCTTATCGTCCATCAGACCGCCGAACCACTTTACAACCCCTGAGCACGTCCACGTACTATGCGTACGTAGAATAATATGTATGTGGGGCGTTGCTTCATCCTTATCGTGCAGAATAAAACAGAAAGCACGTACACTGTTTACGTGTGCTTTCATCACCTTCATGATCTGCGCCTTGTTTGCGTAAGTCATAAGTGAAAAAAAGCGCGTTTTTCTCAACTTTACGTGAGAATTTTGGAATGATTCTAATTCGGGATTTTTTGCTTGTGTTACTTGATTTTTTGCCATGTTTTTTCTCCTTTTTTTCTCAATTTTCGCGGGGGCTTTTGACGCGGTATGCCCCCGCGCCGCCGCCCTACGGCGGCGGCAAGAGCGCCACGGAGTGGCGCGAGAGCCTTGCGGCTCGGTTAATCAGGGCGGCAATTATAGCCGCCTATCGGCGGTAGCACCCACCCAAGAAAGCTTCGCCGTTATAATGCGGCTTTCCCACCCTTGCGCATCGGTACGCGCTATCGCGCTCTCATGCCGCATATTGGCGGCATCTTGTTGGATGAAAGCCGCGCACGGCTTTCCATCGGCTCTGCGAGCCTATAAGACAATGCAAAAAACACCCCCAATCACAGATTGAAGGTGTTTTTTTGTATCGTTAGTTTAGCGCGAGCGCGTCCTTTGTGCGCGTTTCGTCCAATTACACGGCTTTTCGGGGGCGGCACTCCTGCCGCAAATATCCCCGAAACAGCCTTACAAAATACCCGGTTTTGTATGAAAAAACCAACAGTTGAAAAGCCTGCCCGTTCACAAATTCCCCGCATATTCCTTTATCAGTCGGGATTTTGTGAACGCTCGGCTTTTCTCCAATCTTTCCATACAAAACCTTCAGCGCCTTTTGTATAATTGGACGCATATAAAAGGATGGCGCGGTATTTAAGGTTGTGCCCGAAGATTTTGCGTGATTCCCTTTGATGGATCAAAAATTGAAATCTAAAAAGCCCGTGGGACGGTTGGTTCCAACGGGCTTTTTAGATTTATATTTATTATTTTATTGATGATCAGTGATTGCATTTTGGTGCCTGTCGTCGTCAAGGTCTTGATCACTCGACCTTCGCGCATCAACCTTTCTTAAGGGCTTTGAGAATTGTGCCGAGCTTTGGCGGTGTGCCGTACATCAGCACGCCCATACGATAGATCTTGGCGGACAGGACGCCTACGCCGACCACGGATGCGATCAGGATTGCAATCGAGATCAGAATCTCATACAGCGGAACGGTTGACATGGCGATCCGCGTGAACATTGCCATAGGCGACGTGAACGGCACGTAAGAACAAACCTTCATCAGCATACTGTCCACTTCCCCACTCGACATTGACAGCATCACGACAAGGAATCCTGCCACGAACAGAAGCGTGATGGGCATCACGGACGTATTGATGTCCTCCAGCTTGGATGCGGTCGAACCGACCGCGCCAAACAGAAAGGCGTAGATCAAGAATCCAAGCACGAAGAAGATCAGCATATAAACGAACAATTCAACCGGCATATCGAAGATCGAGCGCATGATGCCGCCCTGATCCCAATAGTCGCTGTTGAGATTAAAGAACACCAGCGCCGATCCAAAGACCGCCACAAGCTGGAGCAAGCCTGCAAGACACGACGCCAGAACCTTTCCGAACATCATGCTCACGGGATCGGCACTTGTGATCAGCAGCTCCATAGCACGCGAGCTCTTCTCTGTTGCCACGTTGGTTGCCACCATTTGTCCGTACAGAAGAATGACCATATAAAGTGCGAAGATCATGATATAGGTATAAAAGAAATTCTGCATCTGATCTACGCCGAGGTTTTCGGTCTCGTGCAGGATCGGCACGGCAAGGATCTGCTCGATCTGATCTGCGCTCAAGCCGAGATCTGCCATTGTTTTCATGCGATAAACGCTTTGCAACAGCTCGTCTGCCAACGCGGTGTTGGAGTCGTACATCGACAGGTTATCCACGTAATAGGTATACGACGTAAGCTCCTGCAAAACGAACGCGCAGGATGCCTTTTCGGCGGAGATTTCCTGCTTTATTTCCTCCACCGACAGATCGGAAAGCAGTACGTCATAGTCCGAAAAGCCCGCTTTAAAGGCGTTATAGACCATTCCGATCAGCTCCTCGTCGGCGCCGTCGATATTGACTACCACAAGCATTGTTGCACGCTCGTCGCTTCCCTCGTTTTCCTCGCTTTTGAAAAGCGTCGAGATGCGCGGAAAGAACATCACGACCGCGAGCACCGCCACGAGTACCAGCGTAATGCCCACGAAGATCTTGTTCTGCAAGTAATTTTTCAGTTCGAATTTTAAGATTTTTCCGAATTGCTTCATGCCGTCACCTCCTTGGCGCTCACTTTTTTGCATACTCAACGAAAATATCGTTGAGTGAGGGCTCAAAGACCTTGATCTCGTCAACGTCGTAATCCGTGGCAAGGCGGGTCATCAACTCGCTCTTTTGTGCGGGAGACGCCATGCGGATCAGCACTTCCCTCTCGCTCACACGCTCGCAAGCGTCGCCAAAAGCCGCCGCGATCACGTCCGCGTGCTCGCTGACCACAACGATGCGGTCGCGCGGATAATTGCGCTTGATCTCGTGTAAGTCGCCCGACAGAGCGACACGACCGTCGTTCAGAATTGCAATGCTGTCGCAAAACTCCTCGATGTAATTCATCTGATGGCTTGAAAAGAGCACGATCTTGCCGCGTTCGATCTCCTCCTTGACAATGTCCTTGAGAAGCTGTGCGTTGACGGGATCAAGCCCCGAAAACGGCTCGTCCAGAATAATGATGTCGGGGTCGTGCGCAATCGCGGTCACAAGCTGAATCTTCTGCTGATTTCCCTTGGAAAGCGTGTCAAGGCGCTTCATCTTGTACTCACTCATACCAAGGCGCGAAAGCCAACCGTCGACCGAACGGACAGCGTCCGCGTGCGTCATTCCCTTCAACTCCGCAAAGTAGATCAGCTGATCAAAGATCTTCTTTTTGGGATACAAGCCGCGTTCCTCTGGGAGATACCCGAATTTCACCTTTTTATAGTCAATGGGACGTCCGTCCAGAAGCACCTCGCCGCTATCGGCTCCGAACACGTTCATCAGAATGCGGATCGAGGTGGTCTTTCCCGCGCCGTTTCGTCCGAGAATGCCAAAGGCACGCCCGCCGTCAGCCGAAAAGCTGACGCCCTTGAGAACCTGCTTTTCGCCAAAGCTTTTATCAATATTTTTCAGTTCCAGAAGCATATCAGTGCCCTCCGATGGATCAAATCGTTTTACGGGCATATTATATCATACAACGTGCCAAAAATCAATACGTTTTATCACTCCGATTTAAAAAATCGCCACATAAAGCTCATAGAAAAGCAAAGCAGTGAAAGTCCGTCCCCAACACGCAAAAGAAAGTATACGGCGACCGCCCATAAAAGGAAAAGAAACAGAAAGGACAGCGTCGCAAGAACGGCGTGCGCCACACGGACCGAGGTGTGGCAAAGCAGAAAGGACTCCAGCATTCTGCCGCCATCAAGCGTGCGGATCGGCAAGAGATTTAAAACGCCCAACAGTAAAGACGCGCAGGAAAAGATCACGGCGTGCCTGCCGCTTCCCCACAAAGGAGCGGCAACAATGGAGCTAAGAAGGCTTGCAAGCGGTCCTGCCGCCGCCAGGAGCCATTCCTCGCCGTATCCGATCGCGCGACCGCCGACCTCAAGCCGCGCGCCCAAAAGATCCAAGCGCATGCTTTGCAGCGGAATATGCAAAAGCCGTGCCGCTAGCAAGTGTCCGCATTCGTGTAATGCCGCCGCAAGAACCGTCATCAGAGCGATCCCGCTTCGGTCGCATACAACCAGCCCAAGCACAAATAAAAGAGCCAAAGGCTCTGCCAAAAAACGTTTTTTACGCATGATGCACCTCACAGTCAATTTATGATATGAAGCAAAGCACGCAAAAAGACCGCGCATCGGCGCGGTCCTTTGTGGATCACAAAAAGAGCTTCCTGAATTGACGCCCCTCAAATGCGGCGTGCAGGGTCGGACGCAGGAGCGAAAAATCCGCCACCAACGAGTGCGGCTTTTTTTCGGGATCGTCCTGATTCATAGGCACGAAATACACG
>JAFTRQ010000042.1 GCA_017462125.1 Clostridia bacterium | reverse complement strand
TCTCAAAATTTGCGTTGCACTGGATTGTGATGTGCAGGATATTATGGAAAAGGTTGAAACACTCCCCAAGGATTGAAGGGGCAAAACGAGGACAAAGAAAAGAATGTATATGACAAGGCAATATATAGGGCAGAACGTGTACGATGCCCTACAGGAAAGGCTCAGACTCATCTGTGAGGAGTTTGACAATATCGTTGTATCCTTTTCCGGAGGCAAGGATAGCGGTTTGCTTCTCAATCTGACGCTGGACTTTCAAAGAAAGTATTATCCCGAAAAGAAGATCGGCGTCTTTCATCAGGACTTCGAAGCGCAGTATCACTTTACGACAGAGTACGTAGAGAGAACCTTTGAGCGCATCAGGGACGACGTGTATCCATATTGGGTGTGTTTGCCGATGGCAACGAGAACGGCTATGAGCAGCTATCAGATGTTCTGGTATCCGTGGGACGATACGAAAGAGGAATCTTGGTGCAGACCGATGCCCGAGCATGATTACGTGATCAATCTTGACAACAACCCGATGACTACCTACCATTACCGAATGCACCAAGAGGATCTTGCAAAGCAGTTCGGGCGTTGGTACCGTCAGGAGCACGGCGGTGGGAAAACCGTCTGCTTACTCGGTATCCGAGCGGACGAGTCCTTGCAGCGTTATAGCGGTTTCCTTAATAAGAAATACGGATATAACGGCGAGTGTTGGATATCCAAGCGGTTCAAGGATGTGTGGGCAGCCTCACCTCTTTACGACTGGTCGCATAGCGACGTGTGGCACGCTTACGCCGCTTTTGAATACGATTACAACAAGCTTTACGATATGTATTATATGGCGGGACTCAAGCCCGATCAGATGCGCGTTGCCTCTCCTTTCAACGATTATGCAAAGGATAGTTTGCATTTGTACCGTGTTTTAGATCCTGAGATGTGGTCGAAGCTCGTGGGCAGAGTAAGAGGCGCTAACTTTGGGGCTATCTACGGACGCTCCAAGGCGATGGGCTACCGCAACCTGACCTTGCCCGAGGGACATACTTGGGAGAGCTATACGAAATTTCTGCTTGATACGCTCCCGCCGAGACTACGCAAGAACTACGTGGAGAAGTTCAAGACCTCGATCAAATTCTGGCACGAAACCGGTGGCGGACTTGAAGAGAATGTTATCCAAGAGCTTATCGAAAAGGGCTACAATATAAGAAGAAACGGCGTATCCAATTACACCGTTATGAAAAACTCCCGTGTGATCTTCCTCGATAAGATACCAGACCACACGGACGATATCAAATCCTCTAAGGACATTCCGAGCTGGAAGAGAATGTGCTACTGCATCCTTAAAAATGACCATACCTGCCGCTTTATGGGCTTTGGTCTTACAAGGGAGCAGCAGAAGCGTGTGGACGTCCTCAAGAGAAAATACAGCAAGGTAGGTGAAGAGTAATGGCGTTTGTAAGTCCCGTATATAACGTGATCGCAGTACCGATCGAAAAGATCGTACCGAATACATATAATCCTAACTCGGTAGCACCGCCCGAAATGAAGCTGCTTTATGAGAGCGTCAAGCAGGACGGATACACGATGCCAATCGTTTGCTATTACGTTAAGGAAAAGGATATTTACATTATCGTTGACGGCTTTCACCGTTACCGCGTAATGCTCGACTATCCAGACATATATGAAAGGGAAGGCGGAAAGCTCCCCGTGTCGGTTATCAATAAGTCGCTCGACAACCGTATGGCATCCACCATTCGTCACAACCGAGCACGCGGCTCTCACGACGTTGACCTGATGAGTAATATCATCAAGGAGCTTCACGAGCTTGGCAGAAGCGACGCGTGGATATCCAAGCATCTCGGTATGGATAAGGATGAGATTCTCAGACTCAAGCAGCTCACAGGACTTATGGCGCTCTTCAAGGACATCAAGTTCGGCGAGGCGTGGAAGCCCGTAGAGGATGAGTATTACGAGGAAGAAGAAAGAGCCGATTGCGAGGAAGCAACCGACGAAGAAAAGAAGCTCGCGGGCGTAGCGAATTGACGAGGTATGAAGTTGTTTAAGAAAAAGAAGGTTGTTGTGTGCGGCATTTCCGACACTATCAGCCGTCAGCTTCAAGCGGTAGCGGAAAAGGTGATGCTGTTTCCTACGGGTAATGCTGCCTTCCGAAAGTACGCTTCGATGATTGCAAGGAATATGCAGTACGTAGAAAAGAAGCCGAATATCATCCCCACCTTTTGGGGAACGGTAGAGGCGGTCGTCAGAAGAAATCACGTCCCAAAGGAGCCCGTAGCCGAGGCTCTCAAGCGTATGCTCGACGAGGGCTACGTTACAAGACAGGAAAGAGTGCTTGAGGACGAAAAGACCGTGATTGTTCTTGCATCGAATTGGGATGCACTCGTCAAGGCAGGTCTTTGGAACGCATAAATACATTGTGAGGTAAACAAATAGGGAAGTCAATGAAGAAATTAGCTCGTCCGATTTTGTGGACGATATTCGGAATATACTGTTTTATCCTGATATACATACTGTTCCTCAGCAGGGGAGCAATGACGCATTATTCTTATGCGCAGTATTTCAGACAATTTACCAACTTCATACCGTTTAAGACGATCATTGAGTACGTAGAGAGATACAACAACGGCTTTCGCAACCTTTCAGTGATGAACCTGCTCGGAAACTTTTTCCTCTTCACTCCGATGGGAATGCTGTTGCCTTGTGTCTTCCCCAAGCTCAACAGCTTTTGGAAGGTGACTCTGACCGTTCTCGGAATGGTTGTGATTGTGGAAATAGCGCAGGGCTTACTCCGTGTCGGCAGCATCGATATCGATGACGTTCTTTTCAACGTCATCGGAGCTATGATCGGATATGGAATTATCAAGATACCACCGGTCGAGAAGATGCTTAGGAAAGTGCTTGACAAGAACGCGGGGATAGAATAAAAGAATTTGACGGGGCAAAAGATGAAAAAAAGTATTAGCGATATTCTTTGCAATATTAGCCGCAGGGTTATATGCAATCAATATAACCATTATGTATCAGATAAAAATCACAAGCATTATCATAAGGCGTTAGATTGACAAATTCTAATTTATAGAGGAGAACAATGATAAAAACAATTAAAGTAGGCGTTCTTGGTGCAGGTACTTGGGGTATCGCACTTGCAAGAATGCTTAGTAACGCCGGAAGATCCGTCACGGTCTGGTCGGCAATTGAGAAAGAGATCGACGAGCTATCGAGCACGGGAAAGCATCCGAATCTGCTGGACGTCACCTTGCCATCCGAGCTCGTTTACACCAAGGATATAAAAGAAGCGTGTGTCGGTATGGATATCGTGATGTTTGCCGTACCATCGCCCTTTGTAAGAGCGACGGCACGAAAGGCGGCTCCGTATATTTTGGACGGTCAGATCATCGTGGACGTTGCAAAGGGAATTGAGGAAGAAACACTCTTTACAATGACCGAGATTATAGCTGACGAGATCAAGAACACTGCGGTGATGCTTGTGGCACTTTCAGGACCAACTCACGCCGAGGAGGTCGTCAAGGATCTCCCGACAACTATCGTATCCGCGAGCGAGGACAAGGACGCTGCCACGTTCGTTCAGAAGGTTTTTACCACGGACTGTCTTCGCGTCTACACAAATGACGACGTGCGTGGCGTCGAGCTATGCGGTGCACTTAAGAACGTGATTGCATTGGCTTCGGGTGTTGCAACCGGTCTCGGATGCGGAGATAACGCCAAAGCTGCACTCATTACACGCGGAATAGCGGAGATATCGCGGCTCGGTACGGCAATGGGGTGCCGTGAGCAGACATTTGGCGGTCTTGCCGGAATCGGTGATCTGATCGTTACCGCAACCAGTATGCACAGCCGTAACAACCGTTGCGGAATGCTGATCGGTCAAGGTGTTCCGGTCAAGGAAGCCATCGCTAAGGTTGGAATGGTAGTTGAAGGCATCAACGCCTTGCCCGCCGCAGTTGCACTTGCCAAGAAATATAACGTAGAAATGCCTATCGTTGAAACGGTTGACGCAGTAGTTTCGGGCAGAGTGGACGTGTCCGATGCGATACGCACCTTGATGTCCCGTGAGCCGAAATCTGAGCTTAGCGGCTCTGCTTTTTTATAAAAACAGTTTGAATTAAGCTAACGTAAGAGGATCAGACAATGAGCACTTTGAGCTATCACGTAGTGGTAAGGACACCGGATGGTGTACGAATAGGGGATATATCGCTTGATTTTGAAGACGAGGCGGTACAGGGAATATTGGAAGCACCGTTCTTCGAGCAGGGCTTTCACGGCACAGTCAACAGGGACGATACGCTGCACCTCTTTATTACCTTGAATGAGAACGGTACAAAGAGAGAATGCGAATGCACCGGGCGAATCAGCGCATATGCAATACATATTTCCGTGCCGACCGAGGAGTTCACATACGAGATCGACGGCACAGTAACGAAGGCAAAATAATAGATGGGGGAGAACTATGAAGCTTTTATTCAAGCAAAGATTTTTCTCGTGGTTTGACAGCTACGATATATATGATGAAGCAGGCAACACGCTTTTCGTGGTAAAGGGCGAGCTTGCTTGGGGACACCTCTTACGTATTTACGATGCAAGCGGAAATGAGGTCGGGTGCGTAAAGGAAAAGATCTTTACGTGGTTGCCCAAGTTTGAGATGTATCTTGGAGAAACATATGCAGGGTGCATCAGCAAAGAATTCACATTCTTCAGACCGAAATTCAATATCGACTACAACGGATGGCAGGTTGACGGCGATTGGTTTGAGTGGGATTATTCTATTCTGAACAGTGGCGGCAACTGTATCGCTACCGTATCCAAGGAGCTGTTCAACTGGACGGATACTTATGTGATTGACGTGCAGAATCCGCAGGATGCATTGTGTGCTTTGATGCTGGTTCTTGCCATTGATGCGGAGAAGTGTTCAAGAAAGAACTAAATCAACGTAATGTGAAATTAGGAGATTACAAAATGGAAGAGAAAAAAAGAAAAGTTGATTGGAAAATTGTGGTTGCCGTTTTCACAATCATACTGCTTGTAATTTGTCTTTTTAAGATACACGATCAGAGTGAGCAGATCAATAGCTTGCATAATTCTGTTTCATTGCTGCAGAACAAAATAACGAACATTGATTATAATATAAGTTCACTCTATACAAATATAGACGAGCACCTCAAAAAGGAAGCGAGTCTTTTGTCAGACGTGGATTATTCCTTGGGTGAATTAAACATAAATGACCATACGATTCCTGTTACGATCAAGGTTACGCCCAAAACGTTGACCGATGATATGCAGCTTTCTGTTAATATTGGGGAAACTTCCGTTCCGCTCGAAAGAAACGGAAACGAGTTTTCTGCGACACTTCCCGTTAATATGTTCGTTTCGTATAACGCTTATCCTATGCTTAGTATTACGTCAAATGGAACGACAAAGACCGAAAAGCTTGATGATGTTGAGGTATCGGCATTGTATACCCGTTATTTGCCTAACGTCTACGGATCTCTTGAAGTGTCCGATCAGTTCAAGAACGGTAAACTCTCTCTTCAAGGGATGCTTAATTTTGGTGAGAAACCGAGTGCGTTGGATAGCGACGTATTGGTTGTAAAGCTTGTTCTTGTTACAGAAAAGAACGGGGTAGAGATTGCTCGTACTGACTTCTCCGACAAAGTACAGTCCGGATTTACAGGGAACTCATTCAGCGCAAGTTACGACGCTGCATACGGAGATACGATTCGTGTTTATATCCTTGCGGAGGACTCTCTTGGTTATACGCACAAAACGGTATGTTATACGTGGTATCAGCCCGATGCGAATACACAGATGGAATCGGTGTTCGCAGATGGCCCTGCTGAAATTTATGATAAGAACGGTAATCTTCTCAACGAGAAGATTAAATAACAGCTCAAAAACAAATACGGACAAAGACAGTATATTTTATAACGAAAAAAGAGGATATCATTATTATGAATAGCAATGAAGTCAAAGTCGGTTCTTGCATTTTGGCAGGCGATATGGATACAATGGTTCGGTTTTACAGAGACACTTTGGGACTTCAAACCGATTGGGACGGTGGCAATTTTGCTGAATTTAAGACGGCGGGCGGACCGGTATCCTTTTGGCTATATAGCAGAAAAGAATTTGTAAAAGCTTTTGGAGAGAGCTACGTTCCTCCCAAAGGAATCAACCAATCTTTTGAACTTGCTTTTTGGCTACCAACGTATAAAGACGTGGACGCAGAGTACGAGCGTCTTTCGAAGATGGGAATGGAATTTCCTTCCGGTGAACCAATCACGTATGACTTTGGGATTCGAAATTTCTACGTAGCGGATCCCGAGGGAAATTTGATAGAAATCGGAAGCTTGAATAAATAGTTTTTAGGTATCGAAAATAGGAGGATTTGAAAAGTGATACTTGAATTAAAAAACATAAACAAGTCCTTCGGCGAAAAGGAAGTATTAAAGGGCGTTTCCTTCAAAGCCGAGGGCGGAAAGGCGTTTGGTCTGCTCGGAAGAAACGGTGCAGGCAAAACCACGTCTATCCGTATTCTGATGGACGTATTTCCCGCAAACAGCGGAGAAGTCCTGATTGACGGTAAGCCAATCGACTATAACAAAGTCGGAATCGGCTATCTTCCCGAGGAGCGTGGACTTTATCCCAAGAAGCTCATTATTGACCAGCTTGTGTATTTTGCAGAGCTTAAAGGTATGAGCGCAAAGGATGCGGTGAAGGCTGTTGACTATTGGCTCTCCCGTCTCGGCATGACGGAGTATCGAAACAAGAGACTGGATACACTCTCCAAAGGAAATCAGCAGAAGATCCAGCTCATCACGGCTCTGGCTCACGATCCCGATATTGTCATTCTTGACGAGCCCTTCTCGGGACTTGATCCCGTAAACGCCATGCTCCTCAAGGATGTGGTAAAAGAGCAGATCGCAAAGGGAAAGATCGTTCTTTTCTCCAGCCACCAGATGAGCTATATCGAGGAGTTTTGTGATAGTATCGCTATCATCAATGCGGGTAAAGTAGCTATCAGCGGAGATCTTCACGAGATTAAGCGCAATTACGTGCGCGATAAGCTGGTTGTCAGCACGACGAAGCCTGAGCTTATTCAAAGAGATCTGGGCGATGCTTGTACCGTACTCGATAACGGTACGCTTCTGATTCAGCTTGCAAGTCCTGATGAGAAACAGGGAATGATGAAGAGAATCGTAGAAACCTATGACGTTGATGAGGTAAAGGTGTTCGAGCCTTCTCTGAACGATATCTTCGTTGAGTATGCAGGTGCGCAGGTGTAAGGAGGTAGAGAAATGAAACAGTTTGGAAAAATACTCAAATTTGAGCTCAAGGGCTACATGAGGAATAAAATCTTTGTGGGTATCACGATATTTCTCGTTGTTGCCATTGCAGTGGTAATGTTTATTCCCAATATCTACTCAGCATTCAAATCGGAGGATGAAGGTCCGACCGATGTTGGCGACCTTCCCGTTATGCTTGTTCACGCAGAGGATGAAGATCTTGCGGGACTCGTCAAGGAATACTTCACCGGTGCATTTGCGGGCTACAACGTAACCGTTGCAGAGGGTACGGTCGAGGATATCAAGAATAAGATCACCTCGGGAGAAGCCGAGTGTGCGTTTGTTATGAACAGCGCATCCTCTTATACCTACTACGTGAACAATCTCTCTATGTACGATGCGAATACAGCCGTTGCGGATACAATGCTGCAAGAGGTCTATCGCGTCAATGCGATGGTTCAGAACGGCATGACACCCGAGCAGGCCGGAGAGATTATGGCAGTACAGATCGAGAGTGAGATCACCACTCTTGGCAAGGATCAGATGCAGAACTTTTTCTACACCTACATTATGATTTTTGCACTGTATATGGTCATTCTTCTGTACGGTCAGATGGTTGCGACCAACGTAGCAAGTGAGAAGAGCTCCAGAGCGATGGAGGTACTTATTACGAGTGCTAAGCCCACCAGTATGATGTTCGGAAAGGTTCTGGCATCCTGTATTGCAGGTCTTGTTCAGCTCGTTGCCGTTTTCGGCTCCGCTTTGATCTTCTATAACATCAACAAGGATGCTTGGGGAGACAATATGATCGTACAGTCTATCTTCAATATCCCCGTGGATCTGTTTGTGTATATGCTCGTCTTCTTTGTGCTTGGCTTCCTCATTTACGCCTTCATGTACGGTGCGATCGGCTCCACTGCATCGAAGCTTGAAGACATCAATACATCGGTTATGCCGATCACCTTCCTGTTTATTATTGCATTCTTTATTGTTATGTTCTCTATGACGAGTGGAAGCGTGGACACCACCTTGATGAAGGTATGCTCGTATATTCCGTTTACCTCTCCTATGGCAATGTTTACAAGACTTTGCATGAGCACGGTGGCTTGGTATGAGATTGCATTGTCCATCGCGATCCTCATCGGCTCAACCATAGGTATCGGTGTGCTGGCGGCAAAGATCTATCGTGTCGGCGTTCTGATGTACGGTAACAAGCCTAAAATTGGCAATATCATTAAAAACGTTTTAAAGAATAAATAAACACACAAAATAAAGTGTATTGGCTAAACAAAGCAGAAAGGTAGGTGTGAGAAATATGAAGATACAATTTATCGGCGCTGCGCATGAGGTAACGGGCAGCTGCACCTTGCTTGAGGTTAACGACCGATATTATCTCGTAGATTGCGGAATGGAGCAGGGAATTGACGTCTTTCAGAACGTCGCCTTGCCGATCTCTCCAAGTCAGGTCGATGCGGTCTTTCTGACACACGCACATATCGACCACTCAGGAATGTTGCCAAGACTTTACAAGGACGGCTTCCGTGGCATCATATACGCAACAGAGGCAACGGCAAAGCTGGCAGACATTATGCTCAAGGATAGCGCACATATCCAAATGAGCGAGGTGGAATGGAAGAACAGAAAAGCGGAGCGCTCGGGTGACGAGAACCAGCAGCCTACCTACACATTGGAGGATGCAATCGGAGCCATCAAGCTGTTTCGCGGCGTTCCTTACGACCAAAAGATCACGGTAGCCGCAGGCGTAGATATCCGCTTTACGGATATAGGACATTTGCTCGGTTCTGCGGCGATCGAGATCTGGATGCGAGAGGGAGAGAGCGACCGAAAGATCGTTTTCAGCGGAGACGTTGGCAATACAAATCAGCCGATCATCAAGGATCCCGCGAAGGTCGCGGAGGCGGATTATCTCGTGATGGAGTCCACCTACGGCAGCCGCAATCACGAGCGTCATACCGATACCATCGAGGCATTTGCCGAGCTCATAGACCGGACTCTTTCAAGCGGAGGAAACGTCGTTATTCCGTCCTTTGCCATCGGGCGCACGCAGGAGCTTCTGTATGCCATTCGTGAAATAAAGCAAAGAAAACTTGTCAAAGACGTGGATTTTCCCGTCTACGTGGATAGCCCCTTGGCTATCGAGGCAACCGAGATCTTCTCGAAATGCGATTCCGCTTGCTTCGATGCCGAAACGCAAAGCTTGATCGTGCAGGGAGTTGATCCCATCAGATTTCCGAACCTGCGCCTTTCGGTAACGGTCGAGGAATCCAAGCGCATCAACGAAACGCCCGAGCCCAAGGTCATTCTTTCGGCGAGCGGAATGTGTGAGGCGGGTAGAATCCGCCATCACCTCAAGCATAATCTGTGGAGACCGCAGAACCTTATTCTGTTCGTGGGCTATCAGGCCGAAGGAACGCTCGGTAGGAATTTGATCGAGGGCGTGCAGAACGTGCGCCTGTTCGGTGAGGATATTGCTGTCAGAGCCGAAATTAAATCCCTCAAAGGAACGAGCGGTCACGCTGATCAGCAGGAGCTTATCTCGTGGCTTGAGAGCTTTGATAAGAAACCCCGTACTGTCTTCTTAAACCACGGTAACGAGGAATCTATTGCAGTTCTTACCGACGAGCTGAAGGAGCGCGGTTATGCGGTGGAAGCACCGTACAGCGGAACCGAGTACGATCTCGTAAAGGGCATTATGACTACCTATACCGAGAAGAAACGTGTTACGGCGGCGGACGTTGCCAAGGCGCGTTCCAGAAAGAACAGTATCCACCGTGATCTCGTATCGCAGGC
>JAFTRQ010000041.1 GCA_017462125.1 Clostridia bacterium | reverse complement strand
TTTCCTTGTAGGCGGTTATATCAATATGGAATACTCGCTTCCGAACGGACAAAAGGTGAAATTCCTTGATGATAATACCACCTATCTCGCTAATCAGCTTGAATGCGAATTCGGCGGTAACCGTTGTTTTGGTATTGCCGGAAATATGGATTTCCTTCTCGTCTGCACTTATGAGGAAAACGGCGAAAATCCCGAGCTTGTGATCTATAAGAAAAGATAAGAAAAAGCCTCTGAGAAATCTCTCGACTTCTCAGAGGCTACTTTTACGTTCAGCGAACTACCGAAGAATGACTATAGATATAGAATTCCTCTTGACTTGGCATCCACTTCTTTTCCTTGGGCGGGAATGTCGCATCAAAGGCTTCAACAGCAGCGGTGTCTTCACAGCAGTCGGCGGCGGTGGAGGGAATATACATCCACTTTCTGCCGTCAAGTGCATTCGGCACAAGCTCACATACGAGAAGTGCGGTAGGGAAGTTGCCGTCCACGATGAAGCTGACGTTCTTCTTTTTGCAGCTCACGAAACCACGGCTGACGTAGTTTCCCGGGTTGCCGAAATTGATGTTTACATCATAACCCATATTCCGAGCAACATCAAAGGAATGCTCAATCAGCATCTTACCGAGCTTCTGTCTTTGATATTCAGGAGCAACGCAAAGAGGGCCAAAGGAGAGAATCTCTTTCCTTTGGCCGTTCTCGTCCTCAAGCCAAGCCTTCGTGTACATAATGTTGCCGACGATCTCGCCATCAAGCTCAAGCACGAATGCAAGTTCGGGGATGAAGTCGGGGTGATTACGCATCATATGCACGAAATAGTGCTCGTCTGCGCCCGGCTTGTAGACGTTCCAAAACGCCTCGCGGGTAAGTTCTTCTACTGCTCTGTAGTCTTTTTCTGTTTCTAAACGTATCGTCAAATTTTTCATTTTCATTTACCTCCAATATATTGTGACGAATCAATCCTATGAGAGGTTTTGCGGCATTGCAGGGAACCTCTCGGTTACGCTACAATCTCCAAAAGGTTGGTGTTTTTCAAAAAGCACACTCCGATAAAAATATTAAAGCCGAGGCTTGTAAGGACATTATATCATAAAATTGTGAACAGTTCAAGGTGCGGAATAAGGTTTGCAATAAACAAAGAAAAGGCGTGTTCAAAATAACGAAACAAAATGTTTTAAAATCCTATTGACAACTCGCGGATGATATGATATAATAATAAAACCAAAAGTTCTAAAATAAGTCGAGGTGTCGTTATGAGAGTGATGAGCGAGGAAAAGCTGAACAAGCTCGCGGAGTTTATCAAGCAGTACGCAAGGGATAACAACGGAGAATCTCCGAGCCTTACGGATATCATGGAGTACATGGGGATGGTGAAATCCACAGCCTACCGTCACGTGCTGGAGCTTGAAAAGCGTGGGGTGATCTCCTATACAGGAAAGAAAACCTTGTCCTCACCGTTGCAGCGCAAGATGAATGTTATGTTCCGCAGGATCCCTATCGTGGGCATGATCGTGTGCGGCACCCCCGATGAACAGGAAGAGCACATCACAGGCTACCTCGCCGTACCTGAGGAATGGATCGATGGAGAGTGCTTTCTCCTTGAGGCATACAGTGACTCGATGGTGGATATCGGCATTGACAAGGGTGACCTCGTGCTTGTGAAGAAGACCGAAACCGCCAATGACGGTGACGTTGTCGTAGCTCTCACCGAGGATGGCAACACCCTCAAACGCCTGTTCTGGGAGAATGGAAAGCCGAGACTTCACGCGGAGAACAAAACCTACACAGGAAGAATGCTGAATTTCTATCCGCGTGAGTTAACGATACAAGGAATCGCCTTGAAGGTGATCAAGGATATACACTGACAGGAGGCCGAAATGTACAGACCATATATTGTTTGCCATATGGTGACCTCGATCGATGGCAAGGTCACAGGCGAGTTCTTGAACCGTCCCGAGTGCGAGGCGGCAACAGAGATTTACTATGAAATGAATAGGGAATACAAGGCGCAGGGCTCGGGTGGCTTCATCTGCGGACGTGTGACCATGGAAGGTAGCTTCACAGGTGGCTGGTATCCTGATCTATCGAAGTACAAGCCTGTCGAAAAATGTCTTGGACACTATATGAATTGCTGGTTCGATGACGTTGCAGATGCCAAGTATTTCGCTATTGCTTTTGACCCCAAGGGTAAGCTTGGCTGGAAGTCCAATATCATTGAAGACAGCGACTCCGGTTACGGTGGAGCCATGATCATCGAGGTGCTGACCGAGCAGGTGGATCCTCGCTACCTTGCATATCTCGAAGAGAAGGAGATCTCTTATTTCTTTGCGGGTGAGACTGAAATTGACGTGCCTCTTGCATTGAAGATCCTGCACGACCATCTCTCTCCCGAGTTTTACGTTCTCGAGGGTGGCAGTATCATCAACGGACACTTCCTTCGTGCTGATTGCGTGGATGAAATATCTCTCGTGCAAGCTCCCGTTACTGCGGACAAGGATTCAAAATCTCTATTCATGG
>JAFTRQ010000040.1 GCA_017462125.1 Clostridia bacterium | reverse complement strand
CGAGATCCCCGTCATCGCCGACGATTACGTTGAGATCGGCTTTGGTACGGGCTGCGTGACGATCACCCCCGCCCACGACCCCAACGACTTTCTGGTGGGCCAGCGTCATAACCTGGAGCAGATCAAGGTCATGAACGACGACGCTACCATGAACGCCTACGCCGGTAAGTACGAGGGAATGGACCGCTACGCCTGCCGGAAGGCCCTGGTGGCCGACCTGGAGGCCGAGGGCTACCTCCTCAAGGTGGAGCCCCACGACCATAACGTGGGCGTCTGCTACCGTTGCGGCACGACCGTGGAGCCCCTGACCTCCGACCAGTGGTTCGTCAAGATGAAGCCCCTGGCCGCCCCCGCCATCGAGGCCGTGGAGGACGACTCCATCCGCTTCGTCCCCGACCGCTACTCCAAGAACTACTTCAACTGGATGAACAACATCCTGGACTGGTGCATCTCCCGTCAGCTTTGGTGGGGCCACCGCATTCCCGCCTTCTACTGCGACGACTGCGGCGAGATGACCGTCTCCAAGACCGATATCGAAAAGTGCCCCAAGTGCGGCGCAAAGGTAAGACAGGACGAGGACGTTCTTGACACCTGGTTCTCCTCCGCTCTTTGGCCCTTCTCTACCCTTGGTTGGCCCGAGCAGACCGAGGATCTCAAGAAATACTACCCCACCGACGTGCTTGTTACCGGCTACGACATCATCACCTTCTGGGTATCGCGTATGATCTTCTCGGGACTTGAGCATATGGATGCAAAGCCCTTCTCTACCGTATTTATTCACGGTCTTGTAAGAGACGCGCAGGGACGCAAGATGTCCAAGTCTCTCGGCAACGGCATCGATCCCCTTGAGGTCATCAAGCAGTACGGCGCAGATGCGCTCCGCTTTGCCCTCGCTACGGGCAACTCCCCCGGAAACGATATGAGATTCTCCGACGAAAAGATCGAGGCGGCAAGAAACTTTGCAAACAAGCTCTGGAACGCGTCGAGATTCGTTCGTATGAATCTTACAATTGATGAGATCAAGCTCCCCGAAGCAGATAAGCTCTCCATCGAGGACAAGTGGATCCTCAACGAGTTCAATGCACTCTGCGAAAACGTTGTTACTAACCTTGACAACTTCGAGGTAGGTGTTGCCCTCGGCGCGATCTACGGCTTCGCTTGGGATATCTTCTGCGACTGGTACATCGAGCTTGCAAAGGCAAGACTTAACGAAAAGGACACCGAGGCAAATCTGGTTTGTCAGAACGTGATCGCTTACGTTCTCGAGGGTATTTTGAAGCTGCTCCATCCCTTTATGCCCTTCATCACCGAGGAGATCTATCAGGCTCTGCCTCACGATTGCGAGAGCATTATGATAAGCGAGTATCCCAAGGCTTGCGATTGCCTCTGCTTCTCCGACGACGCAGAAAAGATGACCAAGATCATCGACGCGATCAAGGCGATCAGAGCAAGAAGAAGTGAAATGAACGTTCCTCCCTCCAAGAAGGCAAAGGTCTATCTTGCTACCAAGTATGCCGACATCTTCGCAAATGCTGAGGCATTCTTCGTTCGCTTGGCTTCGGCTTCCGAGCTGATCGTAGCCGACGCGTTCGCCGAGACCGAGGTAAGTGCCGACAACGCGGTACAGATCATTACAGACGCGGCAACCATCTTCCTTCCCTTGGCTGATATCATCGACTTTGAGAAGGAAAAGGCTCGTCTTGAGGCTGAAAAGAAAAAGCTTGAGGGTGAGATCGAGCGAATCGAAAAGAAGCTCTCCAATCAAGGCTTCGTAGCAAAGGCTCCCGCCGCTGTCGTTGACGGCGAAAAGGCAAAAATGGCAAAATACCGCGAGAATCTCGACGGTATCCTCGCCGCTATTGCGAAATTGAACTGAATTCTATAAAAATTGGCAGAGGTCGAAAAAGGTAGGTATATTTTTCGTTCTTACATTCGTAGCCGTACAAGCGTACGGCAGAGTGTAAGAACGGAAAAAGCAAGAAATCCCAAGGTGCTCTCGATGAGTGCCTTGGGATTCAATATATATCACAATTTTAAAATTGCTCTCGCTCTTTTCTTTTCCTTCTTGCGCTATAACAGCTTTTTCGACAATCTGATAGCCTCAAGCTTGAGGCTGTTTTTTTATGATACAATTGCATCTCGGGGCTTGATGCATACCTCTTTTCCGAGGCATTTGAAAAAGTAAACGGTTTCGAACAAAGCGGTAATGCTCCAAGAAAAAACGTAAAGCAGATAGAGCGACGAGATCGTGCCAAAATAGGCAAATACGGTATATACCCAAATAATACGGAAAACGCAAGATCCCATAATGACCACAAACATCGGAACCACGCTCCGACCGATGCCGCGAGAAGCGGCGATGGCGTTATCCATAAACGCAGAGACACAATAAGAGCACCCCATGATCAAAAGGCGCTTCATTCCGGCGTCAACCACCGCCTGCTCGGTAGTAAACAGCGACAGAAAGGCAGGTCCTGCCAAAACAAGCGACAGACCCATCAATAGTCCGATGCCAAAGGAATAGGCAAGCGATATCCAATAAACCTTGACGATCTC
The DNA here is from genome assembly GCA_017462125.1 of Clostridia bacterium. The sequence continues at coordinate 30,826 of JAFTRQ010000040.1, read as the reverse complement.
ACGCTTTCTTCCCGCGCCATAGGCTCTTCCGATAAAGCTGGTGCACGCAACGTAAAATGCCGCCATCACGTCGTAAACAAGTCCGTCGGCATTTGCCGCCGCGCTGTTTCCCGCTACCATAACGGTGTCAAAGCTGTTGACTCCTGCCTGAATAAAGAGATTCGCCACATAGAAAATGCCGTGTTGAATCGCCGAGGGGATGCCAAGAAGCAAGATCTCACGGCAGGACGCCACCGTCAGGCGAAGCTCAGAGAAACGAACACGATAGATCTCCTTACTGCGAAGCAAGGCAGCGATGATCAGAATCGCAGACAGATATTGAGACACAACGCTGGCAATGGCAACACCCGCCACGTCAAGATGGCAGACGATGACGAAAAAGAGGTTCAGCACCACGTTCAAAATGCCCGCGCTTGACAAAAACAAAAGCGGCTTTTTCGTGTTTCCAATGGCGCTGAAAACCGCATTTCCAAGATTGAAAAGTGCCAAGGCCGGCATACCCAAAAAGTATATCTGCATATAAAGCGTCGCCTTGTCCATCAGCTCGGGCTTTGTTCCGAGGAGCGACAGAAGCGGTCGTGATCCGAAAAGTCCGAAAAGCAGGATCAGAACACCAAGAGCCAAACAGAGCAGGAGCCCCGTGTGGATCGCCTTTCTCAAGCCAAGCTCATCTCGCGCGCCAAAATAGCGGGCGATCAACGCGTTCACACCGCTGGAAAATCCGATCAGAATCCCTGTGAACAGGGTGACCGCGATGGTTGTCGAGCCCACCGCCGCCAAAGACAGCGATCCCGCAAAGCGTCCAACCACGGCAACGTCTGCCATATTGAATAAAACCTGCAAAACGTTAGATGCCATAAGCGGCAGGCTGAACAGCAATATTTCTAAAATTAATCCTCGTTTTTTCGGTTCACTCCGAAGAAGTGATCTCATAAAAAAGTCCTCGCTATCGACAAATTTCGGATATTATTGTAGCACAATAAAATTCAAATTGCAATAGCATATAAATATTTCTTAAAATATTTTTTTGTGATTGACAAATCTCCTTCAATGTGATAAAATCGTTCTATAGCTTACTGTCAAAGGAGAACGGTCATGTCAAAAGACAATTTTTCATTTGCAACGCCTGCTGAATGCGGCGTATCCTATGAGAACGTCCACAAGTTCTTGGACGAAATAGAGTCACGCGGGGTCATGCTTCACGGCTTTGCCTTCCTTCGCGGCGACAAGATCTTTGCCGAGGGCTACTATGCCCCGATCCACAAGGATTTTCTTCACAGAATGTACTCCACCAGCAAGACGTATACCTCTATGGCGATCGGCGCGCTGATTGGAGAGGGTAAGATCTCTCTTGACGACCCCGTTTACAAATTTTTCCCCGACAAGCTGCCCGAGAATCTGCATCCTTATATCGCCGAGGCAACGATCCGTCATCTGCTTATGATGGCAACTCCCTTCGACCGCGAGACCTATGGCAGATTCGTTCCCGATTGGGAATACAGCTTCTTCAACAAGCCTCCGCAGGTACGTCCCGGCACACGATTCATCTACGACACCTGCGGCACCTATATGCTGGATTGCATCGTTGAGCGCGTAACCGGCAAGCCTTTTCTTGATTATCTCAAGGACGTAGCCCTCCGAGAGGTCGGCTTCTCCGAGGACGCTTGGTGCATTCAGTCTCCCGACAAGCATTCCTGGGGCGGCTCGGGTGTGCTTGCTACCCTCCGCGACACGGTTCGCTTCGCAACGCTCGTAAAAAATAAGGGTGTAGCGCACGGCAAGCAGATGCTTCCCGCTGACTACATCGAAGAAGCCACCAAATACCAGATCTCCAACAGCACGCAGTATCCCCATCCCGATTATCTCCATGGAAACGGATACGGATACAAAATTTGGATGGTTCAAGGCGGAGGATACGCCTTCCTCGGTATGGGCTGTCAGTGCGCATTGGTCATTCCCGATAAAGATTTTGTTGCTGTATGCATCGGTGACACAGACGGAGAGCCCAACTATGCGGGCGTTTTCGATCTGATAAAGAAGTATATAGTTGATAATCTTGGCGAAAACTATGCCCCAGATGAAAAAAAGCAAGCAATCCTAAACGAACGTCTTGAAAATCTAAAGGTTGCGTCTTTAGGCGGAGCCGTTACTTCTCCTCTTGCAGACAAGATCTGTGGCAAGGAATACACGGTGTTCAATAACCCTATGCAGATAACTTCGGTGCGCTTCGAATTTGACGGTGATGGCGGCGTAATGTATTACAACACTCTGCGCGGCGAGAAAAAAATGCCCTTCGGAATGGCGAAGAACGTCTTCTTTAAGTTCCCGGAAAAGCATTTTTATGACACCCAAATCAATCTCCCCTCGGGACGTGAGCATAACGCTTTCGCGTCGGCTGAGTGGCTGAACGAGAACACGCTCCACATCCGCACCTACATCTACGATAACTGTATGGGCAATATGCATACCTACGTTACCTTCGACGGCGACAAGATCGCTATTAAGATGACCAAGGTTGCCGAATGGTTTATGGACGAATATCAGGGCGAGGCTTACGGTGTAAGATAAATTTCGCGACAAAATATCAGAACACGGCTTTCCGTTTGTTGGCAAGCCGTGTTCTTTCATTTATTATCATTTTATACATTCTCTGAATTTTGCGATGGCATCCTTAAGGGCATATTCTTTATGGAACACGCTTGACGTTCCCGCCACAAAGATATCGGCGCCTGCAGCACTCATCCGTCTTCCATTCTCAAAGCTGACGTTTCCGTCTACCTCGATCTCGGCATCCGCAAGACCGTGGCTGTCAAGATAATTTCTCGCGCGGGTAATCTTATCAAGAGAGCCATCCACCATTTTCTGCCCTGCAAAGCCGGGGTTAACGGTCATGATCAAAAGGCCGTCGATATAAGGGATCACCTCGTCGGCGGCGGAGAGCGGTGTTCCCGGATTGAGCGCCAGAAGTGCGCAAGCTCCCTTCTCCTTGATCATCTGCAAGCATTTCGTGATATGTCTCGTGCTCTCGGCGTGGATCGATACGTAATCCCCCTCGCCAAACGTAAGCAATGGAATCAAGCTCTCGGGATTCTCCACCATCAAGTGGATATCAAGCGGTATGGAAGCCGATGCCTTCAAACTTTTTACATAATCTGTGCCCAACGTAATATTGGGAACTAAATGTCCGTCCATGATATCTATATGAAGCAATTCGATCTTCGTCTCTTCGAAAATCTCGATTTGCTTTTTTAAATTGAAAATATCGCAACACATCATAGAAGGGGCGATCTTTTTTTGTTTATTCATTGCCATTACCTCCACAAGACAGATCGGTATCATTATTATAAACCATAAAGCCAACGTTGTCAAGTACCGTCCAAAATCTTTGGCAGTATGCTTTTCGCAAGCAAGGCACAAAATATTTTTTGATTTTTTTACAAACTTTGTAACCTTTTCAAAATGCTGACGACTTATAGGTTAAGAGGCACACCTCACACATCAACCTTTTATAGGAGGTCAATTATGAAAAGGAAACTATTTACAACCATTTTATGTCTTTCACTGATTACCGTTCTGCTGCTCGCACTCGCTTCCTGCGATGCAGGCAATAACTATGCCGCAGAGGATTCCATATCCAAGCCGAACGACTACGTTACCGAAAGCGGCTCGGGCATCGAGGTAGATCTTGGCTCGATCGCCGATGCCGATAAAGAAAACTCCGAATATCAGCGAAAGATCATCAAAACCGCAAACGTCTCTGCAGAAACCAAGGAATTTGACCAAGCGCTCAAGCAGATCGAGCAGCTATGCCTCGACCTTGGCGGCTACGTGGAGAGCTCCTCGCTGAGAGGTCAGAGCCTCGACAGCACGTACAGCCGCCGCTATGCCAATTACACCATCCGTATTCCCGCAGAAAAATTCGACAGCTTCAATCAAGGGCTGGGCAATCTTCTCAACGTTGTTTCCTCCGAAAGCAATGCAGACGAGGTAACAAGCACGTACTACGACATCAAGTCTCGCATCGAAGTGCTTGAGATGCAGAAGGAATCGCTTCAGCAGATGTACGACGAGTACACCGATTACGGCAACATCAGCTATCTTTTGGAGCTTCAGGACAAGCTTTATGCGGTAATTGAGGAGATCGAGGCCTATGAAACGCAGATCAGACTTTACGACGACAAGATCGCATATTCTACCGTGCATCTCTCGGTCAACGAGGTTGTCATTTACACCGAGGACGAGGAAGAAATGACCTTTGGAGACAAGATCGTGGAGGCATTTCTCGGCGGTTGGAACGTATTCGTCAGCATCTGTCAGGGCATTGCCATCGCTTTCGTTGCCACCTTCCCCACCTTTGCGGCTCTCGGAATTATCGTTTTCGCGATCGTGATGATCTGCGTACTGTCCTCCAAGCGCAAGCGCGCTAAAAAGCAGCGCAACGAGTCTCAAAATCCTCAAGCATAATTCCGTGCAACAGAGTCGGGTTGTATAAGCTTAAATTTGATGAGAAGGGCGTGTATATGAAAAAGAATACCATTCTCAAAGTCATCAGCATTGTATTGGCACTTATAATGATTTTTGCAATCATTTGTGCCGTCACAGTTAAAGGTTACGGTGTTTTGGATTTCAGCAACATTGCAAGAGCATTTTTCATTGGCATAGCTGTGCTTTGTGGATTTATTGCAGTGATAGTATGGATGTGCGCTAAGCCTAAAGGCTAACCAATTCCAATATGGCTCTCCTCTGCAAAAAGTATTAAAAATCAGTCATATAAAATGACAGAGCCAAAAAAATCCTGCGCGAGATCACGCAGGATTTTTTCATTATTAATTATTCAACAGAAATAATATAATCGTAAAGGGGCTGACCGCCGTAGAGCAGAGCGACCTCACAGCCGCCGCCAACCTTTTCGGAGATCATCGCCGCAACCTGATTAGCGGTCTCCTCGTTAACGTCCTCACCGTAGAACACGGTAACGTAGCTGGCACCCGTCATACCTCTGCAGAGCTGCTTAACGCAACCAACGCTGTCGTCTGTAACGCAGGCGATCTTATTTTCAACAAGCCCCAAGAACTGTCCCTTGGTGATCTTGAAGCGGTCGATTTCTGTGTCTCTCACCGCAAAGGTGACCGACATAGAGGTAACCATCTTTGCCGCCTCGTTCATTTCTCTCTCAACGTCCTCAACCTCTGCATCGGGATTGTACGCGATCATCGCGGACATACCCTGAGGCACCGTCTCGGTAGGAACGACGATAACCTTGCGCTCCTTGATGATCTCGGAGGCCTGTCTTGCAACCATACAGATATTTTTGTTGTTGGGAAGAACGAATACGTACTCGGAAGGAGTCTTCATAACCGCATCGATAATATCCTGCGTGCTGGGATTCATCGTCTGACCGCCGGTAATGATGTTATCCACACCAATATCACGGAACATCTCCGCAATACCTTCACCCATACAAACGCTTACAAAGCCGTACTTCTTCTCGATGAGGATCTTCTTCTCCTCTGCCTTATTCTCTTCAGCATCCGCAGCCTCTTTGGTCAGAGCGGTATGCTGGTTTCTCATATTCTCGATCTTAACGGTAGCAAGGCTTCCGAATTCGATGGCACGGGTCAATACCGCGCCGGGATCGTTCGTATGTATATGAAGCTTGATGATGCTTTCATCATCTACAAACACCGCGCTGTCACCAATGCTCTTGATAAACTCGTACAGCTCTCCCGACGTATCCTCGCCAAGATATTTTTCATTCTTGTCAATGATACATTCGGTACAATAGCCGAACGTGATATCCTCGGTATTGAAATCCGAAAAATCAGCGCCTGCAGCCTCAGAAGGAGCACTGTTCTCATCTGCCATAGCGGTCTGCGCAACGTAGGGCTTTCCCTCCAATGCCGCCTGCATACCCTTCAGCACGCAAACGAAACCGAATCCGCCCGCATCAACAACACCGGTCTGCTTCAGCACGGGAAGCATTTCGGGTGTCTGCGACAACGCATATTCCGCACCCTCAACCAAAACCTTGAACAAATTCTTGACGCTGATACGCTTGTTAGCGAGATATGCCTTTTCTGCATCCTCACCCGCCATACGCATAACGGTCAGGATCGTTCCCTCCGTAGGCTTCATAACGGCACGGTAAGCCTCTGTGGTTCCTCTCTTGAATGCCTCGACAAGATCCTTGGGATTTGCCTCGTCAACGCCCTTAAGCGCCTTACCGATTCCTCTGAAGAAAAGAGAGAGGATCGCGCCCGAGTTACCTCTTGCACTACGGAGCATCAAGCCTGCAACCTTATCCGCACACGCTCCGACGGGAAGATTCTCATCTGCCTGTCCGACCGTGCTCATAGTGAGACTCATATTGATACCCGTATCACCGTCAGGGACGGGGAAAACGTTCAGATTATTCGCTTCTTCTTTTTTATCGTTCAGCAATGCCGCACCCGAAAGTGCCATACTGCGATACAACTTTCCTGTAATACCCATTAAAAATCTCCATTCATCCGAGAAGCCTCGGATTGGCTTTATAATAATGCTTTTGTTTTTTCTATCACGCGCTTTGAGAGCCGCTACCGCGTCTTATCTCTCTGTTCCCAAGAAGAACAACGCAAGCGTTCCGGGGCCCGAGTGCGCACCGATAACGGGACCTACGTAATCGATGAGAATATCGGTGATGCCGTACTCTGCAGTGATCATATCGGCAAGCTTCTTTGCATCGTCATAGCAATCGCCGTGACAGATATAGATCGTCTGCTTTTCGGGATCGATCGCTGTTTCCTTCATCTTTTCGAAGAGAGCCTTGATGGAGGCATCTCTGCCGCGAGCCTTTGCCATATTGATGAGATGACCCTCATTGTCAACGTGCATAACGGGCTTGATCTGAAGCATAGATCCAAGAACGGCAGTTGCGCCGCTAACGCGTCCGCCGCGTTTCAGGAAGAACAGGTCGTCAACCGTGAACCAATGGCAGAGGTTAAGCTTCATATCCTCAACGTACTGCGCCAGCTCCTCAAGGGTTGCGCCTTCCTTCTTCTTATCAACAGCATACTTTACGAGAAGGCCCTGACCGAGAGCCGCGCAAAGAGAGTCGACCGTAAGGATCTTGCAGTCGGGATACTTTTCCATGATCTCGTCAGCTGCGTTTTTACCTGCCATATACGTTGCGGAAAGGCCGGTGGAAAAACCGATATACAGAATATCCTTGCCTTCCTTAGCCACACGCTCAAACGCCTCGCTGAATCGCTCCATATTTGCTGCGGACGTCTTTACGGGACGCTTATCGCGCAGATAGCCGTAAAACGTTGCAGGCTCGATCTCGTGATTGAGGAAGGTTCCCACGCCGTCAATATTTACTTCAAGAGAAAGGACCTCAAGCTCCCACTCCTTCACAAGGTTAGCAGGCAGGTCGCAGGACGAATCTGTAAAAATTACGTAGTCTTTCATTTGTTACTCCAATCCTTACCGCAATTTTGTTGACTTGCGGCAACATTTTATCGTTTTTTTTAGAAAGAAGTCAGCATATACCAATTAATTATACTACATTTTCGAAAAATTGTCAATGCTTTACAGCCAATTTTTTATCATTATATGAAACAATTCGGTAGACATCCTTGCGCCGCCGTCGTTCATATTACACATAATTTATTGACAGCATACAATAATTTTCGCAAAAGAGCCTTTTTTCGGCTCCGCGGTTGACAAAATCAACGCGGTGTGTTACAATAAACGTACACAAATATAAGAAACAGGCAAAAAAAAACAATGACAGTAATCATAGCAGAAAAGCCAAGCCTTGCGCGCAATATCGTGGCGGGCATCACCGATAACGGCGGTGGGGCGATGGCAAAAAGGAACGGATATTTCGAAGGTGGCGACTACATCGTAACGTGGGCGTTCGGTCACCTTTTTTCATTATGCGACATTGAGGATTATACGGGCGGTGACAGCTCCGCAAAATGGACGCTTGACAATCTGCCCTGCTTTCCTACCGAATTCAGATATAAGCTGAAGGCAGGCCCCGACAAAAAGGTGGACGCGGGCGTTGAGCGGCAGTTTGAAACCATCAAGCATCTTTGTCTGCGCAACGACGTTGACCGCATCGTCAACGCGGGAGACTCGGACCGAGAGGGTGAGATCATCATCCGCCTTTGCGTGATGAACACGGGCGCGCTGATCAACTCCGACAAAAAATTTCTCCGCCTATGGCTCCCCGATCAAACTCCCGAAACCGTTGGCAAGGCGCTTGCCGAAATGAAGGACGAGGAGGAATATCAGAATCTTGCAGACGAGGGCTTTGCAAGAACCTACATCGATTGGCTGTACGGTGTCAATCTGACACGGTACGCAACCCTGAAAAGCGGTACGCTTCTCCGCGTGGGGCGTGTGATCGTGCCGATCGTCCGAGCGATCTACGACCGTGATATGGCGATCCGCAATTTCGTGCCTGACGTATATTATACCGCGGTCTCCAAGGAAAAGACACGCGACGAGGAGATCGAGCTCGTCAGCAAAGAAAAATTTGACAAGGACAAGATCGCGCAGGCAGAGCAATTATGCGCAAAATACAATGCGTCAAGGGCTGTCGTAGTCTCAAAAAAATCCAAAAAGGAAACCGTCAATCCGGGCAAGCTCTTCTCCCTGTCCAAATTACAGAGCCTTTTGGGAAAAAAATACAAAATGTCAATGGCAGACAGTCTGGCAATCGTCCAGAAGCTTTATGAGGAGGGTTATCTGACCTATCCCCGTACCAACTCGGAATATCTTGCAACAAACGAGAAGGATAAGATCAAAAAAATCATCTCCAACGTCAAAAACGCAGGATATCCCGTTGTTTTCAAGGACAAAAAAACCATCTTTGACGACTCCAAGATCGAAAGCCACTCCGCGCTGACCCCAACCTACAAGATCCCGAAAAAGGAGCATCTTTCCGAAAAGGAAATGCAGGTATATCAGACGGTCTTTCGCCGCTTCGTGTCGGTTTTCTGCGAAGAGGAATGCATCGCGCAAAAAACCGAAATGGTCATCGACGTCGGTGGCTACGAGCAATTCACGCTCAAGGGGATCACGATCCTTCAACGCGGATTTCTACGGTTTGACGATTCTGAAAGAAAGGATAAGATCCTGCCCCCTCTTGAAAAGGGTGACGAGGTAACGATCCAATTCAAGCCCGTGGAAAAGCAGACCTCTCCCCCCCGCCATTACACCATCGAAACGCTGAACAACTATCTCAAGAATCCTTTTCGCGAGGATAAGGCAGCCCTTGCGGAAAAGGAACGGTCTGCAGAGGCAAGCGAAGTGATGGGCGAAGAGCCCGAAAACGACGAAGAGGATTATAAGGCAATCTTCGAGGGCTTGGAGCTGGGAACGGAAGCTACACGCACGGGAATCATCGACAATGCGCGCAAATCGGGCTACATTGAACTGAAAAAGGACGTTTACACCATTCTCCCCGGCGGTGAATATCTCATTGAGCAGTTGATGCAAATGAATATTTCCATGGACAAATACAAGACCAGCGTGCTGGGTCAGGCGCTGAAGAAGGTTTACCGCGGTACGATCTCGGTAAACGACAGCGTCAAGCAGGCCTGCGATGAAATATCCGCGGTATTTGAGCGAAAAGAGGCTTCGATCGAGCTCGACACAGACACGGGCTTTTACGGGGATCTCGTCGGCAAATGTCCCGTCTGCGGCAAGGACGTTCTCCGTGACCGCTACGGCTACGGCTGCTCGGGATACAAGGAGGGCTGCAAATTCAAATTCAATAGTCTGATCTGCAAGCGCGCCATATCGATCAGCAACGCGCGGGCATTGCTCTCTGAGGGAAAAACCGCAGAGATACAGGGCTTTGTCTCCAAAAACGGCAGGCTGTTCAACAGCAGGCTGAAGCTTGAGGGAGACAAGGTGGTCTTCGACCGTGAGCAGACCGTTGTGGAATTCAACGACGAAATGGGACACTTGGGCGAGATCGTAGGTGCCTGCCCCCTCTGCGGCAAGAACGTGATCCGCGGAAAGCAGGATTACGGTTGCATCGGCTACAGGGACGGATGCCGATTCCGCATTGGCAGTATCATCTGCGGTAAGCAGATCCCCATCGCCGAGGCAAGGCGCCTGCTGGCAACGGGAAGAACGGGAGAGCTCCACGGATTCCTCTCCAAAAGCGGCAAGCAATTCAGCGGACGCTTGAAGGTAGACGGTGACCGCGTTGTCTTTGATTTTTAGCAGGTCGGCAAGGTCATATACAAAATATCAATATTTTTCCATAAAATTAAAACATATTTCTTGTAATATATTACATTATTTGTTATAATATACATATCGACAAAGCACATAGGTGTTTCAAGCAATCATTTTTCACGAAAGGAAAAGAATTATGAAAAAATCACTGTTTTCTTCCCTTTCCCTTCTGCTTGTGCTGACGATGCTTCTCGGAGCGTTTGCGGCATGCACTGACGGAAAGGACGAAACCACCACAGAAGGCACCTCGGCACCTATTGAGGACATCACCGATGCGAGCACCGATGAGTCCGGAACCGAGGAACCCACAGAAACCGAAACAAAGGTCGTTGTTGATCTCGAGGGCGAGCACGCCGACCTGATCGAGCTCAACTATGAAATGGCAAACGGTGTACAGGCATATTTCACCGACAGCAGCCGTACACACTATAATTTCACCAATAAGAATATGACTTTGAGCTATGCGCGCTCATCTACGTATTCACAGCAGGTAGCCTCCATCACCAACACAAAGGGTAACACCTACATTCAGGACACGATGGACGTATTCATCCGTATGAAAAACGGCAACGTATTCTACGCGTCCAACTCCACCAAGAGTGCTGAAGCCAACCTTTACCGCTTCGGTTACTATTACTATCAGGGCTTGTTTGAGTTCCAGAATTTTGTTTCCAAGAACTTTGAAGTAAGCGATCTGCAGAGCATTCGCGCAAACAGACCTAACACAAGCCGCTCCAATCAGGTCAATATCAAGCGTACCAATGAAGATGCAACGGTCATCATTTCCAATGCCTCAGACCCCTTCTTCGTGTACGATGGCTTCAATTATGATGCCGATACCCTGAACACCCTCGTGCTGACCGCCAAGATCGACGGAAACATTACGAACTGTCAATTGTTCTTTACCACCGATCAGTACACCTCCTTCAATCAGGCAAGAAGTATGTCCTTCCCCCTGACCGCTGACGGCGAATTCCATACCTACAGAATTCCTCTCAGCCATCTGGAAGGCTATGAAGGCAAGCTGACGGCTCTTCGTCTCGACCTCAACGGCGGCGTTGGTGACAGCATCACCGTAACCGAGATCGGCGTTGCACACGCAGAGCTCGATGCAATGCCCGATAAGGTCAGCATCAACCGTCATTTCCACGTTTACTCCGACAAGATGCATCACGCGGTGCAGTTTGCAACCACCGAGACTACAGCAGACGTTGCCGAGATCGGTATCGTTACCAAGATCGGCGCAGACACCGTTGCCAAGATCATGATCAAGGACAAGAACGGTGAGCACACAAGCCTTGACGGCATCGATTGGGCAAGCGTTGAAGCAGTTGGATTTGACATCAAGGACGCAGGTATCTTCGGCTATATTCTGCCTGTGGACGAGATTGCCGGAAGCATCAAGGTCACTCTTGAGGATGGCAACTACGTCATTATCCAGAGCCGTGTTCCCGAAAACAATACGCTTATCCCCTCTATCGGCGGAACCAACGACAAGGGATATTATATACACGCCGATGGCGTTGAAAACAACGGCAACGACATTTACATCGGACAGAGAGTTTACACCGACGAAAACCACGACTTTGATGCATTCCTGTTCGAGACCTATTGCGAGCGCAATCCTCTCACCGATAAGCAGGTCGTTGTGAATAAGGAAACCTCCGAGCCCGGCGCATCCTTCGGTGGCTACGACGCTCTGCGCGGCATTTACTACTTCAATATTCCCACTCCCTCGGGCGGCTTCTATACCCCCTACAACACCCCCAACAAGAACTACAGAATCGACTTCCACGTAGATACAGACGAGGACAGAGATATCTACATCATGACCGCAGGCAGAGGCGGCTTGCTGGAATGCGCGGCACTTCTTGACAAGGATCTGATGATGCTCCCCATCCCCATCGAGGTCATCAAAAACTTCAGTGAGGCAACGGGTGAGAGAAACCTCTTCAACATCAGTGACCCCACCTTCAGCGAAGCGATCTTTATGCTCGCTCTCAACAAGGACGAGCAATATGACTACACCGTTCTCAATCTCTATCAGAATTGGGGTAAATATCCCCTCAAGCAGCTCTCTCAGATCCCCTTCCATTGTCCCTACTACCACCTCTCCACAGGTGTTACGGAAACCAACTGTATCCTTCCCTGGTTCGGCACTGCAAACGTAGGCAAGGGTCACAGAAACAATACCCTTCCCGACTTCCGTTCTATGTCTGCTCCCTTCTGGGCAGGTCAGCCTCAGCACAACAGCTGCGGCTCTCACTCCTGGCTTGAATACACCAATGCCGAGGGTGTCTTCTCTTCGGTCGAGTGCGTTGAAAATACCATCACCTCCTACGGTCCCACGTATGCCGAGGTAATTATGGATAACGTCTCCGACGACGGCAAGATTAAGGTCAGCTACACCCATATGGAAATGCCTCAGCTTGACGAGAACAGAGTCTACTACACGATGGAATACACCGTTCTCGAGGATCTGACCATTGCAGACTTCAAGAAGGATTTCCAATTCTACGGTGTAACCGACAACGACGCTAAGGGCGTCTACAAGAGAGTCGGTTATCTCAACGAGAAGAACGAAAGCGTCGTTGTTGAAGCTAACACAAGCTCCTCCGATGAAAAGTCCTACGTTCTCGGTAAGAACTGCCCTTACTTCTCCTTCTTTGATATGCCCGATTGGAACAGAGACAGCACAAGTGCAGAGGGCTATGCAAACGTAGCGTTCCTCGTTTACAACTCCGAGTTCGTAATCGGCGGCGAAAAGGTTGATCCCAATTTCATCATCGTTAACTCCAAGAACCACGTTCGCATTTCCTTGAATCTTGACGAAGTCACTCTCAAGGCAGGCGATAAGTTCACCATCAACGCGATTCTGATGCCTTGGGGCTCCCAGCTCCTTGACGGCACCTACGACGAGGTGCAGGACAATCAGGTAAGAGAGGTCAGAAAGAACACGCTTCTCAATCCTCTCAAGGTTACCTCCGACACAGACACGATCATCGAAAGCCCTTACCTCCCCAAGGTGAAATCCGCTGACGGAAAGACCGCGCAGTTCACCCTTTCCGGTGGTCAGGACAACGTGACCGTACGCGTTTACGGCTTCAATATGCTCACCGCTCCCAAGATCGAGGAGCTTGTGGATGGTAAATGGGTTGAATACAAGGTCAACTCCGCAGAAACTCCCGATAATTCCGGCAACTATCACTACTACGACGGCTACGGCGTTCAGTATGACGGCGACGGTACCTATTCCTACTCCTTCGTAACAACAATGACAAACGGCGCTCCCAGAACCTTCCGCATCGCGGCTGATACCGCCTTCGCAGGATGGCCCGAGGAGATCCGTCCCGAAGTAAATCCCGACTATTTGGACGTTTACGTCGATGCCGAGGAGCTCAAGACCGCGGCCTCCAGCTACGTCAATTGGTTTGGTCCTTCCGATCTTTCCAACGACGGAACCTACTTTACCTTTACAGGCTCGGGCTCGGATGCAAATCCCGAAGCTTATATGAATATCTACACCGCTACCATGCAGGGTGAAACTCTGTCGGGTCAGTATCTGGTGATCAAGTACAGAGTTCCCAAAACCAACACCGAAGCGATGGGTAGAACGGAATTCTTCACAAGCACCCAGAACACCGGCGCAAAGGCAGGCGACAATTTCGGCTTCAATCCCATCGCAGACGGCGAATGGCACGTTGCGGTATTCGACGTTTCCAAGTCTGCTTGCAAGACCTTCACCGCCGCGGCTGACGGCAAGTTCTACGCGAACTACCTCCGTATCGACATATTCAACAAGGTGCTTCCCACAACGGTTGCCATCGACATCGCATACGTGGGTATGGACAGCGATCTGATGGAGATCTGCAAGCTTAACGCAGAGGAGTTCGAATCGATCGACTATTATGGCGGTGGCTCTACCAAGACCGATCTTGATACCACAACCGGTACCACCCTCGAAAAGGCTTACATCGATCCGTCCTCGGGATACACCGAGTCAAAGGTTGCATTCGCTACCCAGCTTGACTACGTCAACACAGGTGATCTCGTGACCTATCAGACCACCTCCAAGGCAGGTATTCACGTTATCTCGGGCTTTGATGCAACCGCAGATAAGACCCTGAACATCCGCGGATGGTGCGGCGTAAACGGCGGCGTTACCAAGTATGTTTGGTCTGCTGACGGAGGCAAGACCTGGCACGACTTCACTGCCACCGCAGGCGACGCAAACGCGGATATTCTGAGAGTTTCGCAGAACCGTTCGGGTGCGACCTTCGCAGACCTTGAGGCATCTAAGAAGAACGGAAGCTTCCAGAGTAACGCGGGTATGACCGCAGACCTTTCGGCGTACGCAGGTCAGACTGTTAACGTTATTGTAGGCTTTATTCCTCAAAGCGATACGACAGGCAAAACCATTGGTCTTATGTACTGCTTCGAAAAGGTTGATGTTCCTAACTGATTTAAAAGCATAAAACAGAAAACCCGTGCTCACCGAGCACGGGTTTTCTCTATAAAAAATCAGTCAAATACTATAATCGTCTCGGGGCATATAAATCCGAGATCATAGGGATGAATACCGTGATTGATTGCTTCATATACGAACATCGTCTCCTGGGGCTGATATCTCCAGAAAAGGCGGTATTCGGGAACGCTCTTCAAGTGTGCGGGGAGCAATTTACGATGAGTCTTAAAGTATTCCCCAAGAGGAGCTTCCAGAGCATCGGCAATTTCAACAGCAGCTTTTCTTACGATTTGAGTAAGAACGGTGTGTTGAGCGTGAGTTAAATGAGGGATCAAGAGCCGCCATTTTTTGTTTTCCGAGGTCAGGAATCCCCGTTTCTCAAGCTGAGGAAGCTTGCTGAGCATTTTTTCATCAAACCCAATGCTTTCGGGATCTATTCCTTTTTCAATTAAATAAAACAGTTTGATGCTGTTTTGTATCGTTTCCTCCAGGTCTTCAGAGGATGAAACAAGATATTTGTCATACGCGGCATAGGGATAAAGTGAAGATTCAAAATCACATATACAAAGATCCTTTGTATCAAAGTATTTGTTCAAACTACACTCTCTTTTCCCACTTAACAAATAGTCTCTGCCACGTGCATCCTCGGGTATTTCATCTCGATCCCCATAGATCTGTCCAAACGCTTCCCATTTTCCGCCATTGGGTCGATCCGGTACGGGATAAGGAGTGATCAGCCTATTTCTCGCCGCAATCGATGCTTGCTGTGCTATATCAAGGAGCATATATCTCTCCAAGCGAATGCTGTAAAACTCAGTCTCTTTCAACGCCTCGATAGCTTTTTTCATAGGAAGGCAATAGGCATCTGCATACTCGGCAGCAAAGGTCTTGGCATCTGTTTTATATTTCCAAAGATCGTCAAAGCTATAAATAATAAAGTCGGTATAAACCTTGCCGTCGCCCATACGCTTCATCAATTCTCCCTCCACAAGGCGATCGACAATAGGCTCAACATAAGCTGCAGGCGTACCCAACGCGCGGGAAAGTTCTGTAACCGTCAATGGCTTTTCATATGCTACAATCAGGATATTTTGCGTTAACAGATCATTATGTTTAACCAAAGACCAAGGCTCTCCGTTCATTCCCGAGCTTCCGCCTATACTGATGCTCATTCTTTTGGGTGCATAACTGTTTTCCGTATATTTTTCCATTTTTTCAAATCCTTTCTTCATCTGTTTTCGCCCGAAATCCAAACGGCTTTTCACAGTACCTATGGGGAGGGAAAGTGCTCTTGCAATGCTTTCTACGCTTTCTTGATAGAAATAATGTCGCACAATGATATTACGGTAGCTCTCGGTAAGATACGTAATCTCACGGCGCACCTGCTCCCCTTCCTCGCGGCGGATATAATCGCTGACAAAATCCTCCGTGTCGGCAACGTCAAAGTCATCTGCGATAGTAACCGTGGGTCGATTATATTTGCAACGCAACTGATCGTAATATTTACGATTCATCACAACCGCAAGCCATTTTCTGGGAGAATCGATCTGCTTACCTTTTTCCAGATAAGTCAGCGCAGCCAAAACTGTCTCCTGCACCAAGTCCTCAGCATCATAAGAATTGCCGCACTTGTGCAGAGCAATATCAAGCAAGTATTCCATATATTTCGTGATTTCTTCGTTCTTCATTCGGCACCTCATTTTGAAAGCTTTCACCTATAAAGTCGGGATTTCGAAAATCGGGTTTGACAGTTTTAAAAAATTTGCTGATTTTTTCAAAAAACGCAGGCGGTCTTCCGTCTGCGTTTTTTTGAAAAATCTCAGTTAAAGCTAAAAAGGATCATTCCTCAAAACACCCATAAGCCTCAAGAGTGGTCTTTCCGATCTCATACAAAAGCTCTTCGGCCTTGATGCGCAAGGAGAGCGGCGCGTTTGCAAGCCGCTTGTCGGCTTCATATTTTCTTCTTCCGCCCGCAGACAGCATGATCGCGCAGGCTTCAAAGGTAAAATATCCCTCGTATCCGATATCGATCAGACCGTGCATCAGAGAGTCAAGGTTGAGCGTGCCGAAGAAGGGCGCCACGTGGGAATCCTTATCTCCCATATTGTCCTGCACGTGGAGAGCATACACCTGCTTGCCAAGCAGACGCAGAGCCTCGTCCTGCGGCATAGGCTGCATATTACCGTGTCCTGCATCCCAAACGGCGTGGAATCTCGGATGATCCACGTAATCGATCATTGCAAGAAGATCGGCGGCATTGTCGATCCAATACACGTCGTTATGCACCATTTTATTGAAGTTCTCAACGAGAATATCCACGTTGTGCTTCTCACCAAGCTCCAAAAGCGGCATAAAGAACCTCTTATTGCGCTCAAAGCACTCCTCCTTTGAAATATCCTTCAGGTATCCCGAATGGATGACAACGTTAGGAATGCCCATCTCGCCGCAAGCCTCGATGCATTTGGCGGTATCGCGCAAAAACGAACCGTCCTCGTCAGCCAAGGGTCTACCCATCTGAGCATGGGATTGAACCAGCTTCACACCAAGCTCGTCCGCCTTTTTCAAAACGTTCTCAATGTGCTTTTTAGGGTCATTGCCAAAAATACCGCTTTTGCAATTATAATCGGTTCCGAAATTGTAATCAATATACTTAAATCCTGCGCGGCGGATATACTCCATTGCCTCGGTCTGGGAGCTTGTATATGCGGCAAAATCCGCTGTTGTAGTTGCAAGCTTCATAAAAATACTCCTCTCTGATGCAGTTTGGTTATCCTTCAATGATGCAGGTCGACGTTGCCTTGTGCTTCTCATCCCAGATGATCTCACCGATCTCGTCCGCCTTGACAAAGCCCGAAACAGGATTTTTCACGCTGACAATGCTTCCCTTGACCTTTGCCTTGACCGAGCTGTTCTCAAAGGAAAGATCGCAATCCTCCGTGGTGCAATCCTCAAGAACGAGATTTTTGCAGTAACAGAGGGGCTGTGTGCCCTTGATATGGCAACGAACAAGAGTTAAATTCTCGGAATACCAACCAAGGTACTCTCCCTCAAGAACCGTGTCGTAAACCGTCACGTTCTTCGCGTGCCAGAAGGCATCCTTGGTCTTGAAGTCGGAATCCTTGATCTCAACGTTTTCTATGTACTGAAAGGAATACTTTCCCTTCATCTTCAAGCCCTCGATCTTCATATCGCGACACTCAAAAAACTGATATTGAGACTCCAAGGTGCAATTCTTCACGTCAACACCGCGACAGCGCCAACCAAATTCATCGGATACAATATCGCTGTCACGCAGATCGATCCTCTCACATTCGCGCAATGCCTTGATACCGTGAAGCGTACTACCTTCAATGGTAACGTCGCTGTCATACCACAAAGCGGCACGGCAGGTCTCGGTCATACGGCTGTTTTTTACAATCGCGCCGCTGACGTGCCAAAAGGGATAACGCAACATAAAGTCACAGTTATCCACCACGATATTTCTGCATTCCTTCAGGGCACTCTCGCCGTCGGCAGGACCGTCAAAGGTGCAGTTCATTATCATTGCATCCTCGATATCGTAAAGCGCGCGCTCCTCGTCAAGAATCAAATTTTCATAAACCTTTTTCATTTTTACATCCGAACACATTTTGCATTATTAAAAATCTCTTCGTCCCTCAATAGCGCGGAACAAAGTAATCTCATCGGCATACTCCAGATCACTGCCCATAGGAACACCGTAAGCAAGACGCGTGACCTTGATGCCGATAGGCTTCAAAAGGCGCGACAGATACATCGCCGTCGCTTCCCCTTCAACTGTGGGGTTAGTAGCGACGATGACCTCCTCGATCTCGCCCTCACCAAGTCTGCTTAACAGCTCGCGGATCTTCAGCTTGTCGGGAGTTATGCCATTCATAGGAGAGATCACACCGTGAAGCACGTGGTAAAGCCCCTTATATTCGCGAACCTTTTCCATAGAAATGACGACCTTGGGATCAGAAACCACACAAACAACGCTTCTGTCTCTTTGCAGGTCCGCGCAAATGGGACAAATCTCCCGATCGGTGAGATTCTGACATACGGGACACAGGTGTATCTTTTCCTTCGCCTCAAGGATCGCGTCGGCAAAGGCCTTTGCGTCCTCATCTGTCATATCAAGCACAGAAAACGCCATTTTCATGGCGTTCTTTCTGCCCACACCGTCAAGCCTTCCAAACTGCTCGGCAAGTCTTTGTAACGATTCGATATATTCAGCCATATCAGAACATTCCGGGCATATTCATACCCTTGGTGATCTTGTCCATTTCCTCTGCATTGGTAGTCTCAACGCGCTTGATCGCCTCGTTAACAGCCGCTACCAGAATGTCGGAAAGGGTCTCCACGTCATCGGGATCCACGATCTCGGGCTGAATGTCGATGGAAAGCACTTCCTTCTTACCGTTGATCTTTACAGCGACAACGCCGCCGCCTGCCTTGATCTCATATTCACGAGCGTCAAGATCCTCCTGAAGTGCCGCCATATCCTCCTGCATCTTCTGCGCCTGACGAAGCATTGCCTGCATATTCTGGGGGCCGCCGCCCATTCCCTTCGGTACGTTTGCTCTCATTGTTCTATCTCCTTAAATGTAAGTTTATTTTATTTTGATCAAAGCGTTCAGTTTTCCTCCGCCGCCTCGATTATCCTTTCGATCACGTCGTCCTTTTTCTTGCCGTCCTCGCATTCACAGATCAAATCCGCCTTGGAATACGGTCTTCCCATAACCTGAGAGATCATCTTGATGAAAAAGTCCTCTCCGTCGAAAAATTTCATATTGTCAATGTCGAATTTCGTAGCGAATTTCAACACGATCTTTCCTGCCTCATCCGTATACCACTTTGCGTTTTTAAAGAAGGATGATTGCATCGGACTGACCTGCGCCATCTTCTCAACCACCTCGGCACGGCTCTTAAAGGGCTTCAGGATCCGCACGTTTCCGGATTGCGGTGCGGCGGCTGCAGGGGTTGGAGCAGCACTTGCGGCAGACTTTTGCGGAGCAGCGCCGGGCGCGTCTCCCCGAAACATATCGTCGTCATCGGAATACGTCGGACGGCGACTCGGCCTTGCGGGCTTTGCAGGCTCCACCACCGTGGGAGCTTGCTCTGCGGGAGTTGTTTCGGTTGCCGTCACCATCATGGGAGCGGCAAAATTGCCCGTAGCAAGATTGGATTCTATATTAGCGATCCTGCTCAGCATCGCCTCGGGAGAGCTTGAAAGCCTCTCGTCACACATTCGAACAAGTGTCAGCTCCGCGGTAATGCGACGTACTGCATTTGCCTTCTGCATCGTAAGAAGCGCCTCCTGCAGCATTCCGCAATGATAGGAAAGCTGCTCAGACGTAAAGGATGCGGCAATACTTGTCAGCGCCTGCATCTCGCTATCGGTAAGATCAAGATATGCCGCGGCATTCCGTGAGCTTTTTAATATCAGGAGGTCTCTGTAGACAGAGATCAGATCCTGCCAGAAAACCGTAATGTCTCTTGAAGATTGCACAACGGAATCCACCGTAGAAAATATCGTTTCATAATCCTTTTCCACGATCGCCTTTACAACGGTCAGCATATTTTCTCTGCCCACCGTGCCAACCGTGTTGTTGACCAGCTCGTCGTCGATCCGCTCTCGGCTTCCCGCACAAAGATCAAGCAGGCTGATGGCATCTCGCATACCGCCCTGCGCCTGCTTTGCAAGCAATACGGCAGCAGACTCGCACAGATCGATATTTTCCGCCTTTGCCACTCGCAAAAGATGATTCTTCAATACCTCTGTGGCAATGCGGCGGAAATCAAAGCGCTGACAACGGGAAATGATGGTTGCGGGCAGTTTGTGAAGCTCGGTGGTGGCAAGGATAAACACCACGTGCTCCGGAGGCTCCTCCAAGGTCTTGAGCAACGCGTTAAACGCGCTGACCGAGAGCATATGAACCTCGTCTATAATATAAACTCTGTATTTCAGACTCGAGGGTGAATAAACCACCTCGTCACGGATGTCTCTGATGTTATCAACGCCGTTGTTGGATGCGGCGTCCATCTCAAGCACGTCGGTTGCCGCGCCGGAGTCTATAGAAAGACAAGCCTCACACTTTCCGCAAGGATTGCCGTTCTGCGGGTCAAGACAGTTGACAGCTTTTGCAAGGATCTTTGCGCAAGAGGTCTTTCCCGTTCCTCTCGAGCCGCAAAACAGATACGCGTGGGAAAACTTGTTGTTGGCAACCTCGTATTTCAAAATAGAGGTAATATGCTCTTGACCGTAAACCGCGTCAAAATCGTGCGGTCTCCATTTTCTGTATAACGCTTGATGCATTTTAACCTCCGTAAGAAAAATCTTTGCAAGCAAAGATTTTTCAGTGATATTTGCGCCTTGCGCAAGTGATATTCGCCTGCGGCGAGTGATATTTTCACTTCGTGAAAGTGATATTTTTCCGTCATAGACGGAAAAGTTGATAGTTAGCTCGGTTTCGCCAAAAGATGCCGATATAAATAAATTTTGAACGAGCAGGTTTCACTGAAAGATGCCGATCAAAACTCAAATATGCCTTTAGCCGCTGAAATTTTCGCAAGACAAGGCGCACCGCAAAAAGCAAGGCGAAGGCTTACTGACGTAAGTCGAGCCGCTTTTGAGGAGCAACGAAGTATTGCGGAAATTTCAGTGAGCTAAAGAAACAAGTCGTGTGCGTGAAACAAGACCATACACCGCAATGTCGAATGTCTCCTCCACGCGATTTTCATACCCACTGCTCAAGGCAGGCACCCTCGCGGCACATCGGGTTTACCGCTTAATGCTGCTTGGTCCCCCATCTGACATGGTTCACAGCTCCCAATTGCGCAAGACCCGCCTCTCAACACAGAGAGTAGGACTCAACTCGTAAAGGTTCGATCCTCGATTGCGGGATCCACCCCTGCTGTAGCGGATTTCAGGTACAGGGCTCCGCTAAATCCCCGGCTGGTATGGCCTTGTTTCACAGCACACGACTGTGATTACATTTTTAATTGAGTGTCCGCATCACGGACCTATATATTATAGCAGATTCTTTCTGCTTTTTCAATAGGTTTTAGAAAAATTAACAATTACTTTTCTTCTCCGCCGCATTTACCCAAGATATTGCTCCGTCAATTCGCTGACGTACAAAAATCCCTTCTTCGTTCCCAACGCCTCGGCTTCAATGCTTTTTCCATAAACCAAAAGCGGTACGTATTCGCGGGAATGATCCGTGGAGGGGGTCAGCGGGTCACAGCCGTGATCGGCGGTGACGATCAGAAGATCATCCTCTCGCATCCCTGACAGAAATTCACCCAAAGCAGCGTCAAACTCCGTCATTGCCCTCGCATAACCCACGGGATCGTTCCTGTGACCGTACGAGGAATCAAAATCAACGAGATTCACAAAGCAAAGTCCGTTAAAATTCTTCTCCTGCATGGCCGTCGCAATTTCCATTCCCTCTGCATTGCTTTTCGTCGGATAACCTTCCGTAATGCCTCGCCCTGCAAAGATGTCGCTGATCTTGCCAACCGAGATCACGTCAAAGCCCTTCGCCTTCAAGCGATCAAGCATCGTCTCTCCATGGGGCTCAAGGGAATAATCGTGCCGTCCCGAAAGACGCACGAAGGGATGCGCGCCGCCAAAAGGACGGGCGATCACCCTTCCTACTCCGTGCTCACCCTGCAGCAGCCGACGTGCAATCCTGCAGTATTCGTAGAGTTGCTCAAGCGGCACGATATCCGCGTGCGCCGCGATCTGAAAAACCGAATCGGCAGACGTGTAAACGATCAGCGCTCCGGTGCGCAAATGCTCCTCACCGTAATCGGCGATCACCTGTGTGCCGGAATAGGGCTTGTTACAAAGCGTTTTTCTACCGGTCAAGCGCTCAAATTCCGCAATTACCTCGGAGGGGAATCCCTCGGGATAGGTAGGCATAGGGGTGTTGGAAACCAGACCTGCAATCTCCCAGTGTCCTGTGGTGGTATCCTTACCGCAGGAAAGCTCGCTCATACGGCCGTATGCCGCCATAGGCGCTTCCGCAGCCTTATAGCCGGCTACCTGACAGCCCTCAATATTGAACAATCCCAGCCTTTGCAGATTCGGGCAATAAAACTCTTTTTGTGCTGCAACAGAGCGAAGCGTGTGACTTCCGCTGTCTCCGAACCGTTCCGCATCGGGAAGCTCGCCAACGCCAAAGCTGTCAAGAACGATAATAAATACTCTTTTGCTCATGATTCCTCCGAAGGATGGCCTTGCCATCAAAGAATTATACAGTTCTGATAACCTCGGTTATCAATGCCTTGAACTGCGAAGCCACTCTGTCCGCAGTTTCCTGAACCTCTTTATGAGACAAGGGCTCACGGTTCATTCCCGATGCCATATTGGTGATGCAGGAGATTCCGCAGACCTCGATTCCCATATGTCTTGCCGCCATCGCCTCGCACGCTGTGCTCATACCCACCGCGTCCGCACCCAGCGTACGGCACATACGGATCTCCGCAGGAGTCTCATACGCAGGGCCTGTCAGCTGAACGTAAACGCCCTCCTTCAGAGAGATGCCGCACTTGAGCGCCGCAGAAAAGATCAGCGAACGCATTCTCTTGCTGTAAACCTCGCTCATATCGGGGAATCTGACTCCAAGCTCTTCAATATTGGCGCCGATCAGCGGGCTGGGTACAAAGCTTGAAATATGATCGGTGATGACCATAAAATCACCGGGCTTGTAATTATAGTTGATGCCGCCTGCCGCATTTGTCAATATCAGCTTTTTCGCGCCAAGCATACCCATAATGCGCGTAGGCATTACAACGTCGCCTATGGGATAGCCTTCATAATAATGTACTCTTCCCTGCATTGCCACTACAGCCTTGCCCGCAAGATAGCCGAATACAAATCTGCCTCTGTGACCCGCAACGGTAGATACGGGGAACCCCTTGATGTCGCTGTATTCCACCGATGCGACAGCCTCGATCTGCTCGGCAAAGTCGCCCAAGCCCGAGCCGAGTATCAACGCCACCTCGGGGACAAAATCGGTCTTCTCTCTGATGCTTTTTACGCAATCCAATAATCTGTTATACATAATCTTTCTCCAATTAACAAGTCTTACGGGAAATGATCAATAACCGCTTCCCTGTTCATTCTTTACGATCTTGACAACACGGCTCGTACCCAATCTGTCGGCGCCAAGTCGCAAAAAGTCAACTGCGTCCTCAAGGCTTGAAATGCCGCCCGCTGCCTTGACCTTGACGGAGGGATCCACTCTTTCACGCATCAGCTTCACGTCCTCGCGCGTGGCGCCGCCCGTGGAAAAGCCGGTAGACGTCTTGATATAGTCGGCACCCGAAAGGCTGACGATACGGCACATATCGATCTTTTCGGTCTCGGACAGCAGGCAGGTCTCAATAATGACCTTCAGCACGCGGTCGCCGCATGCCTTCTTGATCTCGCTGATCTCGTTGAGAAGATAGGGATAATTACGTGCCTTCAGCTCACCCACGTTGATGACCATATCGATCTCATCCGCGCCGTTGGCAATGGCATCCTGTGTTTCAAACACCTTCACAGCGGTGGTCTGATAACCGTTCGGAAATCCGATAACGGTGCAGATCTTCAATCTGTTTCCAACGTGATCCTTTGCGCGCTTTACAAAGGCGGGAGGAATGCAGACCGACGCAGTACCGTACTTGATACCGTCGTTGCAGATCTCGCGGATCTCCGCCCAGGTAGCAGTTTGGGCAAGCAGCGTATGATCGCAGGTTGCCAATATTTTCTGCAGATTTTCATTGATATTCATAAAAAGCTCTCCTTTTTCGGAATATTTGTCCTTATACATCTTAATTATACCATATTTATTTAAAAAATGCAACAAAAAATGGGGCAAAACTGCCCCAAAATTGTTTTTTAAAAGAAAGAGGTGATCAGGATCTCAAGTCCGATGGCAACGAGGATCACACCGCCAAATATCGAAGCCTTTCCCGCCAGCTTTGAGCCGAAAAGCTTACCGATCACAATACCTGCGATACAGATACCAAGCGTCAGCACCGAAATGATCGCAACACTGATCAAAGCCTCTGCCAGGCTGTTTTCAGCAATCGCAAACCCAACGCTCAATGCATCGATAGAGGTTGCCACTCCCTGCACCAAAAGCATTCCGAAGGAAAGCCTGTCCTCGCATTCCCCACATTCACAATCGTCGTGAAATCCGTCCCAGATCATCTTTCCTCCGATGTAGCCAAGCAGAGCAAACGCGATCCACGGAATGAATTTTCCAAGCGCCTGAAAATATTCCAGCACCGTGTGCACGCAGACCCAGCCGATCATAGGCATCAAGCCCTGAAAGATGGCAAAGGTTCCCGCGATCAGAAGAATTCTCGGTGTTTTCATTTTCGGCTCGTGCAATCCGTTTGCAAGCGATACCGAAAAAGCATCCATCGCAAGACCGAAGCCAAGACCGATGGCAGTTATTATAAGCCCAAACATATTTATCTCCATTCTTTATTTTACAAAACACACAATCAACATTATACCATACTTTCATATGAATGTCAATATGTACCGAAATTAAATATGCATAAATCATCAATCGGCATTTTTTGGTGTAAATTGCCACATTCCGGCTTGTTTTAAGTGAAATATGCCTTGTTTCATTGAGCAAATGGTGTTATAATGATATTATGCGAGATACGCAAAAATAATCGGAGGTCTTTAATATGATACCCAATATACCCAAAATTGAGCGTCCCGAACGCTTTGAAAGCTTTGATCTTTCCCGCGAAAAGCTTGAATTCGCGCTTAAAGAGACCTTAAAAAAGGTCGATTATATGATGGAATACTTCGGCACCGAGCGTTACCCTGCCGAGTGCAGTACAAAACAGGTCTACGGCAGAGTTGAAAATATAGGCGGCTGGGGCACCGGCTTCTTCTCCGGTATTCTTTGGCACGCTTACGAGCTGACGGGCGATGAAAAATACAAAAATCACGCTCTCGCTCAGATTCCCGGCTACTACAAGCGCATCGACGAAAAGATCGGTGTAAATCACCACGACATGGGCTTTGTTTTCATTCCCTCCTGCGTGGCGGCTTACAAGCTGGCAGGTAATGAGCAAGGCAAGGAAGCCGCTATCAAGGCTGCCGAGCATCTCTGCACACGTTACCACGACAAAGGCAAGTTCATTCAGGCTTGGGGCAACGTTGGCGATCCAAACGCCTACAGACTGATCGTGGACTGTCTGCTCAACATCCCGCTTCTCTATTGGGCTGCCGAGGTCACGGGCGACAAGAGATTCGACGAAATAGCCTACAATCACTTTAAGACCACTATCGAGGTCTGCTGCAGAGAGGACGCAAGCACCTTCCACACCTACTATTTCGACGTTGAGACAGGACTCCCCAAAAAGGGTGTTACCAAGCAGGGTGCGCACGATGATTCGGCTTGGTCTCGCGGTCAGGCGTGGGGCGTTTACGGTCCTATGCTGACCTACATCTACAAGAAGGACGAGAAGGCGCTTCAGACCTTCAAGGCGACCACAAACTACTATTTGAACAACCTCCCCGAGGACTATATTCCCTATTGGGATCTGATCTTCAAGGACGGCGACGGTGAGCCCAAGGATTCCTCTGCGGCGGCGATCACCCTCTGCGGCATGCTTGAAGGTATCAAGCATATGGACGAAAACGATCCTCTCCGTCAGATCTACGTCAGCGCCTGCAATCACACTATGAACTCCCTTATCGACGGATACCTCACCAAGGACGACCCCAATGCCAACGGTCTGCTCTTCCATGCGGTCTACTACAAGGGCGGAAATCTCGGTGTCGATGAAATGAACATCTGGGGCTGTTACTTCTATATGGAAGCGCTCCACAGAATGCTTGATCCCGATTGGAAGCTCTATTGGTAATGTTTTGTAAATATTAAATATTTTACAAGATTTTAAATTTTGTACAAATCTTATTCAAACTCTTGCTTTTTCCGATAAAATACTGTAAAATATAATAAAGAATTCTTCAATATCATTACGATTTAACAATCAGAAACGGAGATATTTATTTATGAAGACCTTGATCCTTTACAATCCATTATCGGGCAATGGCGGTGCAGAAGCAAAGGTAGAAGAGCTGAAAAAGGCTTATGAAGCACAAGGCGAGCTTACAGCCCTCGACGTAACGAAAATAGACGATCTCCCTCCCATCCTCTCCGAATATAACGAGGACGACACTGTAATTATTTGCGGCGGTGACGGAACGCTAAACCGTTTCGTATACGACACCGAAAGCACTCCCCTCAAATCCGAGGTTTTATATTGCGCGGTGGGAACCGGCAACGATTTTCTCCGTGACATCGGAAAAAGTGTAGACGACGCACCCTTTTCCGTAAAAAAATATCTCTGCGACCTTCCCGTGGTTGAGATCGACGGCAAAAAGAGCCGCTTCTTGAACGGTATCGGTTTCGGCATCGACGGCTATTGCTGCGAGGAGGGCGACAGATTGAAAGCGGCAAACCCCGACAAGGCTGTAAATTACGCAGGCATTGCCATCAAGGGTGTGTTGGGTAAATTCAAGCCCCGCAACGCGGTGGTTACCGTTGACGGTGTGGAATACAAATATCCGATGGTCTGGATCGCGGCAACGATGCACGGCAAGTATTACGGCGGCGGCATGATGTGTGCTCCCCTGCAGGACAGACTGAACGAGGATGGCACCAACACGGTCGTGGTTTGGTACGGATCCGGCAAGATCAAAACGCTGACAAGATTCTCCTCGATCTTCAAGGGTGAACACGTAAAGTACACCGACATGATCGCAGTACATACAGGTCACAACGTTACCGTTCGCTTTGACGCTCCCTGTCCTCTGCAGATCGACGGCGAGACAAGACTCGGCGTCACCGAATACAAGGTTACTGCAAAAGCTTTGGCAAAAGTATAATAACCAAAACACCCTTCGCGTTTGCTTCGGGTTCTAAAGGACAGTAAAAAAGCCGATATGGATTTATTTCCATATCGGCTCTTTTCTATTGCGCCGCTTATAGTGGTGAGCAAGTGCGCTTTTTTAAGTTTTTAGTGATATGCTGTCTTCGACAGCGTGATATTTTTGCTACCGCAAAAGTGATATTGCAAGACGTTGTCTTGCAGTGATATTCTATTCGCCTCCAAAGTTCGCGAAGCGAATATCACTCGGCGCAAGCCGAATACCACTGCGTAGCAATACAACTCGCCGCAGGCGAATAGAGTTGGCGTTGTGTACTTAGGAACACAACGCCTTGGCGAAGGGTGTTTTTTATCGATTTTCACACAAATTTTATCGATTTAATATTGTAATATTTTTCTACTTTTGGTATAATTTAAGTAAGAAAACCGCCAAGGAGCGGTCGGCGGTTGCCCTTGCAGGAAAACCGCCTCAATCAAATCAAGTAACTATATCTTGCCGCCGACAGGTGGCGGAACGGAGGCTTTTTATGAATGATCTTTTGAAAACAGGCGTGGCTTACCACGGTAACCGTATGCCCTCTCACGTCAAGGAGGACGTAAAGGAGATCGTAAACGCGGATATGGACATTGTCGTCCATATGTTTTCCCATACCGACTGGGACCGTCACAGCAAAATTATGAAGGAGATTGTCGCCATCACCGAGGATGCAGGTCTTGAGGTGTGGGTCGACAATTGGGGTATTGGCGGCAGACCCGGAGACGTCTCTCATTTTCTTTCGCTCTATCCCGATGCGCATATGATCTTCGGCAACGGCAAGATCGACCCCTATCAAGTATGCCTGAACAGCCCCGATTACCGCGCCTTCGTAAAAAGATGGATCGACGCGGTGGTAACAATCGGCGGTAAGACGATCTTTTGGGATGAGCCTCAGATCCTCGGAGCGCCCATAAACGGTCAATGGGAATTCTGCTGTCATTGCCCTCGTTGCAAAAAGCTTTTTGAAGAACGCTACAACAAGCCTATGCCCCGCGATCTTACACCGGAGTTTTCGGCATTCAGAGTCAACACCATCATCGACTTCTTCAAGGAGGTCACCGATTATGCCAAGGCTTGCGGATTGAAAAACACAGCCTGCATTATGCCCGGCGCAAATGCTGAAAAAATGTACGGTATCACGATGCAGGGCTCACACGACCTGATCGCACTCCCCGCCATAGACAGCATCGGATACGACCCCTATTGGTTTGGCAACAGTGTCAATCCCTATGAGTTCGTCTATAACGAGACCAAGTCCGCAATTGCCATGAGCGATGCTCACGGAAAGGGACACAACATCTGGATCCAAGGCTACAGAGCACCGCGCGGAAAAGAGGAGGAGATCGTCCTCGCCACCGAAGCGGCATACGATGCAGGTGCCAGAACCATCCTTTCCTGGAGCTTCCATGCAGGCGAATCCAACAACTATGCTTCTGAAAATCCCCAAAAGTCCTGGAATATGACCGTTGAGGGCTTGAAGAGAGTCAAGGCAAGAGACCGTGACAGAATGTGGGAAGAGCATCGCAAAAAATTTGCAAAGTGATATAGGTGTATCATGAGTGATTTTATCAAAACAGGCGTTGCCTACCATGGCAACCGTATGCCCTCTCACGCCAGAGAGGACATGAAGGAGATCGTGGATGCCGATATGGATATTGTCGTCCATATGTTTTCGCATATGGATTGGGACCGTCACAGCCACGCGATGAAGGACATCATTTCCATGAGCGAGGATATGGGCCTTGAGGTCTGGGTCGACAATTGGGGCATCGGCGGCAGACCGGGCGACGTCTCCCACTATCTTTCCCTGCACCCCGAGGATCATATGGTCTACAGCGACGGAGAAAGAGACCCCTATCAGGTTTGTCTCCACAGCGCCGAATACCGCAAATTCGTGAAAAATTGGCTCGATACCGTCAAGAGCATCGGCGGCAAGACCATCTTTTGGGACGAGCCGCAGCTAAGAGCCAAAAGGTGGGCGACAAGATGGAATACTGCTGTCAATGCCCCCGCTGCAAAAAACTCTTTGAAGAGCGCTACAACAAGCCGATGCCACATGAGCTGACCGCAGAATTTGCCGAATTCAGAACCGATTCCATCGTGGATTTTTTCAGAGAGATCACAGATTACGCAAAATCGCTGGGGCTTTATAACGCAGCCTGCATTATGCCCGGCACGACCCACGGTATCAGCTTGGAATCGGTGGGTAAAATGCTCTCGCTCCCCGGAATTGATAACGTGGGCTACGACCCTTATTGGTACGGTGTCAGCCCCAACGCATACGAATACGTCTACAATGCTTCCAAGGAGGCAATTGCCCGTGCCGACGCCTACGGTAAGGGACACAACATCTGGATCCAGGGCTTTGCCCCCGGTAAGATCGAGGAGCAGATCGTAGAGGCCTGCACCGCGGCATACGACGCAGGCGCGCGTACGCTTCTCGCGTGGAGCTTCCACGGTGGCGAATCGAACAATTACCGCGGTCCGTACACAGACCGCACCTGGCGCAAGGTCGTTGAGGGTATGCGTTTTGTTAAAGACGTGGAAAGACAGCGCATTTGGGATGAAAACCGCAAAAAATATATGAAGTAAAAAAAGAACGGGATTCTCTCTGCATTCTTAGCGGAGAATTTGCGGTAACAAAAACTTCGGCAGAGATATTGTTTTCTCTGCCGATTTGTGTTATAATGGAGTTAACGAAAAGCCTCCCCCCGAGAGGGAGGGGGACCGCGTTAGCGGTGGAAGGAGCCTGCGTGACTTGGGGGTTAGATTTACTTTATAGTAACGCGTTCTCCCTCAGTCGCCTACGGCGACAGCTCCCTCCCGGAGGGAGCCTATGGATACGCTCGTGCATCTTCAGGGGTATGGGCTTTGCCCGATGCCTTTGTAATACAAAGGCGAAACTTGCGATAAAAGCAGAAAGGATTTTCACAATGAAAAATGAATACAAAATAACAAAAAAAGAAATGATGTCTTGGGCAAAAGAATATCATTTGCATGGACCAGCAAATATCATACTGTTTGCTCTTTGGTGTGTAGTTGGGGTGACTGGACTTGGATTGATTATTCTCTATTCCTTTATCGGAGGAGAATGGATAGACTGGTATCTTTCTATTTTGTTTCTGTTTCTATCGATTTTTAAGTTATTTTTCTCGCGATTTTTG
>JAFTRQ010000039.1 GCA_017462125.1 Clostridia bacterium | reverse complement strand
GAATTTTAAGATGATTTTGGTGCTTGGCTCTCGCAGCCAAGTACGACTTTGCAAGAGAGATAAGTGCCGAAAGCGCTGAAAATTCACGCTTTAGAGCTGGTTCGTATTATTCTCTCTTGCCTAGCATCAAGCCATTATCTTTTTTCTTATTACGAACCAATAGAGGCAGAAGCCACCGCCGCCTACTCCTGCTACGGAGCCAAGCACGATTGCAACGATAGCACCTGCGGAAAGTCCTTTGGGTTCAACTTCTCTTTCAAATCCACAGAAATAGCAACTATTGTTTCCATTTGCGAAGATATGAGCGAGAGATTCGCTATTTGCGCCACAGGAACACTTTTTGAAATGTCCGTTTTCATCCGACTCCCAATTTTCACCGTAGCTGTGAGCAAGAGGTGTGCCGAGTGTAGCCGAGCATACGGTACAGGTCTTTGGCGCAGTACAAGTAGCGGGAGAATAACTGTGAGCAAGAGGCGAGCCTACGGTAGCACCGCATTCGCTTCTCTGACAAACAGCAGCAGCCGTACAGCTTGCCTCTGAAAGGTCATGGCCAAGTGCCCCGACAAGAGGTACACCGCAGTCAAGGCAGAACTGAGGGGTGGTGCACGTAGCGGGCTCACCGGGATTATGATTTCCACCCGAAAGGACGTCGCCAATCGTTTGTCCACAGCCTTCGTTTGTACAGGTTGCGGGCGAAACACAGGTTGCGGGCGAATAGTCGTGTCCTGTTGCGGGAATCACACCGTAGGATGCAAGATCGTCAATTATCTCCGTGCCCTCCGCATCGCGGAACGCTTTACCGCAATAGCAAGCGTAGTACTCTATTTTGCCGTCGACTTCACAGGCGGGAGCCTTTTCCTCTACCAAGGTAGGCTTGCAGACGTGAGTGCCGTCGCTCTCAATACCCGTGCTTTCGTCATATTCGATAAGGAACATGCCCGCAATACACTTAGATCCAAAAGGAACAAGCTGACTTGTGATCCAATTAATACCGCTCACCTTCAGGAAATCACTGCTTAGCGGAGTCGGGAGACTATATCCATCCTTCAGATGCAGTAGAACCAACAGCATGTATTGTCCGCCATCCACAAACTCCTTGGCAGGTTTTCCATCTTCACCAAGCTCCATCCAACCGTATTCAAGGATCTCACCTATTCCAAGCTCCGATTTATAAGCACAGTCACACTCCGGTGAACAAGCGTAATACATATCGGTTTCATCAATTTGCAGTGGTTTGGGCTCTTTTATGCCTATGAGAGTTGAGCCGTCAAGCACGATCTCGTCGATGGGCTCTCCACCAATGAGTCCTCCAATGCCGGTCTCGGAATTGTATACCATGTAAAAATGTACCACATACTGCTTTCTGTCATGATTTTCCTGACCGTGGACGTAATCGTAAACAGAAACCCAATCTACACCTTCGATCTTGATATATCCGTTTTCCGGTATACCGGCTATGTCCGGTAACACGTATCCGTTACTTTCATTTGCGTGAATGGCAACTCGGTAATAATACGTCTTGCCGTCCTCGAAAGTAATTACCTTTTCATCAGTCTCAGCATCATACCACTCGTTAGACGCCTGACAGGGACCCCACATAGCGCCGCTGCCGCCGTATTTGCAGTTAGCGCAATCGTAACCGTCGCAGAAATAATACTGATCGGTATCGACGAGCTCGAGCTTCGCAAGATCGGGAACCTTCTGTCCAACCAAGGATGATCCGTCGATCACAACGGGAAGCTCAACAACGGGCTTCCATACTGCTTTTACAACGATATTCTCGGTTACGCTAATATCCGCGTATGCGGAATAAATTCTGTTTCCTATCTGCCAGCCTACGAAGCAATAGCCCTCGGGGGGGTCTACATAACAATCGGAGAGCATGAACTTTCCTTTTGCAAAGTCGGGCTTCTTAGTTCCCTGCGCGGGTGAAAGATCGTAAGAGATCTTATAATCATCGGTGAAGAAAACGCCAAAGCTCGACGTTTCGGCAGCTATCTCATTGTTGTTATCGATAGCCTGAATCTTAACATTCAGATTTGCCTTTGCATCACGGGTGATGCCATAGCTGTTGCCTTCCGAACTGTAAGGAACCTCGGCGATTTTTTCCCAAGCGCCCTTTTCGGTATTAAAAAGCATAACGTTGAAATGCTTTACCGCAACGCCAGTCTGCCAGGAAATGGTCGCCTCAACGCCGACAAGCTCGGTGATGTCCTGAGGTGAGGTAGTGAATTTAACGTCCTCCTCTGCCGATG
>JAFTRQ010000038.1 GCA_017462125.1 Clostridia bacterium | reverse complement strand
CAATCGAGAAATGATAATACGTGCTTATTGCCGTGTTCGGATGCGATAAGTGCATCGTAATCGAAATTTGCTCGTCCGTACGTACGCACGTTGTCGGGAAACAACATGTCCAAAAGCTTTTCTTTAAGGTTCGGTATGGTGAAAAATTTCAGGAACCTTGCCCCATACTCATTTAGCGGAACGTAGTGAATATACCCAAACACACTATCAAAGCGATATTCCTTGCGACTGATCTTTGCGGTGGATTCAATCGAGCCCATCGCAATCTCCGGTGAAGAACCGAAAATGATTGCCGAATGGATACGGTCAACGCTCATTTCCGAATTAGCTTCATAAATGCACTCCAAATTAAATTTTGCTTTCATCTCGCCGCCACCAGACCACTTCATTACGGAATCGCGAGTGTTGAACACGCAATAACAGTTGTTTCCCGCAAAAAGACTTACAACCATTCGCGTGAAATTTGTCTTGTTCGCCTCGTCGTCATCGCCGCCGATCTGCTTGATGGCGCGACTTGTGAGAAAGAAAGGACTGCCCGGGTCGATCAAATATGCGCGTCTGCCGATTTGAAGTTTGGGCAGATTGTGTGGCAAGACTTCGATCCCCGCATCCATACAGACTGCCAGGGCTTCACCGACTCGGTGATTTCGGTCAAGGTGTGATGCGTTCATCGGTAGACTGTAACCGTGAGTGATGCTTTCGTAATACTCACCCTCACCGAACCAAGTGAGTATGGGGAGAGCCCCTGCATAGAGGCGAATGGTTTTGAGTCTGCCTCTGCCGCAGAGATTGAACAGGCGTGGAAGGGATATGGTTTCTCCCGTTACGCTGTTGCGCACCGTAATCGGCGACAGTCCCTCCTTTACCAGTTTTCGATACATTCGTTTATTGCCGAGAAGATGCAGAGATTTCACGGGATATTCACCCGCAACGGATAATAGGCACATCAACCGATAGAGCTGACTGCCCGGTTTCATTGTTTTCATCATAGATTTTCCTCCTTGTATATAAGAATTTTAGATTTGTGAGAATTGCGACATCAAGACGGCTCTCAATGTCTGTTTGAGTGAGATAAAACCTCCCGAAAAGTCAGGTTTTATAAGGTTTTTTCGACCTTTCGGGAGGTGTAAGAAATTTTTAGCAAAAATTGGCTGTTTTTACATCTCTCCAAGTGTGCTTTCTGACGGATTTTCAAGCAGTAAAACGCCGTTTTCGGGGAACGTTGGATCTGAATTCTGCCACAATTGAAAGTCCGATTTCGGCACAATATAGACCTCGGTGCGATCCTCGTCACCCGCCGAGGTGCAATAGAAATGCTCGCAAACACGTGGGCTATCGTCGGGCAGAACGTACATCGCAATGGCATCGGTAGTCAGATTGATCTCGATATTATCGTGGTCGCGTCGCTGACGCTCCTTGAAATCCCGATTGTAAACGTGGCGGTAGATCAGCACACAATCACGGTAACGGATAGGCGGCTTTCCCGTGAAGAATCTCGAAAGCGCGGGATAGAGGATTCCTCGTATGTAGTCCACCGAGCCCTTCTGCTTTTTGGGAAGCAGTGCGGGGATCTGCAAGCAGAACCATCCCTCTTTCGTGAAACCCATTTTGACGGGCACGACCTCAAGCATTGTATCGTCAATCGCTTGGTATGCATTCGGTCTTCCGAAATAGGCGGGCATCATGCGGCAGATAAGCGTGGTGCGCTCGGTTTTCTCGTAGGCTCGCAGGGCGTACTCAAAGGCAGGTTCCGCGTTTCCATTATTGAACGCGTCCTCTGCCATAGCGAGCCAGTTCATAAACTCGGCATTCTGTTTCTTTGCTTTTCTAAGATGATCCATAAATGGATGTAAAGTTTTCGTTTGTTTCATAAATTTTCTCCTTTCTTATTCAGAAGCTCGTGTAAAAGAAAAAGCGTGCATCAAGAACAAAACACGTAAAGTGTTAAGCTCTGATACACGCTTTTAGCGTCTTATACAGATTTATTGAGTTTTGAGACAAGACAGTTTTTGTTGCATCGTTCCT
>JAFTRQ010000037.1 GCA_017462125.1 Clostridia bacterium | reverse complement strand
AGGTCTTAAGAATCCCAAAAACTTTCAAAAAATGGCTATTATGTATCCATTTTATCCTTTTCATCCACGAATTTTGAAAAAATTCGTGGTTTATAGAAAGTTTCTTTGCTTACTTTCTTTTCAAAGAAAGTAAGCCGCCGGCGGCGTGCGTCTCCCCTATAAATCACAATTTATCCGCCAACTACTGCAAAAGTCCCTTCAAGTCCACGTCAGCCATAAACATCGCCGCGCTTGACATTGTCAGGTGGAACAGCGAGGTATTCCATTTACAATCCTTGCCCCAGCCCTCGAAGGTAGAGGTCGCGCCCTCGCGAAGCATTCTTCTCCACGTACCCTCGTGCATAATATATCGCTCGACCTGCTCAAGGTCTCCCTCGCGGGTAAACTTCAGAAGCAACGGGAAGGTGGTAAAGAAGGAGGTCTGATCCTCGCCCTTCTCTCGAAGCATTTTGCGGAAATTCGCCTCAAACTCACGGTCGGGCGCCATATCAAAGGCATACGGGAAGGCATTTCCGATAAGGCTGATATGCCTGTGTTCTTCCCCGTCCACAAACAGATGCGCTTCCTTATCGTAGAACAGCTCCACAATCGCATCGTAAATATACCCTTCGTCGCGGTATTTCTCCTCGCCAACGATCTCGCAAAGCTTATTGACCACCGAGATGGCTCTGTAATAATAAGCGTTGATGGCAATATGCGCCTCGGTGCTGATCTTGCCCTCAGCAACGTCTGCGGCATAGCCGTCCTGATAGTTTTTCGGCCACTCCACAACACACCAGCGGTCAAGATTATTGATAATGCCGTCTTTTTCGTAGTTTTCTCTGTAAAAATCAAGAACCCTGCGCATCTTTTTCACGTTTTCGCGAAGGTATGCAAGATCCCCCTCGGCTCTGTAGAGCCAGAGCATGAGATCGGGCATGATCAGCGGGTATTCCGCGATCTCCTGCATAAAGGAGCAGGACATACAGGTCATCAAGCCCTCACAAATGAAGGAGGACGCAAAGGCATCGTCGATCAGCTTGCGCACCATACTGTCGTCGCCCGTCAATACGTAATGGGTAAAGGCATCGTAGCATCCGTCACCGAGATAAAAGCCCTTTTCTCTGTCGGGGCAATCCTGAATGGTCTCCTGCACGCCGTATTTTTGAGAATGTACGCAAAGCTCCCAGATCCTCTCGGCACTTTCGTTTCCCGCAAAGGGAGCGCGCAGCTTCGCCTGCAGAGCAAAGGGATAGTGACGCACCTGCAATGCGATATCGGTGATCTCGGCATCTCCCTCGGTGATGATCTCCATATAGCGGAACGCCTTGTAGTCAAACTGATTCAAAGCATCCTCGCCGCCCGAAAGGATCCATTCCTCCTCGTAAACACAGTTGCAACGGAGCGCATAACGCACACTGCCGTCTCCGTTCAACTCCTGCCCCATACGGAGGGTTATCTTTTCCCCGTCAGCGCCCTTCGCGTGAGCTGTAACCGTGCCAACGTAGGTCGCGCCGAAATCGATGAGCATTCTCCCGCCCGTCTGCCAGACAGACACAGGCTTGACGGTCTCAAAGGTCAACAGCTTGGTTCTCTGAGGCACAAGGGTATAATCGTCCACCGTCTTGATCCTTGCGTTTTCCCACGCAGAATCGTCAAAATCGGGGGCATAAAAATCCACTTCATGCGCGTGGGAATCGTAACGCTCCATAAACTGTGTCTTATATCCCACAATACCCAATGCGCTGTATGCGGTGTGTCTGTGGGTAAGAAAGCTTTCGTCGGATCGAACTATGGTCTCTCCGTCAACTACCACGTCCATCAGCAATCCGTGGCGAAAATCTCCGCTCTGCCAAACGCGGTTGATCAAACCCTGATAATAGGTATGTACGGCAATGCAGTTCTCCCCTTCCGAAAGGTATGCCGTAACGTCGATCTCATTGTAATTATAGCAATTGTGATATGCGGGAGCAGGTCCCTGCGCCACAAAATTGCCGTTGATATAAAGCTTATAGTAGTCGTCTGCGGTGATATAGACGGTTGCCTTCTCCGCCGATCTCTTCAGATCAAATTTTCTGCGGAACAGAATATGACTGTTTTGGTTCTTGTCCTCGGGAACCGTTATCTTCTCAAGCTGACGGTGGAAAACGTTGACAGGCTCAAGGGCCGCAAAGGCTTCATCCGTGATCCATTTTCCCGAAAAATGATGTGTTTTCATTCTATTTCGCTCCTTAATCCATGTTTTTGGGTCTCGATTATTTATACTCCTCCAGAATACTTGCCAAAAGCTCGGGATCGTCGGTCATAATGCAATCACAACCAAGCTCGATCAGCTCCCGCATCTCGTCCGGATCGTTGATGGTCCAATACTGCACCGCGATATTTCTTCTGTGTGCGCGCTTTACCAAGGTTTTTGCCACCAAGGGAAGATCAAAGCCTACGTCATAGGTCATAGGAATCTGCAGGCAGGCAAAATCCCCGTTATCAAAGATGTTGACACGCAGATACTGAGTGGCAACGAACTTTGCCGCCGTTCCCATAGGCGCACCTCGCAAAAGATCGGGATATTTTTCCTTCAGCTCCTGCTCGATCTCATCGTGGAAGGTTCCCACCACGATCCTATCCTTGTATGCAGGATACTGCTCCAAGGTCTCGTAAAGGATCCTGCAGGCTTCATAGCCTCTTTCCGCCTCGTCCTTGATCTCAACGATAAAGAGCAGATCGGGGTTACTCTCATAAAACTCGGCAAACAGCTTGTCTACCGTTGCGATCTGCAGACCAAGCTCGACAAAATTCTCCGCATCCTTGTAGATACGCTCGCCCTGCTTGTTTTCAAAATAGTAGCCGAAATTATACTGCTCAAGCTCGGCAAGAGTCATATCGGCGATGTAATGACGGTTTTCCTTATCGTCGCAAAGCTCCTCAACCTCATCAAGGGTCAGGTCACCGTTGATGTTGCAGGTCTCGTCAACGTAAGAATCGTGATTGTAAACAAGATAGCCATCTCGGGTCAGATAGAGGTCGCTTTCTATGATATCGACCTGATAGGTGTTGACCGCCTCGCGGAAGGCAAGCATAGTATTTTCGGGGTTGCAGTCACCGCCGCCTCTGTGCGCCGCGATCATAGGAAGGTCTCCCTTCTCAACCACGAAAGGATTGCTCTCCACGTTCTTTGCGGGAGGAATAATATTGATCACAGCAAAGAAGAGAAAAATGCTTGCTACCACAATACCGATAATTTTTAATGCCTTATGCTTTTTCATATTTTCAACCTCTTAAAATTCAGTATTTTTTTCTAATCAAAGAATTCCCCAAACGATCCAGATAAACAGATATCCCGACAGAACGGCTGTCAAGGTAAAGGGCACGCTGATCTTCATAAAGTCTCCTGCCTTGACCTCGTAGCCCTCCTTACGCAGGATTCCGATACCCGTAATATTCGCGCTGGCGCCGATGGGAGTAATGTTACCGCCAAGGGTCGCGCCCACAAGCAATCCGAAATAGAGCACGTAAGGTGCAACACCCATAGAAGCGGCAACGCCCTCTACTACGGGAAGCATAGTCAGCACGTAAGGAATGTTATCCACAAACGCCGAGATCAGAACCGAAGCAAAGACGATGATGGTATACATTAAGAACAGATTGCTTCCTCCAAGAGATACGAGCGCCTCGGAAAGCTTGGAGATCACACCGGCTGCCGTAATACCCTGAATAACCACGAAGAGAGACGCCAAAAGCAACAGCGTCTGATAATCCATTTCCTGAAGCACAAGCTTTGCGCCGAAAAGGCTCTTCTTTTTGCAAAGATCGATGATAACACCGATCAGAAGGAGCACCATACAGATAAGTCCGTTGCGCAGATTGTAGATCTGAAGCGCAAATCCCTCTGCGGGAGTGGGCAGGAAGGATGCAAGGATCAGAAGCACGACCACGCCAACCATCAGAAAGCTGGGAACGTAGTCCGTAACCTCGGTCTTATCGCTCAGCTTCAGGGGCTGTGTTTCCTTGCGGAAGATAAAGAGCAGGATCACTGCGGTCAGCAACGCACCAAGCTCAACAGCCCAGAAAATGCCCGCCTTGCCCTTGAAAACAAAGAAGTCGAAGAAGGTCATATCCGCATAACCGCCAAGCAGAATAGACGTAGTATCACCCACCAAGGTTGCCGCGCCCTGCAGATTGGAGGAAATGGCGATAGAAATAATAGGTGCAACGGGCGAGATTCCCTGCTTTTTACAGACCGCAAGAGCAATAGGAGCGATCATCAAAACGGTTGCCACGTTATCCACAAATGCGGACACCACGCCTGCCAGAAGCGCCATAGCGACGATGGCGGTCTTAACGTTTTTGAACTTGGAAAGCAAAACGTCGGCGATGCGCATCGGCATTTTAGACTCGATAAAAAGCGTGACGATACCCATCGTACCCGCGATCATCATAAGCACGTTGAAATCAATGGCACCCAATACGTCAAGGAAGGTGAAGCTGACGTCGCTGCAGAAGAACGCCAACCAAACCGAGAATACAACGGCAGAGCCAAGCGCCACAAACGCTCTGTATTTTGGCAGGGCGAACAGCAGCACGTAAGTAATCGCAAAAAGAATAATAGCAGTAATGAACGTCGTCATAGGGATTCCTCTCTTTAATTGTTTTATAACATCAGTATATGTAAAACAGCAGGCTTGCTGCTTGATTCTTTCATTTTCAAGTCACTTGGCTTGTGTCGGAGGCAAAGCAAAAGCTCGCCAACTCAAACGCACCCTCGAAAAAGATCCACAGAGCATGGACTCCGCAAGTCCTCTCCACAGGCACGCTTACCTTGGTCATTTCCTTGCAGTCAAAGGCAAACGAGCAAATTTCATGATTTCCTTCAATTTTGACTGTCAGCCTTCCCTGCCCCTTGACCGTGGTGCAAAGTTGATCTGTACCGTCACCGAAATCGAGATATTTGTACTCTGCCCAATCGGAGATCCCCCAGTGTCCGCCGCGATTGATCACCAACACCTCGCGGGAATCGCGAAGCTCCACGCAACACTTGCCCATCATGCGGCAAGCCGCTCTTGCAGGGATAGGATGCGTGGCATCAAGTGCCGCCTCGGCACCGCACGAGGTCTGTATGACCTCTTTTATATTACCGTCCGTATCAAATTCGATGGGCTCGACACAGACACGGCGGCAGGTGTTTTTATTCTGTGAAGAACGGTGATAAAAAACGTACCATTTCCCCTTGAACTCGGCGATCGAGCCGTGATTGTTCCAGCTTTGGGGATCGCAGTACACGTTATCAATGATCACGCCGCCCTTTCTGTAAGGTCCCAAGGGCTTGTCCGCTACAGCGTAAGACAAGCAGGTAGCTTTCCCTCGCGAAATATCGGTGTAGACCATATAATACTTGTCTCCGCGCCGTCTGATGCTTGCTCCTTCGTGAAATCCGTGCTCCCACTCGGTCAAAAGATCGCGCTTGACCGTCTCGGGCTTCAGCGTCTTCATATCGGAGCAAAGCTCGCCTCCGCGCAGATTGAACTGCCCCCAGAAGTAATAAGCTCTCCCGTCATCGTCCACAAAGATTGTGGGATCAATGCTGTCACCGTCGGCAAGCTCGATTCTTTCTGCGGCTGAAAAGGGGCCGATGGGAGAGCTTGCTACAGCAACGCCCTCCTCCGCACGGCTGCCGCAGAGATAAAGATAATATTTACCGTCCTTATGGATGGCATCGGGAGCATAAAGACGGCTTTCGGGACTCCACGGAATACCGCAAAACTTCCCGTCATTTCTGAAAATCACACCGTGATCTGTCCAATTGACAAGATCGTCCGTGGAAAAGCAGTGCAGCTCGCGGGAACAGTATTCATCGGATCCCGAGATATCCCAAGAGCCGTAAATATATAATCGCCCATCGGGCATCACCCGTGCCTCTGCATCGGGCACAAAACAAGTTTCAGGTAGGATTGGGTTCATAAGGTCTCCTTATTGTTATCTCAAAGCAGGTTCGCAATCACATCCGCCGAAGCGATCTCAAAGCACAGGGTATGGCTGTCACAGCCGTATTCTACGGGCATCTTTCCTGCCTCTTTGACCTTCAGATAGGTCTCCTCGGCGGTCTCGGCGCGGGTATAGCGCACCTCAAGCGATGCTTTTTCGGGGAAACAGGGCGTTGTGACCTTCATCTGGTTTCGCACCATTTCGGAAACACCGTTGTAGATCTCCTCAAGGATCTCTTCTCTGTCTCTGAAGCGAGCCTTGTTTCTTCCTTCCCCGTATTTGGTGACCACACCGCAGATCTCGGGCATATACTGCTCGGCTTCGACAATACAATAGTCATCGCCTGTAATCAATAGGGGCGTGATGCCGTAAGCATTGCAAAGATAAGCGTCCACACCTACCTCGCCGATCGTCTCTCCGTTCAGCTTTACGTACTGCACGCCCACCGAGTTGAAGGTGTGCGCCATAACAGCCCTTCTCGTTCCCTCCTTGGCATGATAGCCGATGAATATGGCTCCCGTAAAGTGATGCTCCTTGGCAAAAATAAAGCGGGGATCCTCCTCTTTTGCGTGGATCTTAATGACACGGCTGTCAAGCTCCGAAAAATCAATATTATCGCTGTAGCCGTGGTAATCGTAAACCGCCACCTTGGTGGCTCCGTTGTCAAACAGCGCTTTTGCTGCCGCATTGATCTCAAAGCAAGCCGCTTTCGCAGAGGCTTCGTAATCGGCAGCGCGTGTCAACGACTTATAGGGCTCTCCCACGATGCCGTGGATGCCCTCCAGATCAACAGAAATCAAATATTCCATAATACCTCAAAAACGATTAAGCCCTGATCCGCTTTTGCAGCTCACTCGCAAAAGCGTCCATTCGCAAAATCTTCTCTAACAGATTTCTTTCCGTATAAAAATAGTGATTAGACGCCTCATAGCCGATCTTTGCATCACTCCGAACGAGAGAAAGCAAGCTCTCCGCATTTTCTCTCTCGGCAAGGACGCAATTCAGCATCTCTCCGTAATCCGTTGCCCGTTTTGCAATCGCAAATCTTGTTTGCAGCCTGTCGGTATCAAAATGCAGGTACGCAACCTTGGCATATCGCAAAATTTCCGAAACAAGCGGACTTTCGGGCACGTCTGCAAGGATCGCAATTCCCTCTCGCCACAGCGACAACTGCTTATCGAGCTGAGAAAGATAGGTCTCGACGGGATAGGGGTATATCCAACCCTCAAAATCGTCGTAGGCAAAGCAGACCATCGTGGAGCTCTTTTCCTCCGGTGTCAGATCCCAAAGGTTAGCCGACCCGAGAGTCTTGGGCGACATATACAGCGTGCGGATGCTGAAGGGGTATTCTCTGAAGGCCTCGCACAGCTTTCTGATACCCTTATGCACCGCCTCCGCCTGCTCGCCGAACCTTTTGCTATACCACGCATCAAGGTCAAAGCCCTTATGATATCCCGATGCGATCTCCACCGAGGGGGAAGGATATCCTCCCTGCGTCCAGGTCAGGAAAAAGTCATTTACTCCGTGATTGCCAAGACCTTCAAGATGCTCGAAAACAAGGTCGAATACGGGGATATACGGCACGGCCGAGCATTCCCAGCTGTTGCTTGCCTGAATCTTTGCAAAGTTTTTGTGTCCCGTCTCCCGCGCTTTTTGGAAATTACCAATGCTTATATCGGAGGGACCGGGGTTTGATATCGAGTAATCGATCACGCGGCTCTTGACACCGCCCTTTTCGATCTCAAGGTCAAATTCGCTGACCGACATCACAGCGATGTCCTTATCCAGCATACGGATGCCGTTGAGGATCTGTTCCTCGCTCCAACACATATAGGGCGACCATCCCCAAAGATTGGCGATCAGCTCACCCTCGCATCCCGCGTCGCGCATCGCGCGAAGAAAGATGTTGTTTATAGCAGAGGTGCTGTTCTCGGGAGGAATATTCTTGCAAACGGGGCACTCGGTTCCGTTTACGTAGTTACAATGGGTCGGATTCTCACTCATGGTAATGGTAAAGATACCGCCGAGCTGCGGCACGCTTGCGCATAGGTCACGGACCGCCTCGTAAAGATACTCTCTCACCTCTGCCTTTTCCATGCAAAGGGTTCTTCTCTCCTGCCATCCGATCAAGCCCTCATATTCGGGCAAGGCCTCCGCGGGCAGAGCGCGAGGCTCATTCATATACAGATACAGCGAAATGCCGTATTTTTTACATCTTTCGATGATCTTATTCATATTTTTCCTTCTCTGCTCATACCCTTCGGAAAGCTCGGGCAGGAAGGGGTACGGAGAGAGCGATGACAGCACGCCGTGAAGCCAGATACCGTTGACTCCCACTCTTTGATACTCCGCCAAAAGGGCTTCGGGAAGCGTATCGTTGCAATCGGTGGCAAAGGCATCGCCACAGGGGGAAAGATATCCGTGCACGATGCGCTTTCCGCAAGCTGTCGTGACCGTTTCTTCATAGGTATTCTCACCTGTAAAGAAATCAAAGGGGTGAGCCGAGGGCTCGGCGGCATACCGAGCGAGCGTTTTGGCAAGACCTTCGGTCTCCGCGATCTGCTCCTTCGTCAAGGGAAAATACCCGACGGCAGGACATTCCGGCTTGAAATTTCCAAGCTTTACAGAGAGAAAATCGTCCTTTTCAAGGATAAAATCCAGCTTTCTTTCATCGATACCAAGCAAAGTCATAAGCTGGTCGTAGGGCAACAGGAACCAATTGTTGCGAATGATCGTTATGTATCCTCGCTCCTCAAAATCCCTGCTGTAATCGGCAGCTTTTATTCTCAGCCTTTCCGCTTCGCAATGTACCGTCTGCACGTCGCATCCCAGCACCTCTGCGATCCTTTCGGCTCTGACGTAACCGAAATTACGGAAGATCACGGTCTGCCACGCCGTAGGCAGCGTAAGAGACGGCATTTTTACTTTTTTTACCTCGGGTAGCATAGAGAGACCTCCTGATGTAATATGTTGCTTTAAAGTTAAAGTGCTCTTTTCAAATTTTGATTTGTCATGTAGGCTATGCGGAGCTTTGCCCCGAGCAGGATATACAGCTTTGGAACAAAGGATCGCGCAAGCAGATAAAAACTTAATTTTTATTGGTCAGCGCGCTAACCGGCACGAAAATCGGTAGCGAAAAAAAGGTCGATCAAAAGTGATTGTATGCAAACGTTTTTTTCGCAAGCCAACTCTGTTATTCTGCAATCAACTCGGCAAAATCCATCACGTAGCCGTCTGCGGCGGCTCTGAATTCCTCCACGTAATCTGCACTCGATTCATCATAGATTCCAACAGACACCATCCCC
This sequence comes from Clostridia bacterium, assembly GCA_017462125.1. The sequence goes on along the minus strand of JAFTRQ010000037.1, from coordinate 78,079 downwards.
GCTTGCTTCGCGGTCTTAACGGCATTGATATTGTCGTCTACAAAAACGACCTGCTCCACAGGCACGCCGATCCGCTCTGCCGCCATTTTGTAGATCTCGGGATTGGCTTTTGTGGTCTTAAAATCATCGCAGGACCACACGTTTGTGAAAAGCTCCCACACCCCAAGGCGCTTCAAGCAAGGATCCAAGGCGATATGAGGGCTTGCGGTCAGCACGTTCAGATCGTCCCCTCGTGCCTTCATCTGCCGCAGTGTATCGATCACGCCCTCCTTGGCGGGAATGTTATTCTCATATTCAAATTTTGCATATCGGTTCATGATCCCGATCAGCTCGTCCGCACTCTCTTTGACGCCAAGCGTGCGGTAATATTCCGCTGTCCCCTTATAGCCCAAGGGGGTAATGATCTTTACAATATCCTCGCCGTATTCAATATTCCGCTCGTCAAGTATGCGAAGCATCACCCCGACGAAGGTAGGCATAGAATCCACCAAGGTTCCGTCAAAATCAAATAAAAACGTTTTACTCATAATATCCTAACCTCAAAGGTCTCTAATATATCTTACGTCACAGGCAAAATGCTCTGTTTTTCCAACCGTTCCGTAAACTCGTACAAACCCGTATTTCTCGTAAAATTTCTGCGCCGCGATCATATTCGGCAGGGTCTCAAGATAGCATTTCTTGTAATACTGCTTGGCATATTCAAGCGCGCGACGCATCAGTATGTGTGCGATCCCCGTGCCTCTTGCCTCGGGCAGGCAATACATCTTTTTCAGCTCGCAGATATCATCCTCCCCTTCAAGGAATCCGATTCCCACGCCGCCCACGATGCGCCCCGACTCATCCTCGGCAACCCAATACTCGTTGCCGGGAGAATTGAAGATCTCGGAAAACCTGTCGAGATCGGGATCAGCCCAAGCCGTGCCCTCATGATTCGCTCCGAATTCGATCAAGCACGTTCTGATCACGTTTTCAACGCTTTTGTTGTCCTTTGCTTCGATTTTTCTGATCTGATATTCCATAGCTTTCATTATTCTTTCGGTACAGCTTCGCAATTATTTCTCCAACAGCCCGTAAGACTCCAAAATATACTCCGCCGTCTCAAAGAGCATTTTCTCGATATGTCTCTGCATAAAGAGCTGTGGCTCGGCAAGGCGGGTGTCACCTTCAAACCGTCTTCTCGGGCCTGTCCAGCAGTTGTAATTTCGCAAAGACGAATCACATTCAAGGGTAAAATAACCCGCAAAACCCACGTCGATTAAGGCGTGCATCACCTCGTCGTGATTCAGCGTACCCAAGAAGGGTGCAACGTGATCGTCGGCAGTGCCTTTGTTATCGTTATAGTGAATGGCATAAAGATGCTCACCCAACGCCATGATTTCGTCATACTGCGAGCCCTCGCAGTTTGCATGGCCCGTGTCCCAACAGCCGTGTATCATAGGATGGTTAACGTACTCAATAAACTCGCGCATATCCCTGCCCGAATTTATAAAATACATATCGCCCATATTGGCTTGGGTGGAGTTTTCGCAAAGCACATTGACACCCAAGCGCTCCATCGTAGGAAAGAGCTTTTCGTAGAACTGCTTATTCTTCTCAAACCATTCTTCCTTAGAAAGCCCCTTTGCCCTGCCATTATGTACTACCGTGTTTCTGATACCAAGTACCTCGCAGATCTCAATAGAGCGAATCGTGGCTGTCAAAAGAAAATATACGTGATTTGGGTCGCTCGAAAGCGGGTTGCCGCCCTGAGAATGCGCCTGTACGAACTCCATTCCAAGCTCCTCGGCAAGAGCCTTCAGCTTCAGAGCCTCGTCGCGCCAACCGTCCTGCATATAAACGCAATCGGGCGTAAAGGTATACATACTAAAATCGATATTGCGAAATCCCGCGCGGTGTAATTCACGGATTCTTTCTTCATCCGTACCGCAAAACCGACCGAAGTCCCCCGTTGTAGTTGCTATTTTCATAATTTGCCTCCCGAGCACTTCATTTATAAAAGCTCCATTGCCGTACGCACAGCATCATCCATTTTGCTCTTTTCGTCAAAGACGCGCTCCTTATCCTCCACCGTCTTGAATGCTTCGTAATAACGTAAACCGAACGCCTGCAGGGACTCGTGATTAAAATGCAGATTGTCGGGATTTGACGTAAGTCCCTCGGCGGACGCAAAGGCAACTCTCGGCGCGCTTGCGGCAAACTCACGGAGCGCCGAATTTACGTGAGGATAATTTGCAAGCGCAGGAGCGGTAGTCATATCCTTGAGGAAATCTCCCAAGCCACCGACCACGATCGGAACGTCCTCGGCATTCAACTCTCTGCGCAAAGCCGCCATCATAGCCGTTATCTTTTCAAGATACACGGGATATTTCGTCTCATGGCAGTCACCCTCGCCCTGATGCCAAAGTATTCCCACAAGATGTGATGTCCTCATAGCAAGTCTGGCGCAATATACCGCGTTATCAAAAAGCAAGCCGCCCTCCTGCCATTGGTCAAGGGTCGTTCCGCCGTCGGCGCAGGGGATAATACCCACCTCAATGCCCGTGTGCTCGTCCGAATACGCCTTTGCAAAGCTCTCTGCCAAACAGGTTCCCGAAAAGGGTCTGTCGGGATTGACGGGGCGGTACATAGTCTGCCACCTGCCGTTGCGCAAGACCTTCAACTTGCCGCCGCACGTGTCAAGGGGTTTGGCCGCGGTAAGAGACCCGCGCCCCGCCATATTCGACTGTCCGATTATCAAAAATGAATGTATCATAGGGTTATCCTCTCTTGAAATTTATCTTTTTGGGAGACAGACCACACTTTCAACATAGGTCAAGAGTACAAAAGGTATATTATTCACTATATATTTTTTCCATTTCATCGGTAGGTCCATAATTTATATCCCAATCAACATACGAACCTAGCGCCCCACATCCTATACAACGATTGCCGATAAACACGTGTTTTACATCTCCCGTTGAACGTCGCAAAAAGCCTACGCCAATATTATAGCTTTTACCCTTGCAAATAGGACAACTACCTGTTTTGGGGTTGCATTCCTCCCATATTTCCGAGCTATCAAGCAATAGCTTTTTTGCTTTACATTTTACGCATGTTACTTCAATAGCTCCCTCGTCTTGGTCAACCTTTAGTGTAAAAACATCACCTTTACAAATCTGACATTCAACAGCTTTAACTTCAATATCTTCTTGTTCGCTATATTCGCAAAGATATTCATGAATGTCACCAGCGCTATTGCCTGTCCAATATTCTTCTTTGCTTCTGTCTATCATATGATACCCCTTTTGATATGTTATACCGTACTGCTATAAGAAAAGTTTTGCTCAAAACTCATTTTTGCTTGCAACACATTTTATTTATCATAAAATCGCAAAGCTTATCTTCTTTTGTAGTTTCGATGCTTTTACCGCGAAAGAGCCTAACAAACAACGTATATATACCATAAAATAATAAGAAAATCAGCATGAAAGGAAAGACGACAATATAACCAATAACCGAAAAGATTTTTTCGATTATACTTTTCTTTTTGTTGGGCTTGTCGCTCCAAGGAATCGTTGCGATTTCTCCGCTTATGTAAGAGCCGCCATTTTCTTCTATCACGGTTGCTTTGTAAACAATCCTTCCTCCATGATTACTATCAAGTTGTAAATTAAAGCCTGTATCGTTTTGTTCAATATTCAGGTTTGAACCAATCGCTTCTTCCTTAATTCTTGCAGTAAAATCGCAAGGAGATGAAATGCTATAAAAAGAAAATACTTTTTGGTCTATCTTCTTGTTTTTCATACAATCTCCTTTCGATATGTTAATTTCTCGTCAGACAAACGACGGACTCGATATGGGTCAATAGTGCAAAAGGTCTCACTTTTTGAAAATACGCTTCCCTGCCATAAATTTGCTTACATCTTCAACAGCTTGTTCTATGGTCTGCAGATGCCAATGTGTATGACACTTCGCCACTCTTTCCAATCCCTCTTCTGTTTGTTCCTCATATTCTGAATATTCCACAGAAAAAACAAACCCGATTCCGTGCGGATTGGGAACATCTTCGTCTGCATACAACCAAAATCTTCCTTGTTGAGATTCACCGTAAATAACGGGGACATTCCAAACAAATCCTTCATTTAAGGCAGCGGTGTTCGCTAAACGCAAATTGTGACTGCCTTTCACTTTTTCATAGATGAGTTCTATATCATTCATAAATATACCTCTATTGCTCTCGGGACAGACAAACTAAACTTTCGACATGGGGCAAGAGCGCAATAGGTCTCAAAATAATAGGCGGAACCCCACATTTGCTCTAATTTTAGAGTAGTGTTTGAAACATATCGCTTCATTTTGCTTCGTTCGCTTCCCATATGTTTTTCTGCACCCAACAAGCATTACATTTGTTTCTTGGGCAAGTACAGCCCTGCCATATTTCTTTTTGGTTGCCAAGTTCAGAAAGCGGGGTATTGATAATCGGTGTCAAAATACTTTGGATTGCTTCATTTAACAAACAATTCAATTCTTCGTCTGTTATTAACTGCCAATTGTAAATGCCTTTTCCGTTGGTATTGAGGCGCGTTCCGTAACACTGCGGAAATTGAACATCTTTGTGATACACACTCACGTTGAAATAATACTCATCAGACCACTGGGATTTTTGAGCTTCAAAATCCAAGCAAAACTCACGATCCAAAGTTCTTGTCCATTTTGCACCTTTTTTCTTAAAGCCAAGCGGCTTCATTTTATCGGCTATTTTTTGCAAAAACTGCTTTTGACGTTCTTGTTTTAGTGACAATATTTCGTCTTTCGATTTATCTAAGTATGTAGCATATACATTTTTTACTTCGTTTGCAACAGCTATCTTGTCTTGCTCGTTTTTTATAACCGAGCAAAAACGCAACTTAATATCGTTGTTATCTTCGCCGTAATTCTTCAAATGGTCTTGATCTACGATAGATGTAAAACCATAGGTTACGCCAATATGGTCGCCATAGTCTTTCAAATTGACAATAAAAGCAACCTTTTCAAGCGTACAACGGTAAAAGCTGAACTGTCTAAACTCCCACCCTGCTTCATTGAATTTTGCCTTGAGGATTGCTTCTCTCAAGGAAAGCATTGTATCGGTATAACGCAAAAAATCCGTCTCTTCATCGGGATTATCTGCAAAAAAGCTTTTGATTTTCAGCAGCTCTTCTTTTTCAAGAAATTGATAGGTTTTTAAGTCGGTTAATTCAATAGCAAAGCTGTCAACGTTTACAGATTGCTTCACATAAACAAACTTATGATCGAAAGCTCTTTTGATAACAGCATAATCGGGCGTACGTTTGATTATTTGATAAAATCCCCCGTTGCTTTGTTTTACCCAATCTCCGACTTTGGCTTTTGCCATTTCTTTCTCATTTAAACAAAGCGCAATCAGTCTATCAAAAATCTGTTTATCGGCATCGGTTACACACGCGGATTCTAAATGACGTATTATGTGGTATGCATCGGACAATCTGTTGTTTAACAAATGTTCAAGACCCTCGGGGAGGCGCATTTTTTTGTCATAGTCCTCACCAAAAAGTTCGTCTAAATCTTCTCCAAAAGCTTTTAAATATTTTTTCCAACTTGTTTGAAAATCGCTGCTAAAAAACAATCGCTCTCTTATAAGCTGCTTTTGATCTTCTGTCATAATAATATTCTCCTTTCGAGACACACGACACTTTCGACGTGCCCTGTTCCCGGGAAAAGATCAACGGGAGTCACTTCACCTATGCTATATCCCTTTTCGGCAAACCATTTACAGTCTCTCGCCAGCGTATCGGGATTACAAGAGACGTACACTATCCTCGGAACACCAAGCGAATCGAGGTAATTAACCAATTCCTCGGTCGTTCCCTTTCTCGGCGGGTCGATGATCACCACATCGGGGCAGAAATCACCAAGGGTATCCTTTGCCGTGGCCAAAAGTCCTCTTGTGTCGGATGCGTCGCCGCAGAAAAAGTATGCGTTCTCCACACCGTTGAGTTTCGCGTTTTCTTTTGCGCACTCCACCGCCTCGTCCACGATCTCGACTCCGACGATGCGCGAAGCCTCCTTCGCCATAGAAAGCCCGATGGTTCCCGCGCCGCAGTAAAGGTCGGCTACGGTCTCCTTGCCCGTCAATGCCGCGCGCTCCTTGGCTAAACCATAAAGCAACTCCGCTCCGTCACGGTTGACCTGATAGAACGAGCCCGCAGAAATTTTGAACTGCAGACCGCAAAGCTCGTCAATGATATAGTCCACACCCCCGATGCACTCAAATCTGTCACCGAGGATCACGTTGGTATTCTTCTTGTTAAAATTCAGCATCACCGATGTCACCGAGGGGAACTTTGCAACCAATTCCTCGGCGAAGCGCTCGGCATAGGGCATCTTATCCGCATTGATCACAAGGCAAACCATGATCTGCCCCGTCTTCTCTGCGATTCGGAGATAGATATGGCGCAAAACGCCCTTGCCCTTTTCCTCATCGTATGCCTTGATCTTATTTTTCTCGGCAAAATCTGTAACATACGCCACGATCTCGCCGAACACGTCGGGCTGAAGCAGACATTCCTCGCAAGGAATGAGATTATGGGTTTTGGTCGCAAAAAATCCCGCTCTCACTCTGCCCTGCACCTCTCTGACGGGGTACTGACCCTTGTTTCGGTAGCCTGTCACTCGCTCGGTATGTGCTGTGTCAAGCACCGTTACGTCGGGCAGCCCCGCCTTGCGGAAGGCAGACTTTACGTAGTCGCGCTTGAGAATGAGCTCATGCTCGTATTTAATATTTCTGTAAATACAGCCTCCACAGGACTGCGGAGCTCTGCAATCGCTCTTTCGAAGACCCTCACCGTCCGCACGGTTCGGAGAGCTTATCAGTATCTTTTCAAGCTTGCCCACGAGAAAGCTTGACGACACCTTGATAATCTTAGCCGTCACGCGGTCACCCGTGACCGCACCCTTGACGAAGACCACCACACCGTCGTCTGTCTTTCCCACGCCGCAACCCAAATTGTTCAGGTCGGTTATTTCAAGCTCGATTATATCGTTTTTCTTTATGTTCACAATGATTCCTTTTTACACGTAAAATTCTTTCATATCGTCAAGGCGCAGACAACCGACAGTACCGCCTCTTGCCTCGCCGCAATCGATTGCGATGCTTCCGTTACCGTAGAAGATCTTGCCGTCACCGCCGTTGTCCTCGGTGGTGGAAATATGACCGACGATCACGGTTACGTCATCGAAATATTTCTTCGTCAGATCCAAGGGCTCGGTAAAGAATGCCTTGGGCTTAAGGCTTTCAAGGTCGATTCCCTTCTTGAAGCCCGCGATACCCGCGTGAACGAGAAGATACTTTTGACCGCCCACTTCGGCTTCCTCATAGATCGTCATATCGGTAAGATAATCGATGATTCCTTCCCTCATCTCATCGTCAAGCGTGCGGAAGGAATCCAGCGTAGGCTGTCCGCCGTCCTGCACCCACTCTGTCATCGAGGTGATAAATTTCTTGTCGGGGGTCTCTCCCGATTTCAGCATCTCGTCAAAGCCCGAAAGCATCTTGAGTGCGGTATAATCATGCTCACCCACGATCGGGTAAACGTTATAGCGGACGCTGAGATCGCCGATAAGCTCCATACTCTCGTCGCCGTAATCCACGATATCACCAAGTATGTACATAAGATCGGTTTCCTTAAAGGCGATCGTTTTCAGCAGCTGTTTAAACTTCGTATAATTTCCGTGAAGATTTGATACTACGTATACCATTTTTATGTCCTCTTTTTCTTTAAATTTCAACTATCGTATTTGAAAATACAACCTCTACTCGTGCCTCGGGCAAAAGCGCCTTAACCGTCCTTTCCAAGAACGCGCAAACAGGATATTCCGTGAAGAAATGACCCGCGCAAACAAGGTTGACTCCAAAATCTGCGGCTGACAGCCTTTCGTGATATTTCAGCTCACCTGTCAGATAGGTATCGGCGCCCGCCTGCGCCGCAACTCTGATATCGTCACCGCCCGAGCCACCGAGCACTGCAACGCGCTTGACGCTTCTATTGGCAGGACAGATCGCAACCCGTGCCTCCTTCTCACTTTGTCCGCAGGAGAGCCTTTCCTTGACAGATTTTGCGAAATCCATCACGTCAAGCTCCGCGGACAGCTCGCCTATACGGACGATCCCTTCGTCTCCGACGGTCTCAACGTTTTTCAAGCCAATGAGCTCGGCAAGGATATCATTCACGCCGCCCTCAAGGGCATCAAGACGAGTGTGGAAGGACATCGTGGCAATATTGTGCTTTGCCAGCTTTACCGCACGCGCTCCGTCAAAGGTCAGGGTATTGATGTTGCCAAGGCCGCCAAAAAAGAGCGGATGATGAGAGACGATCACGTCAGCACCGTCTGCAATCGCCTTGTCAATAACCTCGTTGGTCGTGTCAAGTGAGATCAGTACACGCTTTACCTCTCTTTCAGGCTCGGGACAGCTCTCGAGCCCGTCTCTATCCCAGGAGCAGGAAAGCGACGGAGGGATGATCTCGGAGAGTTTATTATATAATTCAATTACTTTCATATTCAAAAATCCTTTCAAAGATAGGCTTTCAGCTCGTTGACCAGCGCCTTTTCAGACTCCGCAGGGTCACCTATCCGAGCTCTGCCTGCAATTCTCGTTTCAAGCACACGGATATTCTTTCCGATATACGCCCTCGTGACCTCATCGCCTCTCTCAAGATTGATCTTTCCAATAAGCGCCTCGGCTTCGGTCAAGCTTCGGACGGCACCGTCAAATCTCGCGCAAATGATGCGATAGATGCGGTCATCTCTGCCGCCGTCGCAGACGACCTTCTCGTCCGCAACCGCAAAGCCGTTAGCCGCCAGATATTTGGAGAGGATCTCTGGGTGTGTCATTGGTTGGAGCACAAGCGTGATGCTCTCGTCCTTCACCCATTCCGCTTTGCCAAGGATCGAAACGATAAGCTCGCCCCCCATACCGAGCACGGTGATACAATCGGGATGAAAGTCCTGCGTTTTATCAAGCCCATCGGCTTTTACTGCAACGATCCTGTCACCAAGTCGTTTTTTTTGTATATTTGCAACTGCCGCCGCCACAGGACCCTCGTTAATGTCCGATGCCAGCGCACGCTCAATTTTATTTTCAAGGCAGAGCGCAATAGGCAGATACGCGTGGTCACTGCCGATATCGGCAAGTCTTGCTCCGCGCGGTACCATATCCGCCGCCGCACGTAATCTTACGTCAAGTATCATAATTTATATTTAAATCTCCCTTCGGAGCTTTTTAGTTTTTCGTTATGCAAAGCTAATCAACTTAAGTGAAAGAAGTCCGCCGTAATTTTTCGAAGACAAGGCGTTCGCGCCGCAAGAAACAACGGTCAGCAAGCCACGCTTGCGTATCGTACCGAAAAAAGCAAGGCGAAGGCATAGTTTCCTATGTCGAGCTGCTTTTAAGGACAGCAAGCCACGCTTGTGTAGAGAAACGCAGTATTCGGAAAATTCCGACGGACTGCAATTGGCATTACTTGTTAGCAAGATAATTATTGATCTTAGCAACAAGCTCGTCCGCGTCTGTGCCGTGAACGGCACAAGCCTCTTCAATGGATTCGCCGCGAGATGCGGGGCATCCGAGGCAATGCATTCCGATCTCAAAGAAGAACTCTGCAGTTCCCTTATCGTAATCGAGAATATCACCGATGATAGATTCCTTGGTTACCTTCATTGTACGATCCTCCTTTATTAGATATATTTATACATATAATATTATATATCTTTTATATATAAAAGTCAATAGAAATGCTATATATTTTAAGCATTTCGCAATTATTTTGGACTCAAAAACAAAAAGTATACAAAAGGCGAAAATTCCTCTTGCAAAATGCCAAAACTTGTGGTATAATATATCCTGAAAAATTATGTAATAAGGAATTTTGAAAAATGAAGCTCAATATTTAGCGATTTATCCCCACAGAAAAATCGGATTCAATCAATAAACATTACAGAATGGAGATAAATTAAAATGATTATAGCACTTGAAGAAGCAAAAAGAAAGCTGATAGATATGCGCGGTGACATCAAGGAGCTGGGCAATGCACTCCGCATAGTTGACCTGAAGGCGAAGGCCGCAGAGCTTGGCGCGCAGACACTTGACCCCAATTTCTGGAACAACCCCGATCAGGCAAACAAGATCACCCAGGAGATCAAGCAGGCACAGGATACCATCGACGATTACGAAAAGCTCTGCGCACGCTTGGAGGACACCATTGCATTGGCTGAAATGGCAATCGACGAAAACGACGACAGCTTTGTGGAAGAGGTTGAAAGCGAGCTTGCCGAGATCGAGGCAACTGCTGAAAAGGAAAGAATTTCCGTCCTTCTTTGCGAGGAATACGACAGAAATAACGCCATCGTTTCTTTCCATCCCGGCGCGGGCGGAACAGAGGCGCAGGATTGGGCGCAGATGCTCTACAGAATGATCACCAGATACGCCGAAAAGGCAGGCTTCAAGGTCAAGCTCGTTGATTGGCTTGACGGCGACGCTGCGGGAATCAAGTCCGCAACAATTACCGTTGAGGGCATCAATGCATACGGATATCTCAAGAGTGAAAACGGCGTACACCGTCTTGTGCGCGTTTCTCCCTTCGATGCCGCAGGCAGACGTCAGACCTCCTTCGCGTCCATCGAGGTAATGCCCGAATTTGAGAACGTCGATGCAGTTGTTCTTCGTGACGAGGACCTTGAAATCACCGCTCACCGTTCCTCCGGTGCGGGCGGTCAGCACATCAACAAGACCGACTCTGCTATCCGTATCGTACACAAGCCCACAGGCATCGTTGTAGGTTGTCAGACCGAAAGAAGCCAGCTTCAGAACAAGGAGACCGCCTTAAAAATGCTGAAGGCAAAGCTGATGGAGATCAAGCTCCGTGAGCGTCTTGACACCATTGAAGAAATTCAGGGTAACAAGACCAATATCGAGTGGGGCGCACAGATCCGCTCCTACGTCTTTATGCCCTACACCCTGGCAAAGGACACCAGAACAGGCTATGAGGACGGCAACATCCAATCGGTTATGGACGGTAACATCGATGGCTTCATCAACGCTTATCTGAAAATGAATGCGAATAAGTAATACAAGATACAGGCGTGCCTATGAAAAATCGGCACGCCTGTATTTTTTATATATTCTCAACCGCAGGTTGCATTGTGCTCGAAAAACAAGTTATTGTAATATAGCTTCACCTATGTTATAATAAGCGCAGATCCGGATCGAATATTTATTTGAGGTGCTTCGTAGCCACAAGAACTATGGAATTCTTTGGGCGAAATAATAAGAACAAAAAATCCGCCAAAGGGCGGATTTTTTGTTCCATTATGTATGATTTATCAATACTTCTCAAATCTCTGTACTTCGGTAACGAAGACGATTGCGCCGCCTACCATTACCTCGGAGGGAAACTGATTGTAGATTCCTGCGGGCATTTCTGCGGGAGGCATCTCGGGAACAGCCTCTTTTCTTCTCTTACAGTTGTTGTGGATAATATCAAGAGCCTCGTCAAGTCTTGCATCCTCAACGCCCATCAGCACGGTGGTGTTTCCTGCGCGCAAAAAGCCGCCCGTGGTAGCAAGGCGGGTGTGCTCAAATCCCTTTTCGGTCAATTTTTGGCAAACTCTGTTGGTATCCTTATAGTTTACGATTGCAGTGATCATTTTCATATTTCGGTACCTCTTTTCACATAGGATTTCATTCTTTTCACTTTTATTATAGCATATCTTTCGCTTTTTTGCAAGGGCTTTTGGCAGAAATATGCAAAAATGTTTTCGACAATTCTTTGGCGGTTGATATAGTTTATAGGGAACGCGTTTGCAACCTTTTTTGAAAAAAAGGTTGCGGCAAAAAACTTTCCTCAAAAAAGGTCGAAATGGTGCCAATGTTGTCCTTTAAAGCCGTATTGATTTGATCCAAAACTTATCTTCTATCGTATCGCAAGTTTATTTTACACAAAAGAGTTCGCAAGAAACTCGGAACACGATAGCAGTGGGGCTAGATTAAATTTTTCACCATTTCAAAACCTAAAATGGCTACTTCTCCATCTTTCCTTATTGAAGTTTTTTGACACACTTTTTTCAAAAAAGTGTGCCGTCGGAGGCATTGCGTCTCCCCTATAAATCAAAATCTGAACACATCAACTATAAAATAAATAGAGGTATGGAGGGGTGAGTGCCCTTGCATACCTCTATTTATGCTATCGCCACCGTTGGGTTAAGACGGCGCGGTATTCGTTTGTGCTTTGTAGAATTACTTCTGCATTCCGTTGAGCGCCTTTGTGAACTGGCTCTTCTTGTGAGCAGCGGCGTTCTTGTGGATAATGCCCTTGGATGCGGCAACGTCGATCTTCTTTGCAGCAGACTTGTAAGCAGCCTGTGCGCTTGCTACATCACCGGATGCAACTGCAGCGTAGTACTTCTTGATCTCTGTCTTCATTGCAGACTTGAACATCTTGTTCTGAAGAGTCTTCTTCTTTGTAACCAGTACGCGCTTCTTTGCGGATTTAATGTTCGGCATTTTCTCAACCTCCATGTAAATTTTTTACATAATGCACGGCCGCCCTCCGTCTGAGAGGGTACATCAGGCCTGCCGCCGCATACTCATATATAATACCACATTTTTTTCATAAATGCAATAGTTTTTTTGAATTTTTTTGCATTTTTTAAAATTTGTCAATATTGCCCAGAAGCAGTCGCGATTGCATTGCCTATTTTGGGCAAAAGATCACTTGTCATCAGAGCATGCTCATTGATCTCACGCACGGCAATATCCCCTGCAAGTCCGTGGAGATAGGCTCCTATGGCTGTGCAAAGCAGAGCATCTTCGTATCCTGACTGCACCTCCCAGGAAAGAAGTGCACCGATAATACCCGAGAGCAGATCTCCCATCCCTGCCTTTGCCATTCCGGGATTTCCGCTGTGATTCAGATAGACTATTTCTCCATCGGTGATCACGGTCTCGTGATCCTTTAAAAGACATACAATTTCTCGCTTTTTTGCATACTCTACCGCGACAGCGACAGGATCCATCAGAATATTCGCGATCGGATAGCCGCCAAGTCTGCTCATCTCTCCGGGGTGTGGGGTGATGACAGTCCTTCTTCTCTGCACCTTACTGAGAATATTCCAAAGGGATTCATCCTCGGAAAGAATATTCAAGCCGTCCGCATCGATCAGCAGAGGACATTCCACTGCTTCAAGCGTAGCTTTTACAAGCGTTTTTGACATCTCGCTTTTTCCGAGTCCGCAACCAAGCACTACTGCGGTTGAGTGTTTGACCGCCTCCTTCAGGCGGGATATCACCGCGCTCTCGGATTCATCGTGCCCATACAGCGAAAAGACCGCTTCGGGAACAAGAGAGGCTAACGCGGGATAATTCTCCCTCGGCGTGAAGATTTCAACAATTCCCGCACCTATGCGGTATGCCGCGCTTGCCGCGAAATAAGCCGCGCCGCTCATAGAAAGCCCGCAAGGGTCATAAGAACCGCAGACCACAAGAAGTCTGCCTCTCGCCCCTTTATGGGTACGGGGAGGCAATTTTCCGAACCGCAGAGCAATATCATCCTTGCTGACTGCAAGATAAGATGCTTCCGTCATTTGGGCTGAACAAAGGTGATGGACTCAATGACTATATCCACAACGGGATTGGGAGACTGTGCGCTTCCCTCCACCTCGCAGGTAGCAATGGCATCTACCACGTCCATACCTGCCAGAACGTAACCGAAGGTTGCATATTCACCGTTGAGATTTCTTGTGCTGTCGGTAGTCTGGTGCACGATAAAGAACTGCGAGGACGCGCTGTCATTCATACCGCCCACTCTTGCCATAGAGATCACACCGCGAACGTGCGTCAGGTTGTTGATGTGGCCGTTATTTGTGAATTCGCCTACGATCTCATCAGCAGGCTTCTCACGGAAATCACCGTCAAACAAGGTGTATCCGCCACCCTGTATCATAAAGTTTTCAATTACTCTGTGGAACACGGTACCGGTATAAAAATCGTTCGCAACCAAGCTCTTAAAGTTTGCAACGGTTTCGGGCGCAACGTCGCCGCGAAGAACGATGACGATCTCGCCGTAATCCTTCACCTTGATGAGCACGTAATCGCTCTTCTGATCCGAGGGCTCGAAATCGCTGACGGACATAGAATCGATTTCTTCCTTGACCTTACTCATACGAACGCTGATGCCCTCACCCGTAGCAGAGGGATCGTACGCCGCGTTACCCGTAGGCTTATCGCAGGCAACAAGGCAAAGAGCCATCAGTGCCGCAAGAATACAAACAATGATTTTTGCTGTTTTTTTCATAAATAAAAAATCCTTTCTCAAAAAATCTAATATTATTGTATCACCGCAACGCCGAATTGTCAAGAATAAATTGCGCACGGACATATTATTTACGCAAAAGCTCATACAATGTATATAAAAAGCGAAGGGAGATGATCTTACGGACAACGAATACAGACGGGCGGCGAATCTTACCGTCATTGTGGCAGGACTTGCGGCACTCGCATGGCTTATTTTCAGACACGCTATGAGCGCGATACTTCCCTTTTTGCTAGCCCTGCTGTTTTCCTCGCTCATTTCTCCCATTGCCGATTTTCTTTCCAAGCGATGCAAAATACCCAAAAAGCCCGCCTCTGCCGCGTTGGTGCTGCTCTTCTTTTTTGCAATCGTTTCACTTCTGTATTTTGCAGGAGCGAGGCTGATCGAGGAGATAGGCGATCTTTTGGACCGCCTGTCAGCTGATCCTGACAGTATTCGTCTCACGATCGAGCAGCTGGCAGAAAAATTCGCTCGTTTGGGCAACCGCTTCAGCATTCTTCAAAAAGCATTGAGCTCGGAGAGTCTGCAAGAGCTCGGGCTTGACGTTGATCGCTTACTGACCGACGCGCTAAGCTCCCTGCTATCGTCGCTGACCTCCCGACTGTCCTCAATGGCGATGAACGTAGCCGCAAAGATTCCCGAGACACTTCTTTTCACTGCGGTTTTTCTCATTTCCTCCTTCTATTTTTCCGCAGATCGAGAGCGCATCGGCGGCTATTTTACTTCCTTGCTCCCCGACCGATGGCAAGAAAAGCTTCCCACCTTGAAAGAAAAAGCAGCCCGCACACTGACGGGTTACCTCAAAGCCTATTTGCTTTTGATGCTCTTGACCTTTGCAGAGGTCTTTTTAGGGCTCACACTCCTTGGAACGAATTATGCGCTCCTGATGAGCTTGATCATCGCCGTTGTGGACGTTTTACCCATTTTGGGCACGGGAACGGTACTGATCCCATGGTCTATCCTAGCCTTCACGACAGGAGATGCCAAGATGGGCACGGGACTTCTGATCCTATACGGAGTTGTTCTGATCCTGCGTCAGCTGACAGAACCGAGGATCGTGGGCAACAGCATCGGTCTGCATCCCTTGGCAACGTTAGCGTCGGTTTATCTCGGCATCAGGTTTTTAGGACTTTCGGGTATTTTTATAGGTCCCATTGTCGCGTTGTGCATTAAGGGATTTGGCGGTAATTCGGATGTCAACTGACGATTTTTGAAGAGGTGTTATCTTTAAATTGCAATTTATGGGGACGCGTGCCTCCGGCGGCGAGCTTTTGAAAAAGCTCGACCAAAACTTTCAATGAACCACGAATTTTTCACAAAATTCGTGGTTGAAAAGGATAAAATGGATACATAATAGCCATTTTTTGAAAGTTTTTGGGATTCTTAAGACCTTTTTTCAAAAAGGTCTTAAGCGGGGTGCAGGGGCAGAGCCCCGCATCGCATCTCCCCTACAAATCAAAATTTAAACAACACAAAAGGGGTGAGAAAACCGCTAACGGTTTTCTCACCCTCAAAATACATATTGATCAACTCAAAAGCGCTCTGTCGCTTGCGAATTCTGCGCCGCTCGCCTTTGTGAATGCGGCAAGAAGCGTCTCAACCGTCAGCTTTTTCTTTTCTTCACCGCTCACGTCAATGATGATCTTACCTGCGTTCATCATAATAAGGCGGTTACCGTGCTCGATGGCATCCTTCATATTGTGTGTAACCATCAACGCGGTCAAATTATTCTCGGTGATCAGCTTATCGGTGATCTCAAGCACCTTTGCGGCGGTCTTAGGGTCAAGTGCCGCAGTATGCTCGTCCAAAAGCAACAGCTTGGGCTTTTTCATTGCCGCCATCAACAGTGTGACCGCCTGTCTCTGTCCTCCCGAAAGCAGACCCATTTTGGTAGAAAGTCTATCTTCGAGACCAAGATCAAGCTGAATCAGCTCCTTTTTATACCGTTCTCTGTCGCTCTTGGTAATCGACCACTTTAAGCCTCTTCTCTGGCCCCTTCTGTCTGCAACCGCCATATTTTCCTCCACCCACATGTCGGTGGCAGTGCCCATTCTGGGGTCCTGGAAAACACGGCCGATATACTTTGCTCTCTTATATTCGGGCAGGTGTGTTACGTCCACACCGTCGATGGTGATCGTACCGTCATCGGGAGCATACGCACCCGCAACGATATTCAGCATCGTGGATTTACCCGCGCCGTTACCGCCGATAACGGTCACAAAATCGCCTTCCTTCAGAGTCAGATCGAGTCCGTCAAACACTTGCTTTTCATTGACAGTTCCTGCATTGAAGGTCTTACATATATTCTTCAGCTCAAGCATTTTTCTTTACCTCGGCTTTCTTCTTTTTCGAGAAATACACCTTTTTCAAATAAGGGATTCCAAGGAAGAGCGCGACTACGAGAGCCGACAGCATCTTTAAAAGCTCACTGGGCAGACCCATGAACACAACGCTCTGATATACGAACCAGTAGATGATGGAGCCACCCACTACACAAAGCAGACGGATAGCAAAGTTGGTGATCAGCTTGGGACACATCGCTTCGCCAATAATAATTGCCGCAAGGCCGATGACGATCGCACCGCGGCCCATGTTGATATCTGCAGAGCCCTGCTGCTGAGCATACAATGCTCCTGCAAGTGCTACAATACCGTTTGAAATCGCAAGACCAAACACCTTTGTAAAGTTTGTATTGATGCCCTGTGCACGCGACATCTCAAGGTTGTTACCCGTCACACGGAGTGAAGAACCAAGCTCGGTTCCGAAGAACCAATAAAGCAAAGCCACCACTGCCGCCACGAAAAGTGCAAGAATTACAATGGTTCTGTAAACGTCCGTTACGTCGGAGGTGATCAAGACCTTATCGGCGTATTGGAATCTTGTAATCGCAACATTTGATCTTCCGCTCATGGTCAAAAGATTGACCGACCAAAGCATCAGCTGCGTCAGAATACCTGCAAGTATGGCGGGGATTCCAAAGAAGGTGTGAAGCAATCCCGTCACAAAACCGGCAAGCATACCTGCCAAAAGTGCGCAAAGCATTGCAATCCAGATGTTCACACCGTTTGTCAAAAGCACGGTGCAGACCACTGCACCCGTACAGATAGAGCCGTCCACAGTAAGATCGGCAATATCTAATATTTTATATGTAATGTATAAACCGATTGCCATAAGACCCCAGACAAGACCGAGCGCGCCGGCTCCGGGCAATGTATTTATCCATTGAAGTATTCCCATATCGCTACCAAGCCCTTTTAAAGGCTACCTTTCTATACGGAATTTGCCATCTTCAGTAAAAAAACAAATCCCCTTTAAATCTCAAAAATCTGTCGTTGCCGGGAAATCTCCCGACAACGGCAGAATTATTATCTGTTCTGTTCAGTTAAAAGTCCGAAAGAATTACTCTGCTTCGATGGCAATGTAGCCCTTTGCTTCAAGATCAGCGGTATCAATACCGAGCTGCTCGCAGATATTCTTATTGTATTTCTTTGTAAAGGTTGCCGCATATTCAATGGGCATTTCGGAGATGTCAGCCTCACCCTTCAGAATCTTTGCAGCCATCTTACCGGTAGCAACACCGAGATCGTAGTAGCTGATGGTCAAAGTTGCCACACCGCAACCCTTGCAAATACCCTCTTCACCTGCGACAACGGGTGTATCGCCGATCACACCGCCGATTGTCTCTGCACAGCCGGCTGCTGTGTTATCGGTGGGAATGTAAATTACGTCAGCTTCTGCAGCAGCGGCGGCGGCTACAACGGAAACGTCATTGGAATCGGTAAACGCCTTGTCGATAACTGTGATACCCTCTGCCTCAAGGAACTTCTTAACTTCCTGAACCTGATACTTGGAGTTTGCTTCACCAAGGCAGTAAACCATTGCAACCGTCTTAGCCTCAGGGAACAGATCGATGATCATCTGTGCCTGCTGATCAAGAGGAGCAAGGTCGCTTGTACCCGAAACATTGCCGCCAACAAGGCCGTCGAAGTTTTCGATTCCAAGGGCAGTACCGTATTCGGTGATAGAGGTGCCAAGCACGGGAATGGTGCTGGTACCGTTAACAGCAGCGGCAAGTGCGGGAGTTGCATTTGCCATGATCAGGTCAACTTCCTTATTGACGAGGTTGTTGATGATCGTAGTACATACGGGGATCTCATTACCTGCGTTTTCATTGAGGAACTCAACGTTTTCTTCACCGAGTTCTTCCTTCAGAGCATCCATAAAGCCCTGTGTTGCTGCATCCAAAGCTTCGTGAGGAAGCAACTGACAGATACCTACTACGTACTTGCCGTCATCTTTTTCTGTGTCACAAGATGTGAACACGAGCATCGACATACACATCAATGCTGCAAGAGCGATACATAAAAGCTTTTTCATGATCTTTTCTCCATTCGATATAAAAATTTTTACCCGCCGTCAAGCATTGTGCTTCACGGCGGTTCGATAAGGCATATTTTCTGAAAAAAGAGGAAATTTGCTTCATCGGAATAAAGTGGTTTCATTATACCACTCTTTTTCTGTCTTGTCAATCTTTTTTTAAAAAATTTTTTGAATATTTTGTCATTTTTTCCGAATATTTATGCATATCGTTTCATTGGTGCTTCAAAACGCAAAAAATCAAGCGTTCTCGACCACGCTACAGATGATATCAGCACATTTTTGGAGGCCGATCACTCCGCTGTCAAGCATAAGATGATAATTATCGCAAACGCCCCATTCGCGCATAGTAAAGGATCTGTAGAAAACCTTACGTCTTGTATCCTTGTCACGCAATCTGTCCTCTATCTTCACCTCGGTCTCACCGTATTGCTCGATCACGTGCTTTGCTCTGTGATCAAGATCTGCTCTCACAAAAACGTTGAGGCAATCCTCTCGGTCACGCAAAACAAAATCCGCGCCGCGTCCGATGATCACACAGTTGCCTTCCTCTGCCAGCTGCTTGATCACGCTGACTTGGGCGATCTGTACCCGATTCGCAAAGGACAGACCGTTATATCCGTCACCGCCCGCGTTGACAGCAATGGAATACAGAAAGCTGTTTTTATGTGTGGCATACTCATCGTATTTTTCCACGATCTCTCTCGCGAGGCCGCTGGATTTCACCACCTCGTCGATCAGCTCTCCATCATAAAACTTATAACCGAGTCGCTCGGCAACCATCTTACCGATGCTTCTTCCGCCGCTTCCGAATTCACGGCTGATTGTAACGATTCTTTTCATATTGAGACTCCTTTTCTATTGAGTCAGAGATGCTCTGTAATTCATTATATCACGGCTCGGCAGATTTGTCAAGACAGTTCTTTCGCCCGCCCTTCACTATACTTTTTGTTGTTTTCTCTATCGTTTGTTTCTTTTTTGACTTCGTCAAAGATATTTCGCTCAAAAAATCGCCAAAAAAGTCGAAAAGTTTATTCTGTAGACAAAGATCAAATAGGCTCGTTTTTGATCAAAAACGAGTCAAAACGCGTCTGAAAAGCAAGTTTTCGGTCGCACGGTTTTAATTGACACGAGGAATACCGCCTGCTATAATTTTTTCAGGGTTTGCAGACACCGACTTCACACCGCGACATATGCGGCAAGTTTAAAGCATAAAGAAAGGAATTTAAAATGAAACGAGCAACGTTACTTATTATTGCACTTTTAGTGCTCACCACAATTTGGGCAGCCCTTCCCTCCTGCTCAGCCAGAAAGAATAAAGTCAGCGAAGGCGACAGTACGCCTCCCACCTTTTCCGAGGAAGACACTGAGCAAGGCACGCAAGAGCTCCCCGTTTATCTTTCTCCCGAGGAATCCTCGGAAACCGAAAGCGAAACGATAACAGAACAGCCCACAGAAGAGGAAACCGAGATCGTTACCGTTCCCGTCGAGACCCTTCGCTTCACCAGCTACGGAAACGGCACCTGCGCCGTAACCGGTATTGGAAGCTGCACAGACCTTTTCATCGTTATTCCTGAGCGCAGTCCCGCCGGTGATATCGTAACCTCCATTGATGACAAGGCTTTTTACGGCAATCGCGAAATCAAGGCCATAGAGATTCCCTCCACCGTCAGCTACATCGGAAGCAAAGCGTTCGCCGATTGCGCTTCCCTTGTGTACATTTCTGTTGATTATTACAACAAATCGTTTACAGACGATGGCGGTGTGCTGTATTCCAAGGACGGATCGGTCCTTCTCGCCTACCCCTCCGCCTGTGGCGCAACCGAGCTGACGATCAGCAAGAGCGTGATCAAGATCGCAGATATGGCATTTTACGGTTGTGACACGCTGAAGGTGATCAACTACGAGGGAACGCTGTCCGATTGGGGTGAAATCGAGCTTGGCGAGATGAACTACGGCTTGTTCACCGCGTCTGTCAACTGTAACGCCGAAAAATAAGCATCTCCACACAAAAAATCATATTTCATCTTGACAGATTTTCCGAAAAATGTTATACTGTTAAAGAAATCAACTCTCCCTCGGAGATAATGAAAGGAATATGAATATGTACGGAAAAAATGTATGGATGATCGCTGACGGTTTTATGAGCAACACCGAAAAAGGCGATTTGGTCAGCCACGAGGCAATCTGCGTGCTCAACCTCTCCGGCGAGGAAGCACACATTGATATCACGATCTTCTTCGAAAACGACGAGCCTATGCGCGGCATTCACGCTGTCTGCAAGCACGAGAGAACCAATCACGTTCGTCTTGATAAGATCGTAACCGACGATGGCAGAAAGATCCCCAAGGACACCCCTTACGCAGTTCTTGTCGAAAGCGACCGTCCCGTAGTCGTTCAGGCATCCCGTCTCGACGTTTCTCAGCCCGAGTACGCGCTGATGACAACGATCGCATATTGATCTCATTATGACCGGAGAACGCAGAAGACAGGAAATCATCGCGGCGCTTACCGAGGCAGATGCCGCTCTGAATGCCACAAGGCTTGCGGAACGCTTCGGTGTCACACGGCAGATCATCGTCGCGGACGTCGCCCTTTTGAGAGCGGCAGGCTATGGTATCCGTGCGGAGCATCGCGGGTATGTCCTCGACAAACCGAACGGAGAGATCCGAAAAAAGATTGTCTGCCATCACACCAAGGACGGCGTGTTGGATGAATTTTTTGCCATAGTAGACAACGGCGGCAGAGTGCTTGACGTTCAGGTCGAGCATTCTATCTACGGAGTGATCTCCGCTGATATGTCCATCGCCTCAAGATACGACGCGGAGGAGTTTGTACGTCTGGTCAGCGAGACCGGTGCAACACAGCTTTCCGATCTGACGGGAGGGGTTCACGTTCACACCGTCAGTGTCAAGGATGAGGCAACCTTTGCAAGGATCTGCGCGAGGCTAACCGAGCTTGGTATTCTCATCGAGGATTAAGCACGATCGTCTCGAGCTATGAAAACGAATAGGGCTGTTGCCCGACTTCTCTTAAAGAAGTTGGCAACAGCCCTTTTTATTTCTATTGCGCTCGATAGTCTTACTTGACCTCTTCGATCTTCACGTCGTCGAACCAGACGGTACCTGTACCGTTCAAGGTCAGGAAGAAATGGTCTATGCAGCGCTGAACGCTTCCGTTCTGCATTCTCTCCTGTCCCACAAAGGTGATAGAGACATAAGTCCAATCGGTGGTTCCCGTAACAGACGCGGACTTGGTTTCCGTAAGCTGATTCGGTGTAGGATGCGCGTATTGGATATTGGCGATATATGCCTCGCCTACCACGTTTTCGGTCTTGATATAGCCCGACAATCTGTAGGTCTTACCCTGTACCTGATCAAAGCTGTAGGGATAGCCCCAAACGCCCTCGGTGTACCAGGATGCCTCTCCCGACGTCTTCTTTTCGATCTTGACACTTCCCGCGCCGTCGTGACCGACCTCAGCGTCCATTGTGCAATCATAGGTAGACTTCCACCAAGCGTACTGCCAATCGGTACCGCCGAACTGCGTCTCAAAGGTATTATCTGTGCTGAAGAGAGGAAGCTGGTAGTTGGGAAGATCCTTCCACTCAACCTCAACCGCCTCGTCTATCAATGCCGCGTCATGCTCTGCGGTAGTGGTATCAAACAGCCAGGATTGAGACACGGTGAAGGTATCACGATTGCCCACTCTGGGCACGGAATTCTCGGAACAGCTATGCATATCATACCAAGACCAGCAGATCTCAACGTATGTATCTCCCGAATCCGAAAGGACGGTTGACTTCCAACCACCCTCGGTGGGATCAGGGTAGTATACCGACTCACCGGGGCTTAAGAAGAAGCCGTAGAAGTAGGTTCCCTTGATTGCGGTACGGGGAACAGGCAGCTTGGGAATCCTTACAAGCGCTTCGCCGTTTTCGTAGATTACGTAATCATACAGATCGCCGCCCTCGTTTTTGTTATACACTCTGTCAAGAATGGACATTCTTTCAAGGTGATAGTCAAAGGGCTCGATACGGCCCTGCGCCGCCCAGCTGGATTTACTGTGCCAGCTTTCGGTATTCGCGGTCATAGAGCAATTGTAAATATAAGTAAACTCCTCTTTTTCCGCATCCCAGAAGCCGATCAGCTCGTTTCTCTGCGTTGCATCAACGTTCGCCTTTTCGCCAATGAATACGATCTTGAAGACACCGGGGGCTATAATGAACTGCACGTCGATGTTGTTGAGTCCCGCAACGCCACTTTCCTGATATGCAAAGCCCATGTCGATGGGATTGTGCTCCGTACCGATCCAATGATCGTTCTCAACCGTCGAGCGGAACTGCATATAGCGGTTCTTCTGGAAATATGCAAGTTTCTTTTTTTGGACATACACGGATGTTCCCACGACTGATTTCGAAATTTTAACAGAGGGAAGCTCTTCCGAAACAGAGACGGTCTCGGAAATTGCATCGTCACCCGCATAAACGGTCATCTCTACCCTTTTGTCGCCAAGATTATCAATTTCACACGCAAAAACGACCACTTCGATGCCATTTTTCAGTTTAAGATCACCCGTAATAATCTTTACGGGTCTGTCGCCTTGATAAACCACAAGCTTGACCTTGGTCTGAATTGCCGTCAGCTCGTTGTGATACACAATTGCCGCGTTCAGAGTGTCACCATCCGCACTCAGATAGCCCTTGACAAAGCTGTTGTTCGCTTCCTCACGGATATACAAGCCCTTCGTTGTATACTTCCTGCCATTGAACTTCGCACTGGCGCGGAGATAGTATCCGCCCTCCGACGGAGTATATTCAGACGCTGTTGCGCCCGCAACGGCAGCATAGCCACTGTCAAATGAATCGCTTTTTTCCCAAACGATGTCCGTCAGGTCATCAACATCGGCGTCTCCTGCAAAATCACCGTAAATACGAAGCGTTTCTCCCGCCGCGTTGAGACCGTCAAGTCTTAAAAAGGTAACGCCTGTCGGAGCATTTGGATCTCCCAAATTCTCGGGCTCGGTTTCTTCCTCATCCACCTCAATGACAATGGTTTCGGTTACAACCTCTATGTCCTCAAGCTCCGTTTCGGTCGAATCGGTCTCTCCCGATTGCTTTGTATCCGCATTTGTGTCTAATGGCTGATCCTTCGATCCATCCGCCGTGGTATCTTCATTGCCGTTCGACACATTACAAGCCACCGCGCAACAAAGCATTGACATCGAAAGTATCCCGACCAGCAATCTGATCCATTTATTCATTTTCATATTCCATCTCCTTCAAATATTACAATTTACTCGCCCATATAAGGAGCAACAAAAGTAATGCCAAAATCGGTATAACGCAGATTCTGAATATCGCAGAGCTTTTTTCTCTTGGCTCAAGCATAACAGTCGGATTTCGTTCATCTACGAAAACCGTTACCGACTCACCCACCGACAGCTCGTCATAATGATAGCTGTGGTGTAGCTCCTCGGAATATGTCTGCTCGCCAACCGTGTAACGCACAGTGGCCTTGAATCTTGAGCCATGTTTTCCGCGGGAGCTTTCACGCAGCTCGGTCACAGTAGCCAAGACCTGCCTCTTACAGCTTTTGTGCTTCACAACGAACACGATTTCACGCACAGTCTCATAGGCGAGATAACACATAACAATTATATACAGAAATTCGCGGAAAATCATCGTATCTTACCATCTGTTAAACTCGGAAAGCTCAAGGCCCTCGTTGTTTTCAAGTGCCCAATTGACCGCCCAAGAGCCCGGGAAGATCAGAAGGCTGTTACCTCTGACGTCCACCACGCGGCGGGTGTCGCCCGAAAGAGTGAGATTCTTGGGGTCGCAGGGGCATTTTTCGATATATCTGATCTGATCGTGAGGAAGATCCATTCTCGAATATCCCACACCGTATTCGCTCTGAAGTCTGAACTTCAACACGTCGAACTGAAGCATACCTACAACGCCGACGATCACACGCTCCATACCGCTGTCGGGCAGGAAGAAGATCTGAATCGCACCCTCCTCGGCGATCTGCTCCATACCCTTCTGGAACTGCTTACGCTTCATAGAATCGATCTGCTCGACGACGGCGAAATGCTCGGGCGCAAAGGTAGGAATACCCTTGAACTGCACCTTGAGAGGGGGCTCGCAGATGGTATCGCCGATCGAGAAGATACCCGGGTCAAACACACCGATAATATCGCCCGCATAGGCTTCTTCAACCATTTCTCTCTCCTGCGCCATCATCTGCTGAGGCTGAGAGAGCTTGATCATCTTTCCGGGACGAACGTGCAAATATTCCTTATTTCTCTGGAATCTTCCCGAACAGATGCGCATAAACGCGATACGGTCGCGGTGCGCCTTATTCATATTCGCCTGAATCTTGAAGACGAACGCAGAAAAATGCTCGTCAAAGGGATCGACCTCACCCGAAACCGTCTGTCTGACGAGAGGGGCTGTGGTCATCTTGAGGAAGCTTTCAAGGAAGGGCTCGATGCCGAAGTTGTTAAGAGCCGAGCCAAAGAAAACGGGGGAAAGCTTACCCGAGCGAACCTGCTCAATATCAAAGTCGTTGCCCGCGCCGTCAAGCAGGTCGACCTGCTCACAGAGTGTGTCGGCAAGGTCAACGCCAATGGTCGCGTCAAGCTTTTCTCTGTCGGTAATATCACACTCAATGGCGCGCAATCTCTCTCTGCCGCCGTGCGAGGTCTCAAAGGTGAGGATCGCCTTCTTCTCACGGTCGTAAACGCCCTTAAAGGTCTGTCCGCAGGAGATCGGCCAGTTCATAGGATAGGTGCCGATGCCAAACTCGGTCTCAAGCTCGTCAAGAAGGTCGAAGGGGTCTCTCGCCTCACGGTCCAGCTTGTTAATAAAGGTAAAGATCGGGATATTTCTCGCCGCACAGACACGGAAAAGCTTTCTTGTCTGAGGCTCGATACCCTTAGCCGCATCGATGACCATAACCGCCGAATCCGCCGCCATAAGCGTTCTATAGGTATCCTCCGAGAAGTCCTGATGTCCGGGGGTGTCGAGGATGTTGATACAGTAGCCCTCGTATTCAAACTGCATAACGGAGGAGGTCACGGAAATACCTCTCTGCTTTTCAAGCTCCATCCAGTCGGAAACTGCGTGCTTATCGGTCTGCTTACCCTTGACCGAGCCCGCGGTCTGTATTGCGCCTCCGTAAAGGAGGAATTTTTCAGTTAATGTGGTTTTACCCGCGTCGGGGTGGGAAATGATCGCAAAAGTGCGTCGTCTGTTGATCTCTTGTCTTAAATCTGCCACGGTTTTCTCCAAATTCTCAATATTTATTAATTTATGCTAATCTTAATAATTATACAACATATTGACGAATTACGCAATAGGTTTTTGGGGGATTTTTGCGTCAAACTCAAATTTTTAAGCATAAATGCTTAGCTTTGACCCATCAAAACGTTGTTATTTCACAATCGGCAAGCGAAACACAAGCCTCAATTCCGCCAATGGCGCGGATACCCGGAATGAAGAAGCTTTTGAAATATGCCTCGTCTCCTTCAAGCTCAAGCGCCGATTTTTCAAGCATAGCCGTCTTTACCTCTCCGCAGAACGGCAATGCACATGCTACGGATCTCGCACCGCAACCTTCTGCCCAAACTGACAGCTCTCCACCGAAATCGCTCGCAACCTTGATGAGAGCATAAGCATCCTGAACGCGGCAAGCATCTACACTATAATGGAAGGTGGTATAATAATTCTCATTGAAAAAGGGACCTCCGATATATTCCTGCTTACACTCCGCGCTCTCGCCCGTCAGGAAAAGGTCTCCGCAGATCACCGAAATACCCTCCGACACCATTTTGCTAACGGCAGGTTCGTCAAGGCAATTCTTGCCCGAACCACTCAACGCAAGACACACGCGACCGCTGTTCTTTTTTGAGGAGCAAAGCTTTACGAAGGGGATCCTTTCGCCATTCTCGCCTACCGCCACGTATTTGTCAATTGAGATGCCCTCATTCTTCTCTGATGAAACCAAAACAACGCGATGCTTGTTTTCGCAAATTCCTGTCATCCACTTCAGCATCTTTTTCTTTTCGTCTGCCTGTAACGATTCTATTCTCTCGCCAAGCTCCGCCTTGTAAGCAGCAAAATATTCATCGTCGTTCTTAAAGCCGGGAGCCATGCCCTCACCGCGGAACCAAGTAAACGCGTTAAGGTCGGCAACCTCTATGGGTTGCTCCTCCCAATCCAGTTCTTTTCCCATAAGATGACGAGCAAAAAAGCTGTACACCTTATGTCTGGTCTTCTCGTTGTACTGATGAGGGGCGATCTGATAAAAATGCTCTACCATGCTCTCCGCGCCATACTGACGGTAAGCTTCCAATACAGCGGGAAGCTCCGTCGACTCAAGATTCTTCGTCCAATCTCCGTCCGAGCCCGCCAAGAACAGAGGGCGCGGCGCGATCATTGCGCACATTTCCGTGTTATCGGTATGTCTGCGCAATCCGGCAGCATTTTCGCACTGACATCCGCCCTGCATATGAAGAGAGATCATATTAATGGGAGCGGCAGCCTTGATACGGTCGTCAATCAAGCTCAAAAACAGAGTTTGCGATCCACCGCCCGAAGCCCCCGTCATGCCTATGTTATTCCGATCTACCTCGGGCATAGAGCATAAAAGATCCAACGCGCGTATATTGTTCCAAAGCTGAACGCCAAGACCGTTTGAAAGCCAAAGCTCCTTTTCCCCCTTGCCGTATTCATGGGATATCTGACGGCTGTCCACCATTCCTATCATATCGGTGACCAAGCAGATAAAGCCCATTCTGGCAAAGTTAGCAAGCTGCTGTGGGTAATCTGCGCCCGACGAGCGCTCAAGTCGCTGGGGACCCCAATGTCCTATCACGTTAAAGATAGCGGGAGATTTTTCAGGCAGTGGACGGGGCAGGTACAGATTACCCGTAGACCAGAATCCCGGGTAACTCTCAAACATGATCTTTTCCACCGAATATCCTTCATATTCGCCCACAAGCTCACGCTTTGTATTCAAAGGTGTTTTATCGGGCCATGGATAAAGTCCCGCCGACATACGAAGATTATATTGCAACTCCTCTCTGCGACGTTCTACCTCTTCACGGGAATTAAAACGGGTAATCGGATATACAGTGCCCGTGTGGCGAGTCAAGCGCAGACGGCTGTCATCGGGAGCATATCCCAAGACCTTATATAAATCTTTCATTTCAACATACACCTTTCACTTTATTTGATCTTTGTCGGAATATATTAATTATAGTATAAAAACGCGTGTTTTGCAAGAGGTTTTGCACAATTTCCGTGAGTGAATAATTTCAGCCTGCCGCATATTACAAAAACAGCCGCTAAAGGCGGCAAAACGGCTATTCCCGCTATTGACAAATGAAAATTGAGGTGATATACTTAAAAAAAGGCTATACCGGCCTGTCTATAAGGAGATTCCATATGAAAAAGATAATCGTTGAAGGGCACAGAGGCTACTGCGCCAAATATCCCGAAAATACTCTGATTTCCTTTGAAGCCGCTATGGATCTTGGCGTTGACGCCTTTGAATTCGACGTATGGCTGACAAGCGACAAGGTGCCTGTGTTGATGCACGACGGAAATTGTCTGCGCACCTGCGGCGTCAACAGGCATTTGCGCGACATGACCTATGAGGAGGTCAAGAAATTGGATGCGTGCTACGAGGCAAAATTCGGAGCCGCTTTCAAGGGCCGCGGTGTGGGAGTTCCCACTCTCGAGGAGACTCTGCAGTTGGCAGAGAGAAGGCGCCCCGATATCTGGTTTGGCGTCGAGATCAAGGAATACACCGAGGAGACCGTTGATCTGACCGTGGAGCTGTTAAAGCGATACGGTGTTTTCGACCGTTGCTACTTCTACGCCTTCAACGGCCGCATCATCCGTTACATCAAGGAAAAATACAACGGCAAAACGATGGGATACCCCGATATTCAGATGGGAGAGTTTGAATCCTACGAGTATTATGAGGAGATCGGGCTTTCTATGATGTTCGTTCGAAGTGAGCTCTGTAAATTCTACGTTGACAAGGGTATGCCCGTGCATATGTATTGCGCCGACAATGAAGCCGACGTAAAGCTTTGCATCGAGCGCGGTGCAGACCTTATCACCGCAAACGATCCCGTACCGCTGATGAAGGTATTGGGAAGAATTTAAGATTGGAAGTGACGGAAATGATCGTTGAAAGATCTGCGGGAGAATACACCGATTTCAGAATCCCCGGAATCGTGGCGACCGATGGCGGAAGTCTGCTCCGCTATTGCGAGTGTCGAAGAAGCGGAAGCGATTGGGCGGATATCGATATAAAGATATCCCGAAGCGAGGATTTCGGCAACACTTGGGAAACGGTTCTTTTGATCAAAAGCGGCGGATGCACGTTGAACAACCCCGTTATGCTCATATGCGGCCACAAGCTTATCTTTTTATATTGCAAAAACTATAAAGAAATTTGGAAATGCGTCAGTACGGATGACGGAAAGAGCTTTGGTGATGCTATCCGAGTTGATTTTGAAGATCATGTCGATTTCTTTTTCAACGCTGTCGCCGTCGGTCCCGGACACGGAATCGTTCACGGTCAAAGACTTCTTATCCCTATTTGGTTTGCCTGCAATCAACAGGATGCGAAAGCGCACCGTCCGTCCTTCATTTCAACCCTCTATTCCGACGACGGAGGCGAGAGCTGGAAATTAGGCGAGCGGATATTTGAGAACGAGCTTCGCAATCCCAGCGAATGCGCTTTGGCAATCACAAACGAGGGCGAGGTCCTCATTTCGATTCGTCACGAGGGAGAAATCAGAACGAGAGCCTTGGCAAAGAGCGCGGACGGTATTTCTCTGTGGCACGATCTCCGCTTTGAAGAGAATCTGCCCGACCCAATCTGTATGGGTAGTATGACGGACCGAAACGGGGTGATTTATCATTCAAATTGCGATTCTGTGTCGGAAAGAAGGAATCTGACTGTCAAAGTGTCGAACGACCTTTTTAAAAGCTGCCGCAGTATCCTTGTTTCCGAGCTTGGCGGTTACTCCGACATAGCCCTGCTTGGCGACAAGCTCTGCGTCCTTTACGAAAAAACGGTCGTATCTCACCAGGACGGCAAAGCGGTCTGGTGCCCCTTCGAGCTGTTCTTTGAAGTATTTGAAATTGACCGTATATATTCTACCCCATTACCCCAAAAATGACAGAAACCGCTTCAGCCTCGTTGACGACGATAATAGAAAGATCCTCAGCGCAGAGATGGCAAAAATCATTCGCGGTGAAGTATAAAAAACAGATCCCGACGGATATCGTCGGGATCTGTTTTGTCATTTAATCTAATACGTCTTTCACGCCGTCGTAAACTCTTTGATAATCATTTGTAAGTATACAATCGATCCCCATTTCCAAAAATTTACGAGCCTCATCGGGGTCATCCGACCAGAACATATTGCATCTGATGCCATTTTCGTGACATCTATCGATAAGCTCCTTGGAATAGGGGCTATCTTTGACGAACTGCACCTTATCAAAGCGATTGTCAATCGCCGCTTCAACCATTTTCGCGTTGCCCTCACCCGCGCCCTGACAATAGCCTGCATTGGGTAAAAGCTCGCGCATTTTACAGAGCATCTCGGTATTGGTGGACATAAAATACACGTGCTTTTCGCAGTCATATTTTTTGATGAGAGCGGCTATCTCACAGAGCTTCGGGTCAATGCTTTTATTGGTGCTGATTCGTATCATATCCCATATTTTCACGTGGATATTCATAATCGCTCTGCCCGCAAACCGCTTCAGGATCTCCTCGAAGGTAGCACCTTTAAGGCCCTTATATTTTTCACTGTAAACGCTTCCGAAATCGCAGTTTTTGAAATACGCAAGATCTCGATCCCAGATAGCTCCCCAGCCGTCGGAAACGCGGTCAAGGATCGCGTCGTGGAGAGATACCAGCACGCCGTCGCTTGTTGCCCAAACGTCAAACTCGATCTCATGGGCGCCCATACCGATTGCCGCTCCGTAGGCAGGCATACTGTTCTCGGGCGCAATCGAATTAAAGCCGCGGTGCGCGCAAAGACGAGGATATTCCATCCATTTATCGTAAGGAACGATACCGCTGCCACCCTGACGGTATTTCCAGGGTCTTCTTCCCTTTTCCACGTACTCCCAATGGGCGGAAAGCGGGCTTCCGAATCCTGCGGGCTTGTAATATTTATCCTTGGGATCGATTTCCACGGTACGCATACCGATCTCACTGTGCATATTACAAAGCACCTTACCCGTGGGAGCCACGATCATACTGCAGCCGCCAAGGGGCGAATCCTCGCCCATGCTGACCGACGCGCGCAGGACGTAGGAATTGGTATTGTATGCCAAAAATTTCGTTATGGTCTCAAGCGCTTCGTGGGTGTCGCTTCGCTGATGGGAGCAACCGATGATGAAGTCCACGTTATATCTTGCGATATTTGCATAGATCTCGTAGAAATAGAAATCGTAGCAGGTAAGGAATGCAAACCGAAATCCTTCAATCTCGACGATATACGGCTCTGAAAACTCAAAGGAATATTTTCCGTCACGTCCTCGCTCGGCGATCTCCGACCAAACGGGGTGTTGTTTATCGTATTTTCCAACGATATTGCCCTCTCGGTCGACAGCAAAGGTAGTGTTTTTCAGCCCCTCGCTCGAGGCATTGAAAAAGACCATAGAATTGCACCTTTTTGCTGTCTCACAAGCGGCATCGGCGATTCTGTCGCGATAATTGTCCACCGCCGCAAGAAAGTCCTCCTGCTTTTTCGCAAGGCAGGGTACGTCACAGCTTTCGGGCAGGACGATTATATCCATAGCTTCATCGCATTTTGCAAGGGCATCAAGCTGCCAATTGAAATATTCGTCAATTTTTGAATAGTCCGTCGAATACGGCGGTTGAATGATACAAACCTTCATTGTTCTCTCCGTTTCAATCCTCTAAAATCACGTTTTCGAACGTCACCGTACAATTCTGATCAAAGCTGCAGCCGCTCTCACCGTGAGGGTGCTTATGGGGCAGAGACAGATCCTGCTTGAATCGATTGCCTCTGAATATGACCTCCTCGCACCGGTCGATTGCGCATATACGCTTTTCCGCTTGGGTAAAGGTATTGTTTTCCACCACTACTCTGCCGTTGAAAACAGTGGTCTCGCAACGAAGTATGGGGCGGCAATATATTGCCACACCGCCGGCATATCCGGAGTTTTCAAAATTGCAGTCACGGATAGTCACATCTCTGACGCAACCGGACTCATACCAATCCTTCATTTCACCCGCGAGCTGAATTCCCTGATTCATATTATAAAATTTACATCTCTCAATGACGATTTTTCCCGAAGAGCTGAGGAGAAATCCGCGAGGGCGGTTATATCCCGACTCACAATCCGCGAAATAAACGTCCGGAGCGGTAGACAGATTCTCAACCACGTAATGCTCTCCCGCCTCGGGAACGGGACAATCAAGCAGAAGTCTTACCTCATCGGGAGAAACTAGCTCAGCCTCAACAACCGCGCCCTGCGCCTTGACCTCATTGGTCTCGCTGTCAATAACAGCCACCAAATCCCCTACTCTGTAGGTCTGAATGCCCTTCTGTTGGAAGTGCCCAAATCCTAACTTCAAGCTTCCGTCGGCATTTTTGCCCTCGTAAAGATGATAGATACCGTGGATATTCGCTGCGTCGTCCATCATCTGGATATACTTACAATCGGTTTGCGTGATCTTTCCGCGGCAGTTGACGAAATGCGTTGCATCTGCGGCAACACTCAGAAGTCTTCCGCTTCCCTCTCTCGGCTCGGCAACGATTTTGTTGAGTGTAATATTTTCGGTCATCTGAGCAATCACACCCATCGAAGCGGTATGATAAAGCTTGATATCGTCAAGCTTTACGTCCTTGGCTTCGTTGACGAAAATACCGGGATACTCGCGGGTCGAATAGGTCATAATAAAATGATTGCCCACGGTGTGATGCTTACCTGTGTGGCAATGCATCATAATGAGATTCTTGCCCTTCTCCTCAAGCTGAACGTCCTGAAACATTCCGCCAAGAAAGCCGTGATCCTTGGGCTTTCCCGTATAAGGGAAATAAGGGGGCGAATACGCCGAGGGATGCCCCTGCTCGTCAAATTCAAGAGACAGCGCACTCTCAACCTCCCACTCCCAGCCGTCCTCGGGACTGTAGAAGCAGAAGTTTCCGTTTTGAACACGGCAATGAAAATCCTTGCCGTCAAACTCCAAAAGAATACCCTCGTCATCAGCCTTCAGAATCTTCGCCTGCGCATAAAGAGGAGTATGGTAATCGATCGAGATCCCCTTGAGAGCAACGTTCTCCGAGCCGTCGATGACGATAGGAAGCATCTTGCCGTGAAAGATCAGCTCTGCACCGCCGCCGTCTACGGTGACGTTCTTTTTGCCGATCAGCGGCATAGCAATGGGCTTATCTCCCCAATCGTTGTTGGAAATATAGTATTCCTTTACGTACGATTCCTCGGGATAAAGGTGGTAGACACCGCCGTCAAACAACAGCGTATCTCCATCCGAGAGCGCATTGATCGCCTCCACCAAAGCAGGCGTAGCGTTTGCATTGTCCTTTATAAAATCCTTTACGTGAAGTGTCATGATCTTCTCCCTTCGGTCAGCCTAAATAACTCAGTATCTCCGCCGCATTGGTGTCGGGCTTGACCTTTTCCATTACCTTTTCCACATTACCGTCCTCGTCGATTATAAAGGTGGTGCGAACTACACCCATCGAGGTTTTGCCGCACATCTTTTTCTCCTGCCAAACTCCGTAGGCTTCAATTGCCACTCTGTCGGGGTCGGACAGCAGAACAAAGGGCAGACCGTATTTCTCGGCGAATTTCTGATGCGATGCCACGCTATCCTTGCTGATACCGATCACGGCAACGTCCTTCTGCCGAAAGCCCTCGTAAGCCGCCGCAAAGGCGCACGCCTGACGTGTGCATCCGGGGGTATTGTCCTTGGGATAAAAGTACAGCACTACTTTTTTGCCGAGAAAATCAGACAGCGACACTTGATTTCCATCCTTGTCTGTCAATGTAAAGTCCGGCGCTTTTGTTCCTTCCTTGATCATTTCTATCTCCCTATTTTTTGTTTATCTGATAAAGTTTGTGCGAGCAGGCTTTTCGCGCTCGGGAAGACCGTACGCTTCCTTACCGAGAGCAATGGATTTCATCAAGAATACCATATTATGGGCAAGTGTGCGCATTGTCTGAAGGCCCTCGGCATCCTCCTCTACCTGTCCGGGCAACGCTCCGTGAGCGCTGTTCCAATACTGGCTGGATGCTACAGGCATACCGCAGATCGTGAAATACTTGTTCAGCTGATCAAAAGCAGAAGCGCAACCGCCACGGCGGGCAATTACCACCGAAGCACCTACCTTCATACGCTTGTCGGATTTGCTGCTGTAGAACAAGCGGTCAAGAAATGCAACCAACGTTGCCGCGGGTCCGGCATAATGTACGGGACTTCCAAGCACAACTCCGTCACATTCCGCAAGCTTTTGCGCCACCTCGTTGACCATATCGTCGATCGCGCAAGCTCCCGTCTTTTTACAAGCCTGACAAGCCATGCATCCGCGAATGGCTTTGTTGCCAACGTGGATAATTTCGACCTCAATGCCCTCTGCGGCAAAGATCTGCTCCATTTCCGAAAGAGCACGCGCCGTATTGCCCTGCGCGTTAGGGCTTCCGTTAATCATCAATACTTTCATTTTTATACCTCTCATAAACGTATTTTTACAGAATTATCCACCGTCATTTCATCGGGGGTAACAGTACAATCGTATGCCAATACTTGCACGCCTGCCTCTGCCGCGTGTCGCAACGTCTCTCCAAAGGCCTTGTGCGTTTCATCGTTTGGGGTGAAAACGTGAACCCCCTTCATCTGTATAACAAACAGGATATAGGCATCGTATCCTTTCTCCATTGCCGCTACAAGCTCTTCAAGATGCTTGATGCCTCGCTCCGTTGGTGCGTCGGGAAAGCTTGCAACACCGTCCTTCTCAAGGGTCACCCCCTTGACCTCCACGAATGCCTTCCTGTTTTCCTGCTCGACGTACAGATCGAACCGTGAATTGCCGTAGGTGACCTCGCGGCGCACCTTGGCGCCCTCTCCGAACAAGCCGCCGGAAGAGAGCCATTCGTAAGCCGCCTCGTTGGGGGCTTGGGAATCCATATTGATCAGCAATAAGCCTCTGTCGGTCTCCTTTTCCACCGCTACAAGGTCGTATTTCGTCTTGCGTGCGGGATTGTCGGACACCGAAAGATAAACCGTGGCATCAGGCACCAAAAGCTCACGGCATCTGCCTGTATTTTTAACGTGTACGGTCTCACAAGCGCCATCCACTTCGCAATACGCGATAAAACGGTTTGGGCGGGAGAGAAACCTGGCTTTTTTTATTTCTTGATATCTCATTTTTCCGCAAATTCATTTCTGTGCGCTTCAAAAAAATCGTGATAGATACGCATATTTTCAAGCTCTGTCCATTTTTTTGCCTGTACGGGCACAGAGTCTAAATCGTAGATCTTCGCACCCTTTAAGGACAGCAAAAAGGGCGAGTGGGTGGAGATTATGAACTGACATCCGTAGAAACGCACCGAATTCTCGATGAATTTTCTGAGCTCACCTTGCAGCTTTGCCGAAAGGCTGTTCTCGGGCTCGTCTAAAAGATACAGCGCATTTTCCTCTATCCTTTTGGTAAAATACAAATACGCGGTCTCTCCGTTTGACATACCGTTAATCTCTTTTGGCAATCTTTTGGAAACGTAGCTTGATTTCGTCTGCCGCTTGGTCTCATTTCTGCGCTTGAACTCGTCAAGGTCACCAAGATCACGCAAAAGATACGCTTCCTCACGGCTCTGATAGTATTCTTCAAAAAGCATCTCTCGGCGGCGGTCTACTCCTTCGTTTATCGCGCGAATATCGAGCAGAGAATCAAAAACACCGTCGCTGGTGATGATTCCGCTTCCCTTTGGCGCGCTTTTTCCGAAAGAAAGCGTGTGTTGGCAGAAATCCAAATAATTCTCAATATAAGGCGTATTATTGAAGGGGGCGGAACGCTCCAGCTTGAGTTTTTCAGCAATCAGATTGAGAAGCGTGGATTTTCCCGAGCCGTTACCACCGTATATAATGGTGACCTGCTCAAAATCAAGTCTTTCAAGACCCTTTTGCGGGAAAAGCTTGAAGGGATAAACATTCGTGCTTGAATAGCACTGCATATCGATCTTACCTAATTTTTTCGACCATAAATAAGCATACTCATCATCCTCGGTAGGAAGAGTAAAGCTTTCAAGATATTTCATCCCCTTTCCCCTTTCCGCAGTACCACCTCGGCACAACGTTTTTCATATTATCATACCAAAGTAGCACTTCCTCTGCCTGTTTTGTCATGGTTTCGATCTCTTTTTCACCAAACGGGATCGCCCACGGCAGGCTCGACAGCGTGTTTGTAGCAATATAGAGCGCTAACAGCTTCCAAAACTCCATCGGAGGCTTGCTGTCAAAATAGCCGTCCACCATCCCCGAAGCAAAGCTTGGAGACGCCTGCGCACACCATACGATGCGGTTAAATTCCTCCCACGGGTCACCGAAATCATAGCGGTTGAAATCAATAATATAGAGTATGCCATCGTTGCCGATCATCATATTTCCGATGTGATAGTCGCCATGATGATAGCATTGAGGACGGGTTTCGAGCAGATGCCTATGGGACGCGATAAATTCGACGAATCTGTCGCCGTGCTCATATTTCAAGGGGCATTCGGCATACATTTTCAGCTTACGGTCGATCTTTGCGTTATATCTCTGTTTCCAATCGGGGACATCGTCGGGGGCTTTCCGCGAATGTATCTTTTTTAATATCCTGCCCGCTTCAAAGCCGTAAGAATAGACCTGATCATCGGTCATTCCTTTGATCATTTCTTCGGCATCACCGCCATCGATAAAGCTTTGGATCGAATACACGCCTTCTTCATTTTGCCCGAACTCAATGGGCAGACACATAGGGATGCCAAGTGCCACTACCTTTTGCATATATTCGTATTCCTGCTTTTTGCGCTCGTACTGCTCGGCAGGCGAAACGCGGTATAGGTAGGTCTTTCCGTCGGCTGTGGTGACCTTGTATTTCTTGTCGCCCGACCAACCCTTGTTTATCAGCGTTTTTGAAGCAAAAATCATATCGTCCCCCCCTATATATGCGTTCTCTTTTACAGTATAACACACTTTTCCCGAAAAATCAATAAACCATCCATATAATTCTTCTTTTTGAGAGTTCTTGAAAGGGGTTGGGGGTATGGGGGAAGGGGAAAACTTCTTAAAAGAAGTTTTCCCCTTCCCCCCTATTCAGTCAATTATCTGTTATTACTGATCTTGGTGAGCTCAACGGGGTCAACGATCTCGTCACCCTTATAAACTCTCATGTTACCCGAAGCGATCTCGTCGATGAGGATCACCTCGCCGTTGTTGTAACCAAACTCTAACTTGATATCCCAAAGGTCGAGGCCAAGGGTCTTCAGGTCGTCGGCAACGATCTTGGTGATAGCAAGAGTCTGCGCCTTAAGGCTTTCGAACATCTCGGGAGTCATAATACCGAGCGCTACGAGACCCTCGCCTGTTACCAGCGGGTCGCCCTTTTCGTCGTTCTTGAAGGTACACTCAACGTAACCGCCCTCAAGAGGAGTACCGTTCTTGATATACTCGCCGTATCTGCGGATAAAGCTACCCGTAGCCACAAGACGGCAGATAACCTCAAGTCCGTTACCGCCCTTGTCCTTGCCGAAGCATTCTGCGGGAAGAACCTCCATGGTAGCGTTCTCAATATCTGCAGAAACGTAGTGGGTTTTGATGCCCGCCTTGTTGCAGAGATCAAAATAGTAAACGGACGTCTGAAGATTTGCCTTTCCAATACCGTCGATGGTAAGTCCTACGCTGTTCTCACCGGGATCGAACACACCGTCCTTGCCTGTGCAGTCATCCTTGAACTTCAGGAGAACGTTGCCATTTTCAAGTGCGTAAACGTCTTTTGTTTTACCTTTGTAAAGCAGATTCATAATTACTCCTTTTTGACCGCGGGGCTTCCCGTCGGCTTGTCCGTTAATTTACGGTACCGAAAAATATTACTCTACCATTATACTATTTTCTCGCGATTCTGTCAAGGACAAGTTGCGAAAAATGCGTAGAAAAGCAGGAGGATTCATCGAAAATTTATCGTGATAATCCACAAAAAGCGCGATCAACCCAGCAAAACGTCAAAAACCAGCATCAGACAAAAGCCTATAAGAAGCGCGTAAGTAGCTCCGCGCTCACTTCCGTGGGCATGGGTTTCGGGAATCATCTCATCGCTGATCACATACAGCATC
This sequence comes from Clostridia bacterium, assembly GCA_017462125.1. The sequence continues at coordinate 39,940 of JAFTRQ010000037.1, read as the reverse complement.
GTACCGCCGGCAAAAGCCAAAGCGAACGGCAATATTGCCGTTGAAACACTGACAGCGAAATAACCGAGAAAGGTTCCGACCACCTCCACAAGCCCTGTTCCCATCGCAATGAGAAACGTGCGGCTTGGCTTTACCCCCGCGGAAAGCATTGGCGCAATGATCACCATACCCTCGGGGATATTCTGCAGAGCGATACCGCCCGCGATCAGCAAAGCCTCGCCTACGTTGCCCGAGCCGAAGCCAACACCTGCCGCGATTCCCTCTGGCAGATTATGAATGGCGATTGCCATCACAAAAAGCAAAACCTTGCCTGTCTTTTGATTGTTTTTGTGATCTTCGATATCCGTTCCCACCATTTTGTGTAGGTGCGGCACAAGCTTGTCGATCAGATTCAGACAAAGCGCTCCGACAAACACGCCCGCCACGGTTATGAAAAGCGCAAGTAATTTTTGCCCCATATACGGTGAATCGTCATTTGGGCGAAGCATCGCAAAGCCGTGCTCCACAGACGGGATGATCAATCCCAAAACCGCCGCCGCAAGCATCACGCCCGCCGCAAACGCCAAAACGATATCGCTGAATTTATGAGACGCTTTTTTAAAAACAAAGCCTATCAGTGCTCCGATCACGGTTGCTCCGCCAACACCGAGGGCTGTCAGAAGTACCATTTCCATACAAGATCTCCTTCGCAACGTTTTCTTGATTAAATTATACATTACCGTCGCGACAAAGTCAACACAATTTTTTCCCGATGTGACCAAGTCACAGGGCAAAGCGAAAAATGATAAAAATTCACTAAAATATGACAAAAAAGCAATAGAAATATCACAGGATACGCTTTATAATAATATTAGCCTTATCTTTGCCCGATCGGAGGTTTCTTTTTATGATCACGTTAAAAAACAAGCTTTACGGCGACGGTATTCACGACGATTACCCCGCGATTCAGGAGATGATAGACAGCGGTGTCTGCGAGGTCTCCCTTCCCGTACCCGAAAAATGCTATCTTATATCAAAGACGCTGACGCTTCCCTCTAATTTCAAGCTGACCCTCCCCCGCTACGCCGAGGTCCGGCTGATGGATATGTCCAACTGCCCTATGATCTCAAACAGAATGGTGGAGTGCTATGCCGAGCGAATTCCCGAAAAATACAAGACTATCTATAACGGCGATCCCTACTATCTCTGGGCGCACGTCAACAAATATCTGCCCGAGATTATGACCGAAAACATCGAGATCGAGGGTGGCATCTGGAATTTCAACAATATGAAGCAGCTTGCAAACCCCGAGCAGACTCACGTCCGCGAGCCATACGGCTACTCGGGCGACGGAATGCTCTTTTACGGCGTGCGCGGACTTCGAATGGCGAATATGACCTTCAAGGACCCCGTTCACTACGGCGCGACCTTTGACCGAGTTTCCTATTTCACGATTGAAAACATTGTTTTTGATTACAATATGGGCAACCCCTATGCGGTCAACCTTGACGGCGTGCATTTCGACGGCAACTGCCACTTTGGCGTTATCCGCAACTTAAAGGGCACCTGCTACGACGATCTTGTTGCCATCAACGCTCACGAGGGCAGCTGCGGTGACTGCACCAACATTACCATCGACGGCATCTACTCTGAAAACTGTCACAGTGCGGTCAGACTTCTTGCGGTTGGAGAAAACATCGAGAACATTCGCATCACCAACGTACACGGAACCTATTATCAGTACGGCATCGGTATCACCAAGTTCTATCCCGGCGATGCTACCGGTCGCTACGACGGCATCCACCTCGATCACATTTATATGTCCAAGGCGGAGAGAAAGCCCGAATATATGAAGGGCAACAGCTACATCTATCCCCTGCTCTACGTGCAGAACGATCTGACCGTAAAAAATCTGACCATTGACGCCGTCCACCGCATTGAGACCGACACACCCGTTGAGACGATCTACGTGGGTCAGTGCGCTACGGTTGAAAATATGATCGTCAATGACGTGACTCAGGAAAATCACACCGACAAGGGTGATATGCCGGTAATGGTCAACCGAGGAACGATCAACAAATTGCAATTTACCAATATTCGCGCAGGAGGACAGAGCGAGCTTGTCAACAACGGTGAGATTGCAGAAATAAACAGATAAAATTCGCGGAAACAAAACAGGAATTGAACAAAAAACATCCCTTTCCCATAAAAGTTCTTGAAAAATGGGGGTGCGGGGGAAGAAAACTTCTTTCAAGAAGTTTTCTTCCCCCGCATTCACGTTCATTTATTTCATACACATAACCATAACTGCTTTTTGAGCGTGGAGACGGTTTTCCGCCTCGTCGAAGATTTCGGCTGCATGAGCCTCAAAGACCTTCGCGGTGATCTCCTCCTCGCGGTGTGCGGGAAGACAGTGAAGCACCATTGCATCCGGCTTGGCTACTGCCATAACGGCGTCATTGATCTGATAACCCTTGAAGATCTTCTTTCTTTCCTCCGCCTCGGATTCCTGTCCCATAGACGCCCAGACATCTGTGTAAAGCACGTCTGCGTCCTTTGCCGCCTCAAGAACGTTGTCGGTACAGGTGAACTTGCCATTTTCAGCAGCCCATTTCATGATCTCGGCATCGGGTCTGTATCCCTCGGGACAAGCGACCGCAACCTCCATACCAACCTTGATACCGCCAACGATCAGAGAATTGGCCATATTGTTTCCGTCGCCGATATAAACCAGCTTATTGCCCTTAAGGATTCCCTTATGCTCACGGATCGTCATAAGATCGGCCAAGACCTGACAGGGGTGACAGTAGTCGGTAAGACCGTTAATGATCGGGATGCTGCCAAGAGTCGCAAGGTTTTCAACCTCCTCCTGCGCAAAGGTTCTGATCATAATTCCGTCGATGTAGCGAGAGAGCACGCGCGCGGTGTCGCCTACGGGCTCACCACGACCTATCTGCAGGTCGCGTGAGGAAAGGAAAAGCGCATAGCCTCCAAGGTCATACATTCCCACCTCAAAGGACACACGGGTTCGAGTCGAGGACTTCTCAAAGATCATTCCCAGAGTCTTGCCCTTCAGGTGATGGTGCTCAATTCCGTTCTTTTTTTCAAATTTCAACTGATCGGCAAGATTGAGGGTATCTATTATCTCTTTTTCCGACCAATCGGATAATTTCAATAAATGTTTCATTGGGGTTTCTCCATTCTCGGGTTTATTTCAATGCATTTTTCAGTACGTCGATTGCCTTTTCAAGGTCTTCCATCGGAATATTCAGTGCGGGGAGAAGTCTGACCTTACTCTTCGCCTTTATAACAAGAACGCCGTTATCCCGACAGGCTTTGATGACCTCCGAGGCATCCTTTTCGGTCTCAATTCCGATCATAAGCCCCATTCCGCTGACGCTCTTGACACCTTCTGCGCACGCAAGAGCCGAGAAGATATACGCGCTCTTTTCTCTCACCTCGGAAAGAAGCTTTTCATCGATACGTGAAAGAATGCTGATCGCGCCCGCGCAAGAAACAGGGTTTCCGCCGAAGGTGGAGCCGTGCATACCCGCGCCGAGAACGTCCTGAACCTTCTCACCAAGCATCGTTGCTCCAATGGGAAGCCCGCCGCCAAGTCCCTTTGCCGTGCTGACAATATCGGGTTGAATGCCGAAATTCATATAGCCGTAAAGCTGCCCTGTTCTTCCGTTACCGGTCTGGACCTCATCGGCAATAAGGAGAAGATTCTTTTCCTTCGCAACCTCAACAAGCCCGTCGACAAATTCCTTTTTGAGCGGCAAAACGCCGCCCTCGCCCTGTACCGTCTCAAACATAACGGCACAGCACTTGTTTTCGTCCGTAAGCCTTCTTACGTCGTCGATATTATTCGCCTCGGCGTAGACAAAGCCCTCCGGCATAGGCAAAAAGTCCTTATGGAACACGTCCTGTCCGGTTGCGGCAAGCGTTGCAAGGGTTCTTCCGTGAAAGCTATCCTTAAGGGTAATGACCGTAGTATATTCCGCGCCCTTCGTCTTCTCTCCCCATTTTCTCGCCGTCTTGATAGCACATTCATTGGCTTCCGCGCCCGAGTTGGAAAAGAAGACCTTCTTCATCCCCGTTTTCTCGCAAAGCATCTTGGCTAAGACCGCGCAGGGCTCGCTGAAATAGAGATTTGACGTATGTTGAATTTTACTAAGCTGGGCGGTGACCGCCGCGATCCACTCGGGGTCTGCCACGCCAAAGGTATTCACGGCAATACCCGTGCCAAGGTCAATATATTCGTTTCCCTCGTCGTCAAAGACGTGTGATCCCTTTCCCGACGTGAGCGCTATGGGAAAGCGGCCGTAGGTTCCTGCAACAAAGGATTGATCAAGCTCTTTTATGTTCATCATATCATACTACCGCCAACAAACATCGTTCCGATTCCCGCATCGGTCAGAACCTCGATGAGAATCGAGTGAGGAATTCTTCCGTCGATAATAAACACCTTATTCACTCCGCGGCGAATCGCCTCAATACAACAGTTGACCTTGGGGATCATACCGCCGCTGATGACACCCTCGCGCATAAGCTGAGGCGCCTCGCTGGCATTGATCACGGAGATCAGAGTCGAAGGATCGTCCTTGTCGCGCAGGATGCCGTCAACGTCCGTCATAGAGATAAGGCTCTCGGCTTTCAGCTCGCCCGCGATCCTTGCCGCGGCAGTATCCGCATTTATATTGTAGGTGTTTCCTTCGCTATCGTAGCCCAACGTCGAAATAACGGGGATATATCCCTTGTCAAGGCAGTCAAGGATAGGCGTTACGTCAACCTCGGTGATCTCCCCTACGTATCCGTGGGCATCGTCAAGCATTTCCGCCTTGATCATATGGCCGTCAATACCCGAAAGGCCGATCGCCTTTCCGCCCTTGTTTTCAAGCAGGTTGACAAGGTTCTTGTTGATCTTGCCGGCCAAAACCATCTGCACGATGTCAACGGTCTCCTTGTCCGTTACTCTGAGTCCGTCGATAAACTCGCTCTTTTTGCCAACCTTGCCGAGCATCTCGGTGATCTCGGGACCACCGCCGTGCACCAGCACGACCTTGATGCCGATCAGCGACAGAAGCACGATGTCTCCCATAACCGCTTCCTTCAGCTCGTCGTTGATCATTGCGTTTCCACCGTACTTGACTACGATGATCTTGTTATTATACTTCTGTATGTAGGGGAGCGCCTCGGTAATAACCGCCGCTCTCTGTGCGTGTGTGATATTCATAAATTACCTCTTTGGATAGATTGCAGGGAGAACCTTTTCGGAAAAAGGGTTCTCCCTGCACCCTCTCCAAAAGCTTTCAATTAGGATGGTTAAATTTTGCTGACAGATTATTTATCTGAATGAGATCGCTTTTGAGCAAAGCGAGAAAAGCTACCGCAACGTTTTGCGAAGCAAAACACATCACTCGCCAAAGGCGAATATCACGCTCTGCTTGCAGAGCATATCACTCGCGGCACCGCCGCGAATATCACGGACATAATTCGCTTTGCGAATTATGTCCTATAGTCGCCGTTGATCTTAACGTAATCGTAGGTCAGGTCACAGCCCCAAGCGGTTGCCTTACCGTCGCCGTCACCGACAGAGATCACGATCTCGATCTCGTTTTCAAGGAGGATCTCCTTGGCAAGCTCCTCTGAGAAAGGCACACCCGAGCCGTTCTTACAAACGTCGATAATACCCTTCGCGCTCTTGAAGGCAACGTCCACTTTATTAACGTCAACCTGTGCGCCGCTGTAGCCAACAGCGCAGAGCACTCTTCCCCAGTTTGCGTCGGCACCGAACATAGCCGCCTTGAAAAGCGAGGAGCAGATTACGCTCTTTGCCGCCATAGCCGCGTTTTCATCATCGACGGCACCGCTTACCGTACATTCAAGAAGCTTTGTTGCTCCCTCGCCATCCGCCGCGATAGAACGGCAGAGATAGGAGGTGACTGCGCGAAGCGCCTTGCAGAATTCATCGTAATCATAGCCCTCCGAAACGATCTCATCGTTATCGGCAAGACCGTTGGCGATAACCGAAACCATATCATTAGTGGAGGTATCACCGTCGATGCTGATCATATTGAAGGATTTTTTGATATCCGCGCGAAGCGCCTTCGTAAGCATTTCGGAGGATATTTTGCAGTCGGTGGTGATGAACACCAGCATCGTTGCCATATTGGGATGGATCATACCGCTTCCCTTTGCGATACCGCCGATATGACAGGTTTCTCCCGCCACGTCGAATGCAAAAGCGATCTCCTTCGGCTTGACGTCGGTGGTCATAATACCCTCGCAGGCGAGATCGGAATGGTCGCCAAGTCCTGCGGCAAGAGTGGGAATACCGTTTGCGATAGGCGCAAGATCGAGAGGTTGACCGATAACACCGGTGGAGGCGACGATAACGTCCTTGGCATCAATGTTCAGCTCCTTCGCAAGAAGCCTGCAGGTCTCCTCCGCTACCTCAATGCCGTTGGCATTACAGGTATTGGCGTTTCCGCTGTTGCAGATCATTGCTTGCGCGTATCCGTCGGAAATATTATTCTTGGTAACAAGCAGGGGCGCACCCTTAACAAGATTCTGCGTATAGGTAGCTGCTGCAGTTCCCTTTACCTCGCTGTATATAAGCGCAAGGTCTCTCTTCGTCTTATTCTTTCTGATTCCGCAATGAATTCCGTTTGCGGTAAAGCCCTTTGCGGCGCAAACGCCGCCACTTATCTGTGTGATCATTTTGTTTTTCCTTTACTTTAAATATCCAATCCTTCGGTTTTTTCAACTCCGAGGACAAAGTTGAGGCATTCGACAGCCGCGCCCGATGCGCCCTTTCCAAGGTTATCATACATAGCGATCAGCAGAATTCTGTCTGCATTTCCTGCGACCGTAATCTTCATCGAGTCCTTGCGTGAGAGCTTGGCTCCCGAGATAAGACCGCCATCATCGGCGTTTTCAAGATACTCAACAAGCTCTGTATTATACTTTTCAGCATAAAGCTTTTTTATATCGTCAGCGGTAAAGCCCGCATTCAGCTGACTTGCGAAAAGGGGCACGGTCACCGTCATTCCGCTGTAGAAATCCGAAACGATGGGGCAGAAGATAGGCTCGCTTGAAAGGCCCGTGATCGCTTTCATTTCCTTAAGGTGCTTATGGGTCTGACCGAGTGCGTACTGTCTGGGAGCATCGAAAAGCTCACTTCTCTCCTCGCTCTCGTACTCGGCGATCATCTTCTTTCCGCCGCCGCTATAGCCCGTTATACTATGGCAGGTCAAGAGTGCGTCCGGAGAAAGGATTTCCTTTTTTATCAAGGGATATACAAGTGCGATAAATCCGCTTGCGTGACATCCGGGAACTGCGATCCGCTTGGCATTTTTCAGCTTTGCCTCAAGCTCCCCGGAAAGCTCAGGGAAGCCGTAGCACCAGCCCTCAAGGGTTCTGTGCGCGGTGGAGGTATCAATCACCACGGTGTTTTCGTTTTCAATCAGCGACACCGACTCTCTCGCCGCGTCATCGGGGAGGCAAAGGAAAGCCACATCGGCTTCGTTCAGCGCGCGCTTTCTTGCCGCCACGTCCTTTCTTTCATCCTCCGAAAGGACGATAAGCTCTATATCTTCTCTTGCTTCAAGACGCTCGTAAATGCGGAGCCCCGTGGTGCCCGCGCGACCGTCGATAAAAATTTTCTTTTTCATTTTACTATTTGTGCTTTCACTAATTCAATTTGCTTTTCAACCGAAGCGACACTTGTTCCGCCTTCGGAAATGCGCTTTGCAACGCAGGTCTCGAGGGAAATTTCATCGTAGAGGTCGCTTTCAAATATATCGCTGTGCGCCTTGTATTCTTCAAGGGAGAGTGCATCAAGCACGGTATGCTTTGCTATACACTCGGCAACGATCTCACCCGTGATCTTATACGCGCTTCTGAACGCCATTCCCTTTTTGGTGAGATAATCGGCAAGGTCGGTAGCGTTAATAAAGCCCTCCTGCGCCGCCTTATACATCTTTTCGGGCTTTGCTCTCATAGTCGCTACCATAGGAACAAATATTTCAAGGCACATAATGACGGTCTCAAGAGAGTCGAACATTGCCTCCTTGTCCTCCTGCATATCCTTATTGTACGCAAGAGGCAGGCCCTTAAGGGTTGTAAGAAGCGCCATAAGGTCGCCGTAGACTCGTCCGGTCTTACCTCTTACAAGCTCTGCCATATCGCTGTTTTTCTTCTGGGGCATGATCGACGAGCCCGTAGTATAGGCATCGTCAAGCTCGATATATCCGAACTCCCAGCTTGACCAGAGGATGATCTCCTCGGAGAAACGGGAGAGGTGCATCATAACGATTGCGAACGCGCTCATAAGCTCAACGCAGAAATCTCTGTCGGACACACCGTCAAGGCTGTTTTGCGCCACGCTGTCAAAGCCAAGCAGCTCGGCTTCAAACCGACGGTCGGTGTTATAAGTCGTTCCCGCCAATGCACAGCAACCGATGGGAGAGCAGTTCATTCTCTTCACCGCATCCTCAACGCGGGAGATATCACGGAGCAGCATCTGCGCGTACGCCATCAGGTGATGACCGAAGACGATAGGCTGCGCTCTCTGCAAATGAGTATATCCCGGACCTATATAGCGCTTGGTTTCGTCAGCCTTATCACAGATCGCCCCGACAAGCTTTTTAAGAAGAGAGACCACCTTTTCGCTCTCGTCGCGAAGATACATTCTGATATCAAGCGCCACCTGGTCGTTTCGGCTTCTTGCGGTGTGAAGTCTCTTACCCGCCTCGCCGATACGTGCTGTCAGCTCGGACTCCACAAACATATGGATATCCTCCGCGCTCATATCAAACTGCAGACTTCCGCTCTCGATATCCTCAAGTATCGAAAGCAGACCGTCAATGATGGTCTCGCTGTCCTCACAACTTATAATGCCCTGCTTTGCCAGCATCTTCGCGTGCGCCACCGAGCCCAATATATCCTGCTTATACATCTTGCAGTCAAAGCGGATCGACGAATTGAAATCGTCCGCAAGACTGTCCGTTACACCGGCATTTCTGCCTGCCCACATCTTTGCCATTTTGCCTCCTTGCAGGGTCCTGCCCTGCACCCGCTTAAGAAACTTTTCGTAAAAGTTTCTTAAGAACCTTCAAAACTTTCAATCAGGGCAGTAAAAAACACCCCGTATTATTCATCTTGATGATATTGCTAAAAAGTATAATATGGGATAGCATAAACTATCCCAAAATATTTATCACTTCCCCATCTTCAAGGATGAACTGTCTATTGCAAGACTTTCCTTCGGGAAGTTTTTGAGGGGTTGCGGGGGAACTTTTTCCAAAAAGCTTCCCCGCATCTCGTCATGAAATCATTTGTTTTTCGCGTCGACCATTGCCTGAACCTTGATCGGGAGACCATACAAGTTGATGAAGCCTGCGCTGTCCTTCTGATCGTAGTCGGACTCACCGAAGGTCGCGATCTCCTCGCTGTAGAGGGAGTAATCACTCCAAACACCCGCGTTGATCATATTGCCCTTGTAGAGCTTAAGGCGAACCTTACCGGTAACCTTCTCCTGAGTCTTGTCAACGAATGCCGCAAGAGCCTCGCGAAGAGGTGTGAACCACTGACCGTTGTAAACAAGCTCCGCGTAGGTGATAGCAAGCTTCTGCTTTTCGTGAAGTGTCATCTTGTCGAGACAAATGCTCTCGAGAACGCTGTGAGCCTTGTAAAGAATCGTTCCGCCGGGAGTTTCGTAAACGCCGCGGCACTTCATACCAATGAGGCGATTTTCTACGATATCAAGCAAACCGATGCCGTTCTCGCCGCCAAGCTTATTGAGGTCGAGGATAATGTCCTTAGCAGACTTCTTCTCGCCATTGATCGCTACGGGAACACCCTGAACGAAGTCAAGCTCAACGTAGGTGGGCACGTCGGGAGCCTGAATGGGAGAAACGCCCATTTCGAGGAAGCCGGGCTTTTCATACTGAGGCTCGTTGCCTGTATCCTCAAGATCAAGTCCCTCGTGGGAAAGGTGCCAGAGGTTCTTATCCTTGGAGTAGTTTGTCTCGCGGTTTATCTTCAGAGGAACGTTGTGTGCCTCCGCGTAGTCGATCTCTTCCTCACGGGACTTGATGTCCCACTCACGCCAGGGAGCGATGATGGGCATATCGGGGCAGAAATGCTTGAGAGTCAACTCAAAACGAACCTGGTCGTTACCCTTACCGGTACAACCGTGACAGATAGCGTCGGCATTCTCCTTGATAGCGATCTCTGCAAGACCCTTTGCGATGCAGGGACGTGCGTGGCTGGTACCGAGGAGATATTCCTCATAGATAGCGCCCGCCTTCATACAGGGGATGATATATTCGTTAACGTACTCCTCGGTGAGGTCGAGAACGTAAAGCTTGGACGCTCCCGTCTTAAGTGCCTTTTCTTCAAGGCCTTCAAGCTCGTCTGCCTGACCTACGTTGCCGCTGACCGCGATAACCTCGCAGTTGTTGTAGTTCTCTTTAAGCCACGGAATGATGATAGAAGTATCAAGTCCGCCCGAATACGCAAGCACTACTTTCTTTATGTTTTTCTTGTCCATTTTTTACTCCTACGCCCAATCGGCGATTTTTGTAATTTTATTCATTTATTTTGCGTATTATTCATCACAAAAGAATAGATATGCTGTATTTTTGTATATTATACACCTTTTCTTGCATTTTGTCAACAGTTTACAAGCAAAAGGGGTGACAATATTTCGGCTTTCGTCCGGCAATTTTGTGGTTGTTATGCACAAAAATGAATATTATTCAGCATTTGTGTATTTTTCAGGAGAAATATTCGCCATTTTGTATGCTCTATAAACCCACTTTCTCTCTGCAATCACTTCAAATCGAAAGTTGCACTCCCCACCCAAGCACTTCCCCTTTTTTGAAAGTTTTTGAAGTGGGAGAGGGGGTGTGGGGGAGAGGGCGAAACTTTTTGAAAAAAGTTTCGCCCTCTCCCCCACATAAAAAATCTTAAACCTTAACCGTCCAGCCGAATTTGTCTTCGATCTTGCCCCACTGAATGCTTGTGAGGGTATCGTAGAGCTTCTGCGCGACGGGGCCAATTTCGCCGTTGTTGATGACCATCTTCTGGTCGCCGGTGTCGAGAAGTCCCATAGGAGAGACAACTGCAGCGGTACCCGTACCGAATGCCTCATTCAGCTTGCCCTCGGCATAAGCCTGTTCTACCTCAGCGAGGGAGAGCTTTCTCTCCTCGACCTTGTAGCCCATAGATTGAAGCAGCTGGATGCAGGACTTTCTGGTAACACCGGGAAGAATGCTTCCCTCCTCGAGAGCGGGAGTAACTACGGTGCCGTCAAGAACGAAAAATACGTTCATAGCGCCAACCTCGTCGATATACTTGTGCTCGATACCGTCAAGCCAAAGGACCTGAGAATATCCCATCTTTTCCGCCTTCTCCTGACCGATCAGGGAGCAAGCGTAGTTGCCGCCAACCTTGGCAAAGCCCGTACCGCCTCTTACAGCGCGGACGTACTCTCTTTCAACGAAGATCTTGACGGGCTTGATGCCCTCGGCGTAGTACGCGCCAACGGGGCAAGTAATGATCATAAACTTGTAGCTCTTGGAGGGGTGAACGCCAAGCTGAACGTCGGTAGCGATAATGAAGGGACGAATGTAGAGCGAGGTGCCCTCCTTGTAAGGAACCCAATCCTCTTCTACCTTGACGAAGGCCTTGATAGCGTCAAGAACATCGGCTTTATCAAGCTGAGGAATGCAGAGACGCTCGTTGGTGCGGTTCATTCTGTCGATATTCTGATCGGGTCTGAAAAGTTGAACGGAGCCGTCGGGTGTGCGGTACGCCTTAAGTCCCTCAAACATCTCCTGCGCGTAGTGGAAGACCATGCACGCGGGATCAAGCGAGAGATTCTGATAAGGAACGATTCTCGCGTCGTGCCAACCCTGACCCGCGTCATAGTCCATAATAAACATATGGTCGGTAAAGTGCTTTCCAAAGCCCAGGTTATCCCAATCGGGCTTTGCTTTCTTTTCTGTTACAAGCTCATATCTGATGTTAAGCATTGTTATTTCTCCTTTGTTATTTATTTTGCAGGAGAGGGGGAAACACCTTTTCGGGAAAAGCGCGTTTCCCCCTCTCCTGCACCTCTCCCCCTTCGCCAAAAGCTTCTCAAAAACTTTCAAGCCTATTTTGAGGGGAGGTGTCTCAAGGAGGGCAGAAACCGTTTTTTACTGTTTCCTTCTTCCCAAGGTATATCTTTTTTATATATTAGCCGCAAGGATATCGCCCATCTCCGAGCATCCCACCTTTGTGAAGCCGTCCTTGTAGATGTCGGGAGTACGGTAGCCATCGTCAAGTGCCTTGTTGACCGCCGCCTCAATTGCATCGGCTTCCTCCATCATATCGAAGGAATAACGGAGCATCATAGCCGCGCTCATTACGGTTCCGATGGGGTTGGCAATATTCATTCCCGCGATGTCGGGAGCAGAACCGTGGATAGGCTCGTACATACCCAGCGTTCTCTCGGAAAGCGATGCCGAGGGCATCATTCCGATAGAGCCTGTCAGCATACTTGCCTCGTCGGAGAGAATGTCGCCGAACATATTCTCGGTAACGATAACGTCAAACTGCGTGGGATTCTTGATCAACTGCATAGCGGTGTTGTCAACCAGGATATCGCTGTACTCGACCTCAGGGTATTCCCCTGCGAGCTTGTGCATAACCGCTCTCCAGAGTCTGGAGGAATCGAGCACGTTTGCCTTATCCACGCTTGCAAGCTTCTTGTTTCTCTTCAGCGCCGCCTCGAAAGCAACGCGACCGATTCTCTCGATCTCGTGCTCGGAGTAGGTCATATAGTCTGTTGCCACCTTTTCTCCGTCAACCACCTCGGTATATCTCTTGCCAAAGTAGATGCCGCCCGTCAGCTCACGAACGATCATCAGATCGATTCCGTTACCTACGATGCTCTGCTTCAAAGGAGAAGAGTCCGCAAGCTGGGGGAACAGCTTTGTGGGACGGAGGTTTGCGAAGAGCCCGAGCTCGCGTCTGACCGCCAGAAGCGCCTTTTCGGGGCGGACAGAGGGGTCGACGTTATCCCACTTGGGGCCGCCGACGGCTCCAAGAAGCACCGCATCGGCATTCTTGCATATTTCCATTCCCTCGTCGGTGATCGGCACGCCGAATTTGTCTATCGAGCAACCGCCGATGTCGACCTCGGTGTAATTGAACCGATGTCCGTATTTTTCCGCAACGGCATCCAGCACCTTGACCGCCTGATTCACGATCTCGGGGCCTATTCCGTCGCCCTTGAGAAGTGTAATGTTCTTTTCCATATTTGCTCCTTTTTGCGTCATCCATTAAAATGAACTGCGCAATACGTTTTTCTTTTTTCGATTATTAAACGTTAAAATCGTCAAGGATACGGGAGTTAAAGGTATCCCGATCGGCCGTCTCCGCTACAAGAGTGCGGTGCTTTTCATCAAAGCCGACGTAAGCGGCGGGATTGTATGCTTTTTTTCCGTACGCATCAACATTCAACGTCATACCGCGACCGTATCCGTCGGTGATGACCGCAACGGATGCGGAATTCATCTTACAAATACCAGAATCCGCCACGTAATAGATCACCAAAGGGTCGTGAAGCAGGAGATCGGACTTTGAACGGTCTGCCTCCCACAGGTGGCAAAGCTCCGTAAGATAGATATGCCCCTTTTCGTTTCCGCTATAGTGCAGCAGATTGTCGTATAGCGCTTGTTCACTGATCATCAGGTGGGTGACGTCGGCACCGATGCACTCCAGATTATGAAGATTTCGGAACATTACGTCAGCCGCCTCCACGTCACAGATCACGTTCCAATCCGCATACTGCTTATAATACGCGCCGCCCATAATTACCACCCTTGAGATCGAATCAAGAGCGCCACCGTCCTTTTCTATTACTTTAGCAATATTCGTGAACGCGCCAATGGCTATGACCGTAAGCTCCTTCCCATACTTATGACAGGATTCGATTATGAAATTCACAGCATCGTCAGGGTCGGTCCCATCGGGAGCGTATATCTCATTGTCAAGCTCCGGCGTGTAATGAGGAATATGATCACGATACTCTTTTTTTTCGTGGATCGTACCGCCGTGCCCCGCAAACACGGGAACGTTCTCATAGCCGTTACCGTATTCTATTAATAATTTTTTCGCTTGGCGAGCGCGTTCGACCGTATTTTGAAAGACCGTTGTTACTCCGATTATGTCGAATTCCCGTCGCATGGCGGCATAAAGCGCGATAGCGTCGTCAATGTCGTCGCCTATATCCATATCAATTATGATTTTTGCTTTTTTTGTCATATTCTTCCACCGCGACACCGCTTTACGGGTCTTTTCAACAAGCTCTTACTTTTTCAAGGAATTCATCAATCCGTCGGAGTTGATGATATCCTTAATAAACTCGGGAAACGGCTCTGCCTGATAGGTTTCGTTCTTGGTGAGATTGGTGATAACACCCGTATCGAAATCGATAGCGACCTGATCGCCGTTGTCAATTCTCTCGCTCGCCTCGGGACATTCGAGAATCGCAAGACCAATATTGATCGCGTTTCTGTAGAAGATTCGTGCGAAGGTCTTGGCGATGACGCAGGAAATTCCCGCCTTCTTGATGGCGATGGGCGCATGCTCACGGGAGCTTCCGCAGCCGAAGTTTGCTCCGCCCACCATAATGTCACCGTCATTTACTTTTTTGACGAAATCCTTGTCGATATCCTCCATACAGTGGGATGCAAGCTCCTTATGGTCGGCGGTATTGAGGTATCTTGCGGGGATAATAACGTCGGTGTCGACGTTGTCGCCGTATTTATGTACTTTTCCGTTTGCGTTCATGATTCATTCCCTCCCTATTTTATATTTCAGAGGGGTCAACGATATGACCCGCCACAGCGGTCGCTGCAGCAACCTCAGGGCTTGCAAGGTAGATCTTAGAGGTGATATGACCCATTCTGCCGACAAAGTTACGGTTGGTTGTCGCAACCGCGATCTCATCCTCGGCAAGGATTCCCATATAACCGCCAAGGCAGGGGCCGCAGGTAGGTGTGGAAACCACGCAACCCGCGTCGATAAAGGTCTCGATATAGCCGCGCTTGATACACTCCTTGTAGATGGTCTGTGTCGCGGGGATGATGATACATCTGACACCCTTTGCCACGTGCTTACCCTTAAGATATTTCGCCGCTGCTTCCATATCGGAGATTCGTCCGTTGGTGCAGGAGCCGATAACCACCTGA
The DNA here is from genome assembly GCA_017462125.1 of Clostridia bacterium. The sequence goes on along the minus strand of JAFTRQ010000037.1, from coordinate 24,710 downwards.
TCGGGGACGATCTCGCCAAGCTCCTTCGCCAGCTTGGTATTTTCGGGCAAGTGAGGACAAGCCACAGTGGACTCGATCTCGGAGAGGTTGATATCATAGGTCTCGTCGTACTCCGCATCGGGATCTGCCGCATATACGGTATACTCTCTCGCCACTCTCTCGCCAACGTACTTGAGGGTGATCTCATCGACCTCAAAAATACCGTTCTTTGCGCCCGCCTCGATAGCCATATTGGCCATACAAAGTCTGTCGTCGATAGAAAGAGACTTGAGTCCCTCTCCCGAGAACTCCATTGAGCGGTAGAGCGCACCGTCGACACCTATCATACCGATGATATGCAGAATAACGTCCTTACCCGAAACGTGGGGCTTCAACGCACCTGTCAAATTGAACTTGATAGCCGAGGGAACCTTGAACCAAGCCATTCCTCTCGCCATTCCTGCCGCCATATCGGTGCTTCCAACGCCCGTAGAGAATGCACCAAGCGCGCCGTAGGTACAGGTATGGGAGTCCGCGCCGATCACACAGTCACCGGGGGCAACGAGTCCTTTTTCGGGAAGCAGTGCGTGCTCGATTCCCATATCTCCCACGTCAAAATAGTTCTTTATGTCAAAGCTCTTCGCAAAAACTCTGCACTGCTTGCACTGCTGTGCCGCCTTGATGTCCTTGTTTGGCACAAAGTGGTCCATTACAAGCGCGATCTTCGTTTTGTCGAAAACTCCCTCGAAGCCATTCTTATGGAACTCGTTGATCGCTACCGGCGAGGTAATATCGTTACCCAACACCAGATCCAATTTTGCCATGATCAACTGTCCCGCCTTAACCGATTCCAAGCCTGCGTGTGCCGCCAGAATCTTTTGTGTCATCGTCATTGCCATATTAATTTCTCCTTTTTTCTCGGGGGAGGAGGGGACTTTTTTGAGGAAAAAGTCCCCTCCTCCCCCGAACCCCCTCCACCTTCAAAAACCTTTTTGAAAAAGGAGTTAGGGGAAAATGTAGTTTTACTGTTTAAATTTTTATTGTTTCAAAGGATAAAGTGTTTTTGATCACAACTATCCTTATCGGAGTTTTTTGGAGAGCTCGAGAACCGTTTTTGCAAAAAAGGTTCTCGAACGCATCCCTTTACGCCAGCTTCTTATTGATTGCCGAAACCAATGCGTGTACGGAGGAGGTAATAATATCCTCGTGAACGCCTGCGCCCCAATGCATTCTTCCCTTCTCGTCGGTGATGCTCACATAAGTCACCGCCTTGGAGGTAGAGCCCGACTCAAGCGCGTGCTCCGTATAGGTCAGATTAGAGTAATCAAGGCCAAGGCTGCGCTTGAACGCATTGCTGACCGCGTCGAGTCGTCCGTTACCCTCGGCGGAGATATCCTTCTCCTCGCCGTTCCAGAGAACGGTGAGCATCGCCTTGATCTGGTCGTTCTTTCTGACAAAGTGACAATCCGTAACCTCAAGAGGGGTCGAGATATTCACATATTCGCTTGTAAAGATGTCAAGCACCTCTGCGGGAGAGAGCTCCTTATGCGCGTGGTCGGAAACGCTCTTGACCGCATATCCCACGTGCTCGCGCATCTTCTGAGGAAGCACGTATCCGAAGGTATGCTCAAGCAGATAACCGATTCCGCCCTTGCCCGATTGGGAGTTGATACGGATAACGTCTGTTTCGTATTCCCTGCCAACGTCCTGCGGGTCGATGGGAAGATAAGGAACCGTCCAATAGCGGCAGGTGTGATCCTCTCTCCACTTCATACCCTTGGCGATCGCATCCTGATGAGAGCCCGAGAACGCCGCAAAGACAAGCTTACCCGCGTAGGGCGATCTGTCATACACCTGCATTCTTGTAACTCTCTCGTAAAGCTCTGTGATCTCCGGCATATTTGAAAAATCGAGCTTGGGATCAACACCCTGTGCGAACATATTCAGCGCTACGGTAACAATATCCGTATTACCCGTTCTCTCGCCGTTACCGAAAAGCGTACCCTCTACTCTGTCTCCGCCTGCAAGCAGACCCATTTCGGTATCCGCAACCGCGCAGCCGCGGTCGTTGTGGGGATGGAGCGAAATAATCACGTTCTCACGGTATTTGAGATTTTCGTGCATATATTCGACCTGATTTGCGTAAACGTGAGGCATCGAGACCTCAACGGTCACGGGCAGGTTGATGATAACCTTTCTGTCCGCCGTGGGCTTCCACACATCAAGCACCGCATTACAGATCTCAAGCGCAAAATCGGGCTCGGTTCCTGTGAAGGACTCGGGAGAATACTCATAACGGTAGTTCACGCCCATCTCCTCGCTGATCTGATTGAACAGCTTCGCGCCCTCAACGGCGATGTCGATGATCTCCTGCTTACTCTTCTTAAAGACCTGCTCTCTCTGTGCCACCGAGGTGGAGTTGTAAAGGTGAACGATAGCGTTTTTCACACCCTTAAGGCTCTCAAAGGTCTTTTTGATGATATGCTCTCTCGATTGGGTCAAAACCTGCACCGTCACGTCGTCAGGAATAAGATCCTGCTCGATAAGCGTGCGAAGGAAGGTGTATTCGGTTTCGCTTGCTGCGGGGAAACCGACCTCGATCTCCTTAAAGCCAACCTTACAGAGCAATTTGAAAAATTCAAGCTTTTCCTCAAGGCTCATAGGGATCATCAGCGACTGATTGCCGTCGCGAAGATCCACGGAGCACCATACGGGCGGTTTTTTCAGATGATTGTTCTTGATCCACTTAGGCTCCTTGACGGGAGCGGAAAAATACTGTCTTGTGTACTTGCTTGCGTTCATTATGTTAACCTTTCTGCGTTTTTTCGGGGCTTTGCCCCGTAACCCCACTCAAACCCTTTTTGCAAAAAGGGTTTGAGAATCCCAAAAACCTTCAAAAAAGGATTTTGGGCGGGTTTTTGAAGGAATATTGTCAAATTTAATAGTTTCACCATCTCCAAGGGATAGACTGTCTGTAAACTCGACTATCCTTCTTGAAGTTTTTTGAGGGGTGCGGGGGGACTTTTTTTCAAAAAAGTTCCCCCGCATCGCTCTCTAAAAATCTTACTTCATCACAGCGCCTTGATCTGCGCCGCTGACGAGGCGTGCATAACGGGCGAGCCAACCCGATTTGATATTAGGCTCGGGAGAGACGTATTTTTCACGGCGAGCCGCGAGAGTTTCGTCGCTGACCTGTACGTTAATAGAAGCGTTGGGAATATCGATTGCGATGATATCGCCTTCCTCGATGAGGGCGATATTACCGCCATCTGCCGCCTCGGGGGAGACGTGACCGATTGAAGCGCCACGGGATGCACCCGAGAAGCGTCCGTCGGTGATAAGGGCTACGGTCTTGTCAAGCTTCATGCCTGCCAGAGCCGAGGTAGGATTGAGCATCTCTCTCATTCCGGGACCGCCCTTGGGGCCCTCATATCTGATAACGACAACGTCGCCGTCAACGATCTTGCCCGCGTAAATTGCCGCGATAGCCTCGTCCTCGGAGTTGAAAACTCTCGCGGGGCCGCTGTGCTTCAGCATTTCGGGAGCAACCGCACTTCTCTTAACAACACAGCCCTTCTGCGCGATGTTACCCCAAAGGATCTGAATTCCACCGGTCTCGCTGTAGGGATCGTCGATAGGACGGATCGCCTTGGTGGACTTGATATATGCGCCCTTCACGTTCTCGCCGACGGTCTTACCCGTAACGGTGAGTGCGTCTACGTCAAGAAGTCCCTTCTTGATAAGCTCTGCCTGAACTGCGGGAATGCCGCCTGCGGCGTCAAGATCCTGCATATGAGTGGAGCCTGCGGGAGCAAGGTGGCAGAGGTTGGGAACCTTTGCCGACATTTGGTTAAAGAGGTTTAGATCAAGGGGAACACCCGCCTCGTTTGCGATTGCAAGAAGGTGAAGCACGCTGTTGGAGCTGCATCCGAGCGCCATATCGCAAGCCAGCGCGTTCTTGATCGATCTTTCGTTTATAATATCACGTGCGCAGATATTTTTTCTAACCATTTCCATAACAGCCATACCTGCGTGCTTTGCAAGCATAATTCTCTTATTGCTGACTGCGGGAATAGTGCCGTTTCCGGGAAGCGCGATACCCATAGACTCACAGAGGCAGTTCATAGAGTTTGCGGTATACATACCTGCGCAGGAGCCGCATCCGGGACAAGCGCCGGTCTCGCACTCGTTGAGCTTATCTTCGTCAATAATGCCCGCCTTATATGCGCCAACCGCCTCGAACAGCTTAGAGAGGCTGACCTCCTCGCCGTCGTAGCAGCCTGCAAGCATAGGACCGCCCGAGCAGACCACGGTGGGAACGTTCATTCTTACCGCCGCCATTACCATACCGGGAACGATCTTATCGCAGTTGGGAACGAGGACAAGTCCGTCAAGCTGATGCGCCATAGTCATAGTCTCAACGCTGTCGGCAATAAGCTCGCGGCTTGCCAGCGAATATTTCATACCGATATGACCCATAGCAATACCGTCGCAGACACCAATGGAAGGAACAAGGACAGGCGTACCGCCCGCCATTCTGATTCCCGCCTTGACCGCATCGGCGATCTTATCAAGGTGAGCGTGACCCGGCACGATCTCGCTGTGCGCGCTTACTACACCGATAAGAGGTCTCTCAAGCTCCTCCTTGGTGTATCCCATTGCGAAAAACAAGCTTCTGTTCGGCGCTCTTTCGGCGCCCTTTGTTACGTTATCAGATCTCATAATTACTCCTTTTTTTTGTGGGGGAGGAGAGAACTTTTTAAGGAAAAAGTTCTCTCCTCCCCCACACCCCCTCCTCTTTCAAAAACCTTTTAAAAAAGGGGATGTGGGGGAAATATAGTTTAATTTAAATTTTAGCGAAAATTATTTGATTCTTTTTCCGACAACGGCGGTGATACGTACGATGGCGGGAGAAAGAATGGTATTGATGAGGAACTCAACGAGGAAGTTGATTCCCGCAAGTCCCAAAAGTACGTACATTACGATATCGGCCCCATTCGCCCAAACGTAAAGGATATCCTTGAAAAGAAGGAACATACCGCAGACGAAAAGTCCGGTATTTACAATGGGGGCTGTGAGCGCGGCAACAACGGTAGCGACGAATTTTCTTCCCTCGCCCACCTTTTCTGCCTTACCGCAGATCAGCTCATAAAGGCAAGCAGGAACGAATCCCGCCGCAGTTCCCTTTACAAAGCAAATCACAGCGGTGAAGAAGGGGTTTGCATTCCAGAGGATATTTCCTCCGGGATCAAGCGCGGCAATGCAATTGATCAGCACGATAGCACCGAAAGCAAAGCCGAGAATTGCACCCGCTCTCTTGCCAAGCAAAATACCGCCGACCACTACGGGGATCAGGGTCAAGGTAATGGAGACCATTCCGCCGATGGGGGGAATCAGTGCGCTGACCACCTGAAGGGCGACCACAAGCGCGATCAACAGCGCCAGCTGCACGGTACGAAGTGTTTGTTTGTTTGCTCTCATCATCAGTCCTCCTTTTCTCTGTGTGCGGTCATAAGTACCGCCACACGGGTGGCTGTTCTTGTGAAAATAGACATTTGATGTCCTCCTTGAGGGAATCTCACCCTCTGCTGTCGTCCCGAAAGCGGGTACGGCGCGTAAAAATTTATAATAATCGCCTTGGCGTTTATCCAACGCCTTTGGCGTTATTATCAACTTTATTCTTTATCCCACGGTGTTTTGATAAATACACGCGAGACCCTTAAGGGTCAACACGGAATCGTAGTAAAATTGGTGACGGAAGTTACCGAGTATCGGCTTACAATGCTCACCCGTGGCAAAAAGCATCGCTTCTCCGCTGTCACACTTCATCTCTTTTTCAAATCGGTCAATAAGACCGTCTATCATCGCCGCCTGTCCGAAGAGCACACCCGAGATCAGCGATTCCTTCGTATTTTTGCCGATCGCACGGTGAGAACCCGACATTTCAATATTCGGCAGCTGTGCGGTCTCTCTGTGCAGAGCGTCAAGTGACATTTCCACACCGGGAAGGATAGATCCGCCGATCACTTCCCCTTTTTTACTGATAGCGAAAAGCGTGGTCACCGCTCCCATATCCAAAACTATGGCAGGGCGGTCAAGCTTTTCTGCCTTTGCCATCGCGACCACCACCGCGCAGTTAGCCACAATATCTGCGCCAAGCTCGGCAGGATCGTCTATTCGTATAGCGAATCCGGTCTTCACGCCGGGGCCAACCAATAGCGGAGCCTTCCCCGTCAAGGCGAGAACAACGTGATTGATCACGTCGTTAAGCTGAGGAACAACACTCGCTACGATCGCGCCGCAGATCGCCGTCGCGTCAATTCCCGAATAATCGAGTAATTGCTTGACCAAAATGACGTATTCGTCGGCAGTTCTGTTTTTATCTGCAGAAATCTTGAATTTGGAAATAATTTCAATCGATTCATTCTCAAATATTGCAAATGAAATCAGCTTATTACCCACGTTCACTGCTAATAGCATAGTAATCATTCCTCCTTTTCCATAAAGTTTTTGAGGGGAGTGCGGGGGAACTTTTTTCAAAAAGTTTCCCCGCATCTCTCTTTAATTGTCAAAAAACGAAGACCGACGAGAATTTGTGTGTTGTGTATATCGCTTCACCAAGACCGAGAGATTTTTTCGGAGACAAGGCGTACCGGAGCAAGCAAAGCGAAGGCATAGTTACCTATGTCGAGATGCTTGCGAGGAACAACGCAGTATCCGTAAAAAGGTCGAAGGTCTTACTTCTTCAGCCAGCTCATCATCTGGCGAAGCTCCGCACCTGTCTGCTCAAGCTGATGCTCGGACTCTACGCGGCGGGTAGCGAGGAACTTAGCCTTGCGTCCTGCGCTGAATTCCTGCATAAACTCGGAAGCAAAGGTACCGTTCTGGATCTCGTCGAGAACCTTCTTCATTTCCTTACGGGTCTCCTCGGTGATCAGTCTCTTACCGGTTCTGTAGTCGCCGTACTCTGCTGTGTTGGAGATAGAATATCTCATCTTAGCGAAGCCGCCCTGATTGATCAGGTCAACGATGAGCTTCATCTCATGGATACACTCAAAGTATGCCATCTCGGGCTCGTAGCCTGCGTTAACAAGAGTCTCAAAGCCCGCCTTCATAAGCTCGGTTACACCGCCGCAAAGAACTGCCTGCTCGCCGAAGAGGTCAGTCTCGGTCTCTTCTCTGAAGCTTGTCTCAAGAATACCCGCGCGGCCTGCACCGATACCGCAAGCGTATGCCAGCGCGTAATCCTTAGCCTTGCCGGTGTAGTCCTGATAAACATAGATAAGGGAAGGAACACCCTTGCCCTCCATGTACTGGGTTCTTACAGTATGACCGGGGCCCTTGGGAGCTACCATGATAACGTCGATGTTCTTCTGAGGCTGAATGAATCCGAAGTGGATGTTAAAGCCGTGAGCGAACATCAGAACGTCGCCGTCCTTCATGTTGGGAGCAACCTGCGCATTGTAGATGTCAGCAGCAAGCTCATCGGGAACCAACATCATAACGATGTCAGCCGCCTTTGCAGCCTCCTCAACCTCCATAACCTTGAAGTTGGGGTTCTTCTCAGCAAAAGCTGCAGCCTTTGCCCAGTGACCGCTTCCCTTGCGGAGACCTACAACTACGTTGCAGCCGCTCTCAGCGAGGTTCATGGAATGTGCGGGACCCTGGCTACCGAAGCCGATAACCGCGTTGGTTTTGTCCTTTATAAGGGCAAGATTACAATCTGTGTCATAATACTTGTTGATCATTTTTCTTTTCTCCTTTGGAGTTTAATTATAGATTTTTAAATTTAAAACAAATTCAATCGAAAACCGCTCGCGGTTTTCTTCCTTAACGTTTCGCTTGCGAAACATATCACTCGCCGAAGGCCAATATCACGTTTGGCAACGCCAAACATATCACTTTCGTCTGAGCTTAAAGCTCATACGAAACATCTCCTCGTTCCATCGCGATCGCACCCGAGCGGCAGGATTCGATGACCTTGAAGCCCTCCGTATCCTCAATAAAGCTGTCCACTCTCTGGGGAGTATCGGTCAACTCGGCAACGATGCATCCGCCCGTTCTGTCTACGATTCTCGCGCCGTAGATCGAGATCAAGCTCTGCAGCTTCTCATTGCTCGCATCCTCGGGAGCAAACTTGATCAGCAGGATCTCACGGATCAGGCTGAAGGTAGGCTCAACCGAAAAGATCATTTTCGTTTCGATCAGCTTGCCTGTCTGCTTCATGATCTGGCTGAAGAACTTTTCGTCGCCGCGCGTCATAATGGTGATGCGGGAGATTGTCTCGTTCTCCGTGGGGGAAACGGTAAGAGAATCGATATTGAATCCTCGCTGAACGAACAACGATGCAACTCTTGCAAGCACGCCCGCGTTGTTTTCAACGAACACTACCATACACTGCTTTTTCATTTCTTACCCTCCCATCAGTTGAAGATCGTGTCGTTGACGGTCTTACCGCCGGGGATCATAGGCAGAACCTTTTCCTCGCGGTCTACCACGCACTCGATCCACACAGGACCCGTCATGGTCATAGCTTCCTTCATTGCCGCCTCGAACTCCGCGGGGGTTTCACATCGGAAGCCCTTACCGCCAAAGCCTTCAGCAACCTTTGCATAATTCGTTACTCTTTCGGGCTCACTTGACGAGAAGCGTCTTCCGTAGAACGTGCCCTGCCACTGACGCACCATACCGAGTACAGAGTTATTGAAGATGACCGTGATTACGGGGACGTTATAGCTGACAGCGGTACAAAGCTCGTTCATATTCATATGGAAGGAGCCGTCACCCGTCAGGTGAACGACAGGCACGTTCGGACACGCGATTTTGGCACCGATTGCCGCACCGTAACCGTAGCCCATAGTACCGAGACCGCCGCTGGTCAGGAAATTGCGGGGCTTTACGTGGTGCAAATACTGCGCCGACCACATCTGATGCTGTCCCACGTCGGTAACGTAGATGGCATCCTCACCCGCGATCTCACAGGCTGTCTCCACGATGAAGTGGGGCTTGAGTGTGGTCTCGCTGGGCTCGGGCTTGTAATCGTCCGCTCTCCAGAGCTCGATCTGCTTGGCCCACGCCTCATGCTCGGCGGGATTGACATACTTGAGAAGCTCTGTCAGCACTTCCTTGACGTCGCCGACGATACTGTAATCGGCAACGATGTTTTTATTGATCTCGCTGGGATCGATATCGATATGTACGATCCTCGCGTTGCGAGCAAATTTTTTGGTGTTCAGCGCAACTCTGTCGCTGAATCGGGTACCGATGGCAAGCATTACGTCGGCTCTGTTTGCCGCCGCGTTTGCCGCATAACAGCCGTGCATTCCGATGAGACCGAGATTATTCTTCTCACCGTAGCCAAGCACACCGGCTGCCATCAAGGTATATGCCGCGGGAATATCGGCCTTCTCGATCAGCTGACGCAATTCGCTTCCCGCCTCAGAGATACGCACGCCGCCGCCAAAGTAAATGAAGGGCCTTTCACAGCGATTGATCAGCTCCGCAACCTCTTGAATGTTGCCCTTGATCGGCACGCTTCTTGTGGTCTTCACCGCTTCCTTGGGCTCATATTCGGTGAGTGCCGCGGTGATATCCTTGGGAATGTCGATCAGCACGGGGCCGGGTCTGCCGCTTCCCGCGATCTCAAAGGCGCGGCGAACGGTATCTGCAAGATCCTCGACTCTTCTGACGACGAAATTATGCTTGGTAATGGGCATCGTGATACCCGTAATATAGACCTCCTGAAAGCTGTCCGCGCCGATAAGGTCGCTGGAAACGTTGCCCGTAATGGCAACCATAGGAACGCTGTCCATATACGCTGTTGCAATACCGGTTACCAGATTGGTGGCACCGGGGCCGCTGGTAGCGATCACAACGCCGGTCTTACCCGTGGCTCTGGCATAGCCGTCCGCCGCGTGAGACGCGCCCTGCTCGTGAGCGGTCATATAATGTGTGATCTTGTCACTGTACTTGTAAAGAGCGTCGTAGATATTGAGCACTGCGCCTCCGGGGTATCCGAAAACGGTATCAACTCCCTGCTCAAGCAACACGTTGACAAGTATTTCCGAACCATTTAAAATCATTTGTACCTCCTAAAAGTATCATATTGGGGGTAGAAGAAATACCGTATAAAAAAGCAAAAGCCCTTGCCTCCCCAAAAAAGAGACAAAGGTCAAAAAACACTCTGCGGTACCACTCTTATTGAAGTCTTGCGACCTCCACTCTGCTTTTACCTATCAGTAAAACCGTCCGTGATAACGGGGACTTCCGTTCGCTTCTACGCAACCTCTCAAAATCGGGTCTTCGGGCGACTGCTCGGGGAGGAGTTTCGTTTGTGACCGCTGTCGGCTCGCATCTACCGCCGACTTTCTGAAAACCGTCTTACAAATTACTGATTCCCTTCACTGCATTTGAAAAATATACATTGATTGTATCACAAAAGTATTGCTTTGTCAAGAAAAATATAAAATTTTTTCTTCAAAATTCATTATTATATAAGGTTTTCACAAAATCAAGAGCAAAAGCCCGACACATTGTGGCATTTTATCCAATTAAAGCAGCAAAGTTTTACACCATAAGCCATAGGACAAATCCACAATTCTGATTTTTGCGGGGACAGGATCAACAACCTCGCCTGTCCCCACGTTTTTCGAAACCTTTGAGAGGGGCGGAGCTTTTCGCAAAAAACGCTTACGCACGCATCCCTCGCATTTCCATCACAGCTCTGCGATGACCTCAACCTCGACAAGGACGTTCTTGGGAAGCTGCTTTGCCGCTACGCAGGAGCGCGCAGGCTTTCCGGTGAAATATCTGCCGTAAACCTCGTTGAACGCGGCGAAATCCGCCATATCGGAGAGGAAGCAGGTGGTCTTGACAGCATTTTCAATACTTGTGCCTGCGGCCTCCAGCACTGCGCAAAGGTTTTTGCAAACCTGCTCTGTCTGCGCCTCGATGGTAGTTGCCTCAACCGCGCCGCTTGCGGGATTGATAGCGATCTGGCCGGAGGTGAAAACAAGATTGCCAACCTTCATTGCCTGACTGTAAGGACCGATTGCGTCGGGGGCGTTGGGAGTATATATTTTTTCCATGATTTTTATCCTTTCAATCTTCTTATACTAATTTATAGCCTGCGTCGGTCAAAGCGCTTTCAATCTGTCTGATATGCTCGTGGTTTCTGGTTTCCAGCACGATACGCAGATAACAGCCGTTGATATCCATCGTCTCGCTTGCTCTTTCGTGATGAATCGAAATAACGTTAGCGCCAAGCTTCGCAATGATTTCGGAAACGCCGAGAAGCTGACCGGGCTTATCCATCAGCTCAACGCAAAGCGTATAGTTTCTGCCCGACATCAAAAGGCCGCGCTTGATCACTCTTGACAGAATGGTCACGTCGATATTACCTCCCGACACGACACAGGCAACCTTCTTGCCCTTGATCGGAAGCTTATCGAACATTACCGCCGCGACCGATACCGCGCCCGCGCCCTCTGCGATCATCTTGTGCTGCTCGATAAGCGCAAGGATCGCCGAGCTGATCTCGCCCTCGGCAACCGTCACGATCTCGTCAACGTACTCGGAGCAGAACTTAAAGGTGTTCACACCCGGCTCCTTGACCGCAATACCGTCGGCGATGGTAGAGACACCGTCAAGACGCTCTCTCTGTCCGTTTTTCACCGAGTTGAACATACTGGGCGCACCTGCCGCCTGAACGCCGTACACCTTGATCTCGGGCTTCAGGTGCTTTGCGGCATATGCAATTCCCGAAATCAGTCCGCCACCGCCGATCGGCACCACGATAGCATCCAGATCCTTGATCTCATTGAGGATCTCAATACCGATGGTTCCCTGTCCCGCGATCACGTTTTCATCGTCGAAGGGATGCACGAAGGTATATCCCATCTCATCGCGAAGCTCAAGCGCTCTTTTGTAAGCATCGTCATATACTCCCTTGACCATCACCACCTCGGCTCCATAGCTCTTGGTAGCCTCGACCTTAGAGATCGGTGCGCCGTCGGGCAGACATATGACCGCCTTGATACCGTATTTTTGCGCCGCAAGCGCCACGCCCTGTGCGTGGTTGCCCGCAGAGCAGGCAATAACGCCCTTTGCCTTTTCCTCATCGGAAAGCTGTGAGATCATATAACCTGCTCCACGCACCTTAAAGGAGCCCGTGATCTGCAGGTTTTCGGTCTTCAGATACATTTCGCAATCGGGATTGATCTTGGAACGGATAAGAGACGTGGGTCTCACCACATCCTTCAGCACATAAGCCGCGTGATAGATCTTATCAAGAGTCAGCATAAAGTTTACCTTCCTTCTTTATAGCGTTGCTCGATATAAACAAAAAAAGCTCATCTCCTAAAGAGACGAACCCACAAAATACAAATATGGTTCCGCTATACCACTCTTTTGTTTACACCGTACAATAATACGTTTTTCTTTAACGCAGAAAATACGCGTCGGTCTACTTACCGCAAAAGCGTTCGGCGACGGGCTCCGGGGTGATTGAACTCTGCACGCGCTTTACCGTCTCGCACCCGAGGCTCTGCCTCCGACGGCTCTCTGAAAAAGGACTTGCAGGTCGCTCCCCTTCATTGCTTTCATTTATTATAATATGTTTTTTTAACTTTGTCAATATCGAATTTACAGAAATGCTTTATCACGGCAAAAAACTTTTTGGTCAAAACGAACAAAAATATACAGTCAAAATTTTTCGCAAAAACTGAAAATTGCTGTTGAAAAAAAAGTAAAACTGTGATATAATAATATTTGTGTTTGAAAAATACCACCGATAGGGGAAAAGTGAGGCGGTCTTATGTGTAAACTTGGTTTTGACAATCAAAAATATCTTGAACTGCAATCGAAGCACATTCGCGAAAGAATTGCGCAATTTGGCGGCAAGCTTTATCTTGAGTTTGGCGGCAAGCTTTTTGACGACTACCACGCCGCGCGCGTGCTTCCCGGCTTTGCACCCGATTCCAAGCTCCAGATGCTGCTCCAGCTGAAGGACGACGCAGAGGTGGTTATTGTCATCAATTCCGCCGACATTGAAAAGAACAAGATCAGAGGCGACCTCGGCATCACCTACGACCTTGACGTAATGCGTCTGATCGACGCCTTCAGAAGCGTAGGGCTTTACGTGGGTAGTGTGGTGCTGACCCGATATGACTCCCAGCTCTCCGCAGAGCAGTTTGCCAATAAGCTTGAAAGCCTTGGCGTTAAGGTATACCGCCACTACAGCATCCCGGGATACCCCCACAACATCGAAAGCATCGTCAGCGAAAGCGGATACGGCAGAAACGAATATATCGAGACCACCCGAAAGCTGGTTATCGTCACCGCCCCCGGCCCCGGAAGCGGAAAGTTAGCGACCTGCCTCTCTCAGCTCTATCACGACAACCTGCGCGGCATCAAGGCAGGTTATGCGAAATTCGAGACCTTCCCCATCTGGAACATTCCCGTCAATCACCCCGTCAATATGGCATATGAAGCGGCAACGGCAGACCTGAACGACAGAAATATGCTGGACCACTTCCATATGGACGCCTACGGAGTTGTGACGGTCAATTACAACCGCGATCTTGAGACCTTCCCCGTGCTTAAGGCAACTCTTGAGCAGATATACGGCAGCTCGCCCTACAAATCCCCCACCGATATGGGTGTCAATATGGCGGGCAACTGCATCATCGACAACGATGTTGTCTCCGCCGCAGCCAAGCAGGAGATCATCCGTCGCTATTACTCCGCTCTTTGTGAGCAGAAGGAAAATATGACCACGTCGGATACCGATGCGGTTGGTAAGCTGGAGATTCTGATGAAGCAGGCAGGAATCACCGTCCTCGACCGTCCTGTCGTTGCGGCTGCGAATGCCAAGGCGGCGCTGACAGGTGCTCCCGCGGCGGCGATCGAGCTTCCCGACGGCACGATCCTCACAGGTAAAACCTCTTCCCTCCTCGGTGCGTCCGCGGCGCTGATCCTGAACGCTCTTAAGGCTCTTGCAGGCATCGACGACGATGCTCAGCTGATCTCTCCCTCGATCATCGAGCCCGTTCAGCACCTGAAGGTAGACCATCTTGGAAATCACAACCCCAGACTCCATATCGATGAGGTGCTGATCGCGCTCGCCATCAGCGCAGTCACCGACGAAAAAGCGGCAGGCGCTTTGGAGCAGCTGGATAACCTGAAGGATTGCGAGGTCCACTCCTCGGTCATTCTCTCGGCTACCGACAGCCGAACCTTTAAAAAGCTTGGCATCAACGTGACCTGTGAGCCCCAATATCAGGTCAAAAAGCTTTATCACGCAAAATGATGTAAAAGAGGCTTGTCATTCAGCAAGACAAGCCTCTTTTTATATATCTACACCGTAATTCAACGCTGCTTTATCCTTTCGCTTGGGGGAACTCCTACCTTTTTCTTAAACACCTTGGAAAAATACAGCGCGTCGGAAAATCCGCTTTCAGCGGCAATCTCACGAATCGAGGTTTTTCCGTCCTCAATGAGACGGAGAGCATAGGAAATGCGCTGACGGTTGACGTATTGATTGAATCCCAATTGCATCTGCTTTTTGAAAAGGGCGGAAAGATAATTTTCGGTATAGGAGAAGATCGCAGCTACGCTTCCAAGGGTCAAAGATGACTCACGGTAGTGGTTATCTACGTATTCCAATATCATTTCAAACATCGTATTGTTGTTTTGCTTTAAATCAGCATTGCCATCCTCTCCTCCGATGAAGGAAAGGGTGTAGAGCAATACCGATTCCGACAAGAAATCCGCATTTTTTGCATTGAACCGCGAGATTGCCGAAAACCAGAACTCCGATACCTTATCAAATCCGCGATAGACCGGTTCCGCAATACGGATTCCCAAGCGCTCGAAGATCTGCTGAACACAGGAGCCGAAAAAGCTGATATACAGATAACGGAAGTTCCCCTCGCTGGTCAGCGTATAAGGGCAAGCAGGATAACCAAAGAACAAATCCCCCACCTGAACCTTGTGCTCATATCCTGCCATATTCAAGGTTGCGGAGCCGTCGGTCACCAAAAAAAGGTAGTAGATCTGGCGCAAAAAGGGCTGAGGCAGGCTTTCGTGCTCGGTCTCATAAACGAAATGGACGGTCTTCAGATCGTCGGTATAGTCCTTTGCGGGTATAAATCGGCAGATGCTTTCGCTCATGCATATCACCTCTCTTTACAGCTTTATCTTACAATATTTTGATTAAAAAATCAAGTGCTTTTGGGTTTTTTCCTGCACCAAGCGTAAATTTTCCATTTACAAAACCGACAGGGAGTGGTATGATTATATCAGAAATCAATTCACACGAGGTGCTTATGACAACCACTCTCATTGCCCTTCTTCTGGCCGTGCTCAGCACGGGTATTCATCAGATCGAAGGAGTTATGATCAAAAAATACAACAGCAAGCACAAGCAGGGCGGATTTATTTTCACGTCGCTGATCTCGCTCTTTGCTATGCTCTTTTTCTTCATCACCGACAAGGGCGGGCTGAACTTTCCTCCCGAAATGATCCCTTACGGCATCGCTTCGGGCATCTTTTACTGCATGGCGTCCTTTCTGACCTACGTAGCTTTCGGGTGCGGCTCATTCGTACTGACCAATCTGTTTCTCTCCTATTCCCTGCTGTTTTCCGTAGGATACGGGCTGTTCGTTCTCCGTGAGGATGCTACCCCTTTGACCTACGCAGGGCTTCTGCTGATGATGGTATCGGTCTTCCTTGTGCGAAGCGGCAACAAGAAAAACGCACCTGCCGAGGGAGAAGGCCCCAAGATACGGATTTCCTTAAAATGGGTGGTCTGTGTCGCGCTGTCCGTGCTGGGCTCCGGTATGTTCGGTGTGATGCAAAAGCTGCAACAGGTCAAGTTTGAAAAGAGCTGTGACAATGAATTTATGATCGTGACCCTTGGCTTTTCCGCTGTAACACTCTTCATCATCGGGCTGATCATGAACGGCAAGGATCTTTTCTACATTCTCCGTCACGGAGGGCTGTACGCAAGTGTTGCCGGCATCTCCAACGGCGCCACAAACCTGCTCAACTTGGCGGTCAATGCCATGATCCCGATCTCGATCGCCGCGCCCACCAGATCGGGAGTCAAGATCGTGATCAGCTTTCTGATCTCGCTGCTGATCTTCCGCGAAAAGCTGACCCGAAAGCAGGTTGCAGGTGTGATTCTCGGTACGGCGGCATTGATTTTGTTGAATTTGAAGATTTAAAATTGGGATTTACCTGAAAGAGGTCAAGGGCTCTGCCCTTGACCCGCTGAAACCTTTTTTCAAGAAGGTTGAAAATTCAAAAATTTCCCCAACAACAAGAAAGGAAGAATGAAAATGAGCAAGAAAATCATAAAATACGGAGTTGTAGGACTTGGAAGAGGCGCCGACGTTGCGGCCGAGGGCATCGGAATGGAGGGCGCAAAGCTTTGCGCCGCCTGTGATCACAACCCCGAAATCCTTGCAAAGGCAAAGAAAAAATTCGAGGAGCTGGGTCTTACCGACTGTGTTTATTATTCCGACTACGACGAGATGCTGAAGAGCGACATTGATGCCGTCATCGTGGCAACCGAGGCAATCTATCACGTTCCGATCGTAAAAAAGGCGATGGAGGCAGGCAAGCACGTGCTCAGCGAAATTCCTTCCATCAATACCCTTGAAGAAGCGCACGAGCTGAAGGCTATCGTTTCCGCTCACCCCGAGCTGATCTACATGGCAGGCGAAAACTGCTGTTATTGGGCATTCATAGAGACCTGGAAGAAGATGCGCGAGCAGGGCGACTTCGGCGAGATCGTGTATGCCGAGGCTGAATACCTGCACGCACGCAATCCCGACACCTTCTCCCCCGACAACTATCCCCGCAACCATTGGCGAACCTTTAACCCCGCCATCAAATACATCACTCACGAGCTGGGTCCCCTTCTCTATATTATGGACGACAGATGTGTCAGCGTTACCTGCCTTGAGCCCGACGTGCTGTATAATCCCTATTTCCCCGAGAGAAAAGAAAACGGCGTCGCGCTGATCAAGACCGCAAAGGGCGCGGTCATCCGCATCTTTATCTGCTTCGGCGCATTCGTTCATTACGACCACAACTTCCGTCTCACCGGCACCCGCGGCAACATCTACACCGATCTGAGTGTCGACGTCAACCGCGCCCACTCCTTCGCAACGCTTTACAGTGTGCCCGCATCCTTCTATAAAAAGATAGATATGCCGGTCACCACCGTTTACGAGGGTGAGGATGCCAGCGCAGGCCACGGCGGCGCGGACAAGAAAATGCTTGCAGACTTCATCTCCTGCGTGGCTGAAGGAAGAAAGCCCATCCTCGACGTGGACTTCGGCATTAATATGTCCCTCCCCGGAATCCTCGCCCACGAAAGCGCCGTTCAGGGCGGCGTTCCGATTGAGATTCCGCAGTTCTGACATTCCAAGTATCAAAAAACACGCTGTTCGATGAACAGCGTGTTTTTTGATTATGCGTTCTTTTTACATTTTGTCTTCTTTGCAGGCTTTTCCTCTGCCTTGCAATCTTCCTTCTTGGCGCAAGGCTTTCTGGTCGCCTTGACAACCAGCTTCTTCAGCTCTGCGGCTTTCTCAAGGTCGCCATCCACGGTGAACACACCGTTTTCAACAGCCTTGTCGTAGCCGAGTCTGCCACCCATAACACGGACTACGTCCTTATAGGATGCGGTCAGGATCGCATCATGGTCATAATAGTCGTAGGGCTCAACGAAGAGCTGACCGTCCTTGACCTCGATATACATAATGCCCTGCGCGTCTTCGTCGTTCAGGTTGACCTGAATCGCCAGATGTCCCTCGATCTCTGCGGGGTTAGATTTCTCCATCGCCGCGCGGATCTTTTCGTAAGCTTCAATAAATGTCATTTTTTGTTCCTCTTTTTTTATTTTCTTATTTTTTTGCCGTTGATATTATACTATAAGAGCATACAAATGTCAAGAAAAAATTTATGTAAAAAAAGCCGAAATTTTGCAGAATTTCGGCTTTTAGTATTCAAATTGGGATTTTATCTGCAAATCGGCAACAAATCCTTGGCTATTCGCTCCGCTATATTCTTCATTCCTGCGTCACCCGGATGATTTGCCACACCGCTGTGCTCAAATAGCCCGATCGCCTTCATTTCATCCCTTTCGCCAAGGTCACCAAGCTCAATCAAAGGCCACGAATTTTCCTTAGCGAATCTAATAAGCTGCGCGTCGCCGGGATGGCGCCAAAATCCGGTTGTAACGATGATTTTTGCCTTACCGTCTGCGTTCACATAGTTAATAAGCTCCTCGACGGATTTATAAAACACCTCTCCGTCGAAATCTCCGCCGGGACAGTTTTCAATAAAGCGGATGACGATCACGTCGGCATCGAAAATCCTTGCGGATTCGTAAAGCGCGTGCTTATCTGCCCCCTGCTTGTAGTTTCTTTCCCATTCAGCCACCTGACAGATACAAAATGCCGCGTCAGGGAACATATCAAGCACTTCCCCTTCAAGAATATGGACGTAATCCTTTTCGGGAGCTGATGCCGCCATTCCGCATTCGGGAAGCCAACCGATAGACGGAGCCGAGCCGTGAAGAGTTATGGAGTTGCCCATAAACATTATACGTACGCCGTTGCCTCCCAAATGATGGAAACGAACAAACCTGCTTTCATTTAGCTGATTCTTTGAATCAACCGTATTTTTTGCCATCTGAGAATAAAGATCTTTTGTCATAGTGTCCTCATTATTCCCCGTCAACGAAAACCTTTTTGATCGCCTCAAGATAGCCGTACCCGTATACGTTATCGGGCTCAAGATAGCTGGTCTCTGTCCACTCGTTCCAGCTGTTGACGGTAATGAGAGGGGCTTTCAGGTTTGGGTGGCTGTCCACGTAATCCTTGGCCATACGGAGAGCTTTTTCAAACATCTCGGGCGTGTTGCCGTAGCAAACGGTGTCGAGATGCTTATTGAATCGGGGGTTACTGTCCCAACCAACAGAAACGTGGGGATAGTATGGCACGGTGTAGTCCTTATCCATTCTCGCCCACTCGCGTCCTATGATGTCAAGTACCTCGCTGTAGTGGCGATTCATAAGACAAATATGTACGAACTGATAGTTGGTGACACTGTCAAAGCCCAGCGCGGGAACGATATCCTTGGTGGACATGGTGCGTTCTGAATCAACGCCGCTGACGTTGGTAATTCTCTCCCCCCAACCCGTCAACTGCAAATGGAGTCCCTTATGTCCCGCCTTGACCGTCTCGGCACGGAAATATTCAAGCGCTTCCAGCGTCTTTTCCATACCGCCAAGGCCCTTGACAAGATTGGCCACGTCATAGATCATAAACACGGGCTCGCCATCGATCTTATAATAGTTGGGACGCGAAAAATACTTGTCGATCACACGGTGAACGATCTTATCAAACTCATGTCTGTCCTGCGCGCCCTCCCAGACGTTGACGGGATCGGTCCAGATGGTATCGGAAAGACGCTTATCCCAGGTATAGTTGACGTCGTGGTTTGCCCACATAAGGAAGAACTTCATCTTCTCGTTGTTCTTCGCGCCGAGAAAGCCCTCGTTGAGGCAATTCTCAAGATAGGGGCGATGATCGTACCAATACCAATCGTATATAAACACGTTAACGCCGTGCTTGGTCGCCTCCTCGATCTGAAACTCCATAACAGCGGGGTCTGCCTCGTCCTGATAGCCCCAGATAGGCTTTCTGTCCCACTTATAATCGGGAGTATCGACTACGCAATCGCGTACCGTCTGCCACTCTCCGATGCCATCGGGCCAGAATATTCTCGATCTCATTTCTCTTCCCGTGTATGCCGGCCATATGTAGGCGGCGATGTCGTACTTTTGCATTTTAAACTCCTTTCCGCCGCCAGCGGCGGCACAAACAATAATCGATGAATTTTGCCGACAAGGCAAAATTCGCGCGTGAAAAAGATCGTTTCACTACAAGAAGGAAGTAACTTTCACGCTAGTCTCCTTATATTACGTTTATTTTGTTTCCGATGCTATCGGCTTTATTTAAAGCTGTATTCACTCTGACCCGAAAGGTAGAAGATAACGTCCTCCTTCGGGAGCCGTTTGCCGTTGCAAACTATATTTTCAATGGTGATATTCTCAAATCTTGCACCGTTTCGACCGTTATTACAAAGTGTTATCGCTATGGTGGGCTTTCCGTTCGTCAGCGGCACGCCCTCGTCGTAATAAACGGTAATATCCTTGCAGACCACGTCCGTGACCCAAGCAGTCTTGTCGCTTACGGCATTACCCGCAAAGGTAGAGCTATTGGTTCCGCAGCTGTCCCTATACTCGTTGTTATGAATAATGATAAGATTAGGAATAGCAACCTCTCCCTGACGGGTATATACCATATCGTCAGACTCCTGAAGCTGCTCGGGTGAGTCAAAGGAGTTGTATTCGACGCGAAGGTTCTCGAAACGAATATCGTGGATATACGCGGTATAGCCGTTTGCGATATCGCAGGCGATGTTTCCCGGGCGGATAAGATCGCAATTTATGAAAGATATGTTTTCATATTCGGGACAGCCCGTTTCGATGCCAATCTCGCAGGTCTTGCCCCAATCGCACCAAAGGGTACAGCCCTCAACGTGAATATTCTTATTTGATGTGTTCTGATAGCGCAGAATTCCTTTTATGGTGATAGTATCGTCAAAGGAATGGACGAAGGAATCCTTGATGGAGATATTCTGACAGTTGCAGATGTCGATTCCGTCGGTGTTATAACGCCATTGACCGAATATCTTGATATCCTCTACGCTCACGTCGAAGCAATGGAAAAGATTGAGACACCAGATGGCGGAATTAACCATTCCCACGCCGCGGATGCGAAGATTCTTACAATCGTAGAACTTCATATTTCCTACGGTGTAATCCTCGTAGCAACGGCTGATGAATCTCTCCTCTCCGCTGTCGTCAAGGATGCCATTGCCGAATATCTCGACGTTATCCGCGCCGTGAGCCAAAAAGCAGCCGTAAACCAGCGCGTCCTTGTCGATATAGACGCGGTCACCCGATTTGAGATTTATCTGTCTCGGATAATATATACCGGGACCGAAATAGTGTGTTACGGAGGCGGGATCGGGACAGGTGATAGGCTTCGAATAGAAAATATAGAGAAGTCCCATATGATTATCAAGCTCAAGAACGTACTGCCCGTTCTCCTTCAGCTTCACCGTGATAACTCCGTTTTCCTCGGTGGCTTTCACGTTTTTACTGTAAGGCTTCAGCATAACGCGACTGTGCGGCTTTTTCGCCTCGATTTTCAGCGTAACGGCTTCGTCACCAACAAGATTTATATAGGAGCAAGGCACCGATTGATCAAAGGGTCGCTGATGCCCCGGCCACCAGGTATTGAAGGAGTATTTGGAGATACGGCAGGTATAAACGGGTATCTCACCGCCCTTCGCATACACGCGATAATCCCCAGAGAGAGGCGCGTTTATTCTGTATGCGTCAATATCGTGCCTATGCTCGAATTCAGAATAGGTAAACATTTCGTTATCTCCTTTTTAAATGTAATTTGAAGCTTACAACTACATTATAAAATAAAAAATCGGAAATAACAAGATTTATTTCCGATATAAAAAGTATTCATTTTTGATTTTTTCTGAATTGCAGAGGGGTAACATCCTCGGCGGCGTAAAATTTCTTAAAAAAAGCCGTTCGATTTGAAAAACCGCATTCGGAGATAATATTCTCTATAGGCTTATCGGTGTTAAGCAACAGATTTTTCGCTTTTTTTATGCGACACTCGGAAATATACTCCAATGGCAACTTTCCTGTATATTTTTTGAATAGTCTTGAAAAATGCTCGACTGAATAACCGCATAGAGAAGCTATCTCATTGACCAAAAGCTTCTCTCCGCAATTTCGCTCTATATAGGCAAGCAAGCGGTCATCAATGGCTGGGGTGGTGCGCCCCTGCTCGCTCATTTTTCTGAAAACGAGACTTAAGATCATCGAAAGCGCAGAGCGAATGACAAGCTTGCCCGCAGGAGCTTTGGAATTCTGCTCCTCGAAGGTCCAAGAAAGCAAAAGCTCTATTCTTTGCTTTTCCTCCCCGTCAAAGCTCAACAGCAGATTATCCTTCATTATACCGCTTGCAAGATCAGAAAACTCGCTAAGCTGCAAAAGCAGGAAGATATCCTCCGTGTCCTTCAAGGTCTCGTTTACGTATTCGGGCTTGAGCATTATATCGACGTTATTAAGCGTGTCGGAAGGGCATATAGAGTGGCTGCAATGGTAATTTATTACGAGCATATCTCCGCTCTTGACGTGGTATTCCTTACCGTCGATCTTATGCACACCCCTTCCCGAAACGGTATATACCAGCTCCACGAATTTATGAGTATGCTCTTCCACGTCACCGACAAGATGCACGCGACTTATTTCATAATCGCTATTTAAAACGTATTCGTTTTTATCCTTGCTTTTAAAAGCGCTCATATTTCGTCTCCGTTGTCGCCTTGTCGTGTCGCTTTACGCATTTTGGGGCGCGTCAAGTCATAGCTGTCCTCAAGCAATTTTCGTATGGTGCTGTCCTTCAGGCTTCCGTCAAGTGCCACGCTGGACCAATGAACCTTATTCATATGATAGGCGGGGGTTATGGCAGGATACAGCTCGCGCCAGACAATGCCATCCTCGGGAGTGTGCTTGACGTTGATGAAATATTTTCCGTCTCTTTCAAGGACAAAAGCAAACACCTTGCGGTTGCCCTCGTGTCTCATCGCCGCCCATATTCCCTCGTCAAAGGGGTAGTCCTCATATATGCCTGCAAAGGTCAGGCACATTTCTATTGCTTCTCTTTTTTCTGTCATATTTTCTCTATTTCTATTTTTACCCAAACAAGATACTCGCCCTCTGCTCTGAAGCGGCGGTATTTTCCGTTACGGTTGCAGACCTCTTCGCCAAGGTCAACGAATTTACTCGTTGTGGTGTATTTGCAACGGTAGCCCTTATATTCAACGGTAAGAACCTTATCTGTCATTTTAATATGAGTCTTTTCGATGCCGTCGAAGGCGAATGCGGGGATTTCAACACCTACGTTACCCGCCTTGTCACCAAACACCTCGGCGCGGGTCTCAATGCCGCCATCGGTCACGACGACACTCTGGCAAACCTTAGTGTCCTCCGTGTTCCATTCCATATATGCCAAGCACCGGTCGTCCTTGGCATAGAAGGCATCTTCGGGAATTATGTGAGGATGCTCTGCTCCGATATACCACTTCCCGTCGATCTCTGCAGAGGCGCAGAGCGACAGCGCAGTTGAATTTTTGCCATCCGTAACGTAGCTCGGGTGGCTCGGGAATCCCGACGAGAGGCATATCTGAGGGGGCGCGCCCAGCTTTTGCACTCTGCCGATACCCGTGCCCTCGTAGTGGTGATCGGCATTGGTATCTATCTCTACGAAATAGCCACCCTTATTAAGGAAATACTTGTGGAATCTGTTTGTTGTTTGCGCTACGAATCCACCCTCTATCGCAGGGCAGGTCTCGCACTCCTCTATCGAGTTGTCTGCGTAAAGATAAGCTAAGTAAGCCATAGATGCGGCGGTGATCATATATTTATCGAAGTAGGCGTAAGCCTCACAGCCCACCTTGCTTTCGATGGAATAGCGGTTTTTGACGTGCTTCATAGGTGCGTTTTCAAACCAATAAAAGACGTTTTCCGCCGCAAGACGTGCCGCTCTCTTGAACTGTCCCGCACGCTTCAGGTCGCCTTTCTTTGCGAAATAGCTTGCGTAGAATTCAAGGAGAGCCGCCTCGGTGCATTCGTTGTGCATAAACTGGGCGCTTCTGCCGCCGAAGGGAATCTCGCCCGTGACAGACTGCATCTTCAAGGTCAGGTCTGCACTCCTTTCAAGGGCTTCAACGATAGCATCGCGGTGCTCTCCGTCATAGCCGAAATGAACGAGGAAGGAGAAAAGCACTCTCGGCACGTAATCGTAAAGAATGGGATAAACGTAGCCCTCGTACGGCTTGCCCATAGCATCCATATACATACCGTGCTCGTCCATCTGACGGATCTGAGTCGCGATCTGGAGGTTCATATAATCCGCGTTCTCCTCTGCCTTTACAAATCCGCCCCATACGCGGGCATATTCGCTGACGGCGTTGAAGAGCGACCAGTTTCCTATGATCTGAGTCGGGTGGACGGCAATGCAATCGTAGCATTTCCAAGGATCAATACCCGCAATCGCTTCTCTCCACGCGTCGGTCTTTTCCTTGGGCAAAAGCCCCGCCTTTTCAACGGCAACGATACAAGTGACCACCTCTCTGACCGAAAAATCGTTTGCCGCGTGAACCTTGGGCATCTGCTCACAGCAAAGGTCCATAAGGTCAACGAAAAGCGGCAAAAGCTCTGTATGTCTTCCGTGGCAGATCAGAACTCCGAGATTCGACGCAAGTCTCGGGAAACCGTGCTCGGTAAGTCCACCCTGCTTTACTCGACCGAAGAAATCCTCGATCTGCTCCTTGGTGTAGGACTGAAATGCTCTGTCCATTATTTCAATATAGGTTTGTTTTTTCATAATATATCCTTTCTGTGTTAGGATTCAACTTTCAAATTTTGATTTATTGAACTGTTTAATACGTTCATTTCTTTCCACCAGCGGAAATGAAACCTGCCTACGCTACGCTTCGGCTCGCAAATGCAAGCATTTGCTCTTACAAAAGAAACGCCGCATATGGGAAAGAGGGTT
>JAFTRQ010000036.1 GCA_017462125.1 Clostridia bacterium | reverse complement strand
TCACCCGTGAGCGCGGCTTCCTCTACCTTAAGACTTGCGTTTTCAAGAATTCTTGCATCTGCGGGAACGGCGTCGCCCGCTTCAAGCAGAATGATATCGCCAACAACCAAGTCCTCGCTGTGAATGACTTGTACCTTGCCGTCACGCAACACCTTTGAGGTTGCCGCCGACATTTCCTGCAAGGCTTCAATGGCTTTTTCCGCCTTGCTCTCTTGATAAACACCGAGAACGGCGTTTACGATAACCACCGCCAAAATGATAATAACGTCGGCAAAGCACTCGTTTTCCACCACGGCAAGCACACCGCTGATGAGAGCCGCAACGAGCAAAATAATGATCATCGGGTCTGCAAGCTGTTCAAGGAAACGGCGGATGATGGACTTGCCCTTTGCGGCAGCCAATTTGTTCTTGCCGTTTGCTTCCAAACGCTTGGCAGCTTCGGCAGAATTTAAGCCGTCTCTTGTGCTTTGCAGCTCATCCAAGACTTTTTCATGATCTTCGCAATAAAATTTCAATTCGCATTCCTCCAAATAATTTTGAGCGTTGAGCATGAACAGATTATACTCTATTCCGAATTATTTGTCATCGGACAACAATTCCTGTGTGTCGAAAAATGCGACAAATTTCGGAATCGTTACCTTTTTGGACACTTATAAAAAATTGTCCCAAAGAGATTTTGGTCGAAACACTTGATAAAAAGGAGATTTTTTGATATAATAAAGCAATAAGGGAGTAGTCTGCACACGGTGCGATGAAGTCAACATACTGACCGCGAGGTCTGGCTTTATCTGAAATGACGAGACTTATCTGCAAGGTGTGGGTAGGTATTGTCATTTATTTTTTACCTATCGATATACCGACGTATTATAGAAAAACCACGACAGGAGGTGCCCAATGGCTGATTCCAATATAACAAAAAAGGCACTTGCCGCGGCTCTCAAGGATCTGATGACAAAAATGCCATTCTCAAAGATCAGCGTAGGTGATATCTGCGAGCTGTGCCAAATGAACAGAAAGAGCTTTTACTATCATTTTAAGGATAAAGAGGATCTTGTAAATTGGATCTTTGATACCGAATTTATTGAGGTGGCAAAGGATATTCCGCACGACTCCAATTGGGACGGAGTCAAGTTGCTTATCCACTATTTTTATGAGAATCGTGCATTCTATAAAAAAGCACTCAAGGTGGAGGGGCAAAATTCCTTCTCCGAGCATTTGGGGGACATCTGCTATCCCGTTCTGTCCGAGCGGTTACAAGTGATCATGAAAACGAATGAGGTCAGCGAATTTCAGGTCGGCTTTTTCGCAGACGGCATTATTTGCGGTATTAAACGGTGGCTTACGTCGCAGGAGTGCCTGCCGCCCGACGAATTTATAGAGCAGATCAAGTCCTGCATACATATGGCGGCAAGACAGATATGCTCCAAGCTTGATGCAACGGAAGAAAAGCAGTAATGGTGATCGCACTGAGACTTACAGTATGAGATTTTGACGGCAAGGACAATGGGCAGTCCTTGCCGTCACTCACTTTTCTGCTACTTTACATTTGCGAAACATAACGGTGCTATAATGAGAAAAAAATGGAGAATTGTAAAAATATGAGCGAACACTATATCAAGTTTGAAAACGTAACCAAAAGCTATGGAAGCGGCGCGGCACAGATCAATGCACTGTCCGACGCAAGCTTTGAAATAAATAAAGGAGAATTTTGCATTTTGCTCGGCTCGTCGGGAGCGGGCAAGACCACACTTCTCAATATGCTCGGCGGTATGGATACCATAACGAGCGGAAAAATTCATTTTGACGGTAAAGAGATTTCAGCATTCTCGAAAAAGGAGTTGGTTGAGTACCGCCGTCATGACGTGGGCTTTGTATTTCAGTTTTATAACCTCATTCCCAATCTGACAGCTCTTGAAAACGTGGAAATTGCCGCACAGCTTTGCAAAGAGCCGATTCCCGCCAAGGAAGCTCTTGCAATGGTTGGACTTGCCGAGAGGGTGAATAACTTTCCCGCACAGCTTTCGGGCGGTGAACAGCAAAGAGTGGCGATTGCACGCGCTCTTGCCAAGAATCCGCGCCTGCTTCTTTGCGACGAGCCTACGGGTGCGCTTGACTACGTAACGGGTAAGGCTATTTTGAAGCTGCTTTACGACCTCAGTCGTGAGCGCGGAATGACGGTCATCATTATTACGCACAATCAAGCTATCGCTCCGATGGCAGACAGAGTCATTCGTATCAAGAGCGGAAAGATCATTTCCAACGAGCTCAACGAAAACGTAACGCCTATTGACGAGATCGAGTGGTGACGAAATGCGCGCAGTAATGAAAATGACGGTGCGAACCATAAGCACCTTCTTCACAAGATTTATGGCGATCCTTCTGATCGTGGCTCTCAGTGCAGGCTTTTTTGCGGGACTGAAAATTACCACGGATGCGATGCTGAACACTGGCGACGAATATCTGAAGGATCAGCATTTTTACGATTACCGTCTGCTTTCCACCATCGGATTTACCGAGGATGAGCTTTCTCTCTTTGAAGAGCTTGATGCTGTTGAATCGGCAGAGGGAACGTACAGCGTTGACGCGCTTCTTCGCTATGACGATAACGTGAGTCCCTATAAAATTCATGCTTTGACAGAAAAGGTCAATCTGATCTCTCTGGAGGCAGGACGGATGCCAACAGCACCGAACGAGTGCCTTGCCGATGTTGACAGATACTCCGAGGACGATATTGGAAAGACCTTTACCGTTGCAACTGAGAACGAGGATAGTACAAAGGAGCAGCTTAGCGAAACCGAGTTTACCATTGTTGGTCTTTGTAACACACCCTTGTATCTTGGACTTGACCGTGGAACGACCACCATCGGAAGCGGGACGGTCAGCACCTTTCTTTACGTTCCCGAGGATGCGTTTTTGACCGAGGCGTATACCGAGATCAATCTGACGCTGAAGAATAAAGCCGAAATATACAGCGAAGAATACGATGAGCTGATCGACAAACACAAAGACGAGATCACGACGCTTGCGGAAGAAGTCATTTTGGAACGCTTTGAAAGCATCTTAGCAGAAAACAATCTCACACCCGAGATGGCAGAAGCTCTCGGTATAGAAGCCCCTTCCGCTTACGTGTTGACGAGAAGTGAGAATGCAGGCTACGTCAGCTTTGAGAACGACACCGGTATCATCGGCGGTGTAGCCAATATTTTCCCGATCTTCTTCATTGCCATTTCTATTCTCGTGTGTATGACCACGATGTCGAGAATGGTGGATGAGGAACGCACGCAGATTGGTGTCCTCAAGGCGATGGGCTTTAGCAAGAGTGCCATTATGGGGAAATATCTGCTATATGCGGGAAGTGCCACGTTGATCGGATGGGCAATTGGCTATTTTGCTTGTACTTGGGGCTTGCCGAAGATCTTTTGGCTTGCCTATAACGAGATATACAATTTTGCCCCCATTACATATCTGTTCAGCGGCAGTCTCGCTTTGATCACACTTGCGATTTCTCTTGTGAGCATTCTCGGCAGTACGTACTTCTCCTGCCATAAGGAGCTTGTCAGCGTCCCCGCAACGCTCATTCGTCCTCGCGCAGGCAAGGTCGGCAAACGGGTGATCTTGGAGCATATCAAGCCGATTTGGAACAGAATGTCCTTCTTGAATAAGATCACTACCCGAAATATGCTTCTTTACAAGCAACGCTTGTTTATGATGCTCGTGGGCATCGGATGCTGCGCGGGACTTCTTGTAACGGCGTTCGGTATTCGGGATTCTATGATCGACGTGGGGAAGATACAGTATAACGATATTCAAAAATATGAAATTGAGGCAAGCTACGATGAAGCGGATGGAGCGCTCGCTACAGAAAAGATAAACGAGATCACCGAGATCGACCGCTATCTGAACGCGCGTCTTGATTATGTTGATCTGAAAGCCGATAAGTCCATGTCCTCAGTGCACCTGATGAGCTATGATGATGCCGAGCAGTTCTCTCAATACTGGAACGTTCAAAGAAATGGTGAAACTATGTCCTTACCCGCAAAGGGCGAGGTGCTGATCAGCCCCAAGGTAGCGGAAAAGCTCTCTCTTACGGTTGGTGACACCCTTGAAATACGCAATGCCGATATGGAGAGCGG